>NZ_CAJYMO010000138.1 GCF_913776365.1 uncultured Chryseobacterium sp. | reverse complement strand
CTCCGCCACCGGAGCGCATTCCGCCTCCTCCGCCGCCGAAGCCGCCGCCTCCTGATCTGAAACCGCCGCCGCTGCTGGAGTTATTGAAACCGCCACCGCTGTTCCTGAATCCGCCGCTGTTGTTTCTGAAACCGCTGTCGTTCATTCTCGGCTGGGACTGTTGCTGGTAATTGTAATTTGGCTGCGTATTGCGGAATCCGCCCTGTGACCTGAAGCCGCCATTGATGCTTCCCTGTCTCATGCCGCCGTTACTCCCCCTGAAGCCTCCGTTGGTTCCTCTGAAGCCGCCATTCATGGTATTTCCATTCCTGAAGCCTCCTGTATTGTTTTCGTTTCTGAAACCACCCGCACTCATTCCGCTTCGTCTGAAGCCTGATGCTGAGGTTACACCGTAACGGTTGGCAAAGCTTCCATAATTGAATCCTCTTCCGCCGGAAGAGCTCCTTCTGTAAATCGGGCTGTTATAATAACCGTTGCCCCAGTATCCGCCGCCATAGCCCCATCCGTACGGGTATCCGTATCCCCAGTAAGGGTTATAGCCGCCATACCAGCCGCCCCAGCCCATATTCCAGGGAGAGCCCCAGCCCCAGCCCATGTTCCAGCCGCCGCCCCAGCCCCAGGACATTCCCAGGCCCCAGCCGCCGCCGTAGCCCCAATATGGGCTATAGCCGCCATACCATCCGCCCCAGCCCCAAGGAGATCCCCATCCCCATGAGTTGTCGTAATAGTTGGTCTGGCTTCCGGCATACATTCCCCAATCGGAGTCTGTTGCTGTAGCGTTCCAGTCGTAATTGTTCCAGTCATTGTATTTCCCTTCTCTGGAATTCATTTCTGCATTCTGAACCAGATTGGTGTCATCCTGATAATAGTTGTACTCTTCTCCTACCCTGTTTCCTCTGTCATTGATAATCACTCCTTCAGGAAGCGTGTCTTTGTTCGGGTCGTAATATACGCCGTCCGTCTCGCTGTAGCCACCCATCTGGGCACCGCAGGACATCATCAACAATCCGCCTGAAATGGCCAGAATCCCTTTGGATTTCAGCATGCCAAGCAGATTTTTATGTATATTTCTTTTCATGATAACGTAAAAATTTTTAATTTAAATTATATTTGCAGTCTGTACCAAAAATGTACCATTAACCGGGTACAAAAAATCTATCAAAAATAGATTTTTATTTTTAGATAACAACAAAAGGAAAAAGTTAAATAAATTTTAAAAAATAATGGCAAAATTAACCTCAAGAAGCGAAGATTACAGCAAATGGTATAATGAGCTGGTCGTAAAGGCCGACTTAGCCGAAAACTCAGGGGTAAGGGGCTGTATGGTAATCAAACCGTATGGCTATGCGATCTGGGAAAAAATGCGTGATGAAATGGATAAAAAGTTCAAGGAAACAGGACATGTGAATGCTTATTTCCCGCTTTTTGTGCCCAAAAGCTTGTTCGAGGCTGAAGAAAAGAATGCTGAAGGTTTTGCCAAAGAATGTGCTGTCGTTACCCACTACCGGTTAAAGACAGATCCGGACAATCCTTCCAAGCTGATTGTGGATCCGGATGCCAAACTGGAAGAGGAACTGATTGTACGCCCTACTTCAGAAGCCATCATCTGGAATACCTATAAAAACTGGATACAGTCTTACCGCGACCTGCCGATCCTCATCAACCAGTGGGCCAATGTGGTACGGTGGGAAATGAGGACCCGCCTGTTTCTAAGAACGGCGGAATTCCTCTGGCAGGAAGGCCACACGGCACATGCTACCAGGGAAGAAGCTGTTGAAGAAGCGGAAAAGATGAACAAAGTCTATGCAGATTTTGCAGAGAACTTCATGTCTATTCCGGTAATCCAAGGGTTGAAAACTCCTTCAGAGCGTTTTGCCGGAGCTGACGAAACGTACTGTATCGAAGCCCTGATGCAGGACGGAAAAGCCCTGCAGGCAGGAACTTCCCATTTCCTGGGACAGAATTTCGCAAAGGCATTTGACGTGAAGTTCACCAACAAAGAAGGAAAGATCGAGCATGCGTGGGCCACTTCATGGGGAACTTCCACGCGTCTGATGGGAGCTTTGATCATGACGCATTCCGATGATTTCGGATTGGTGCTGCCTCCTACCCTTGCACCGATACAGGTGGTGATCGTTCCGATCTTCAAAGGAGAAGAGCAGCTGGCACAGATCAGCGAAGTGGCACTGGACATTCAGGCCAGACTGAGAGCAAAAGGAATTTCCGTGAAGTTTGACAACGATACCCAAAACAAGCCGGGCTGGAAATTTGCAGAATATGAACTGAAAGGGGTTCCGGTAAGGATCGCCATGGGACCAAGGGACCTTGAAAACAAATCTGTGGAGATTGCCAGAAGGGATAACCTTACCAAAGAAGTGCGATCCATCGAAGGACTGGATTCCTATATCGAAGACTTACTGAAAACCATTCAGCAGGATATTTATAACAAAGCCTTTGAGTTCAGGAAAAACAACATTACCAAGGTGGATACGTACGAAGAATTCAAAAAAGTCCTCGAAGAAAAAGGCGGCTTCATCTATGCCCATTGGGACGGAACTGCTGAAGAAGAGGAACAGATCAAGGAAGAAACGAAAGCGACGATCCGTTGTATCCCGCTGGATGACGATATCGAGGCCGGAACTTCAATGGTTTCCGGCAAACCTTCGGCAAGGAGGGTCTTGTTTGCCAAAGCATATTAGACCTAGCCCTTACCTGTCCAGAAAAATCTTTAGAAATCATCCGGTTTCTAAAGATTTTTTATTTATAACCCTATTTGGAGAAATTTTTGATGCATACAGAATACATTAATCCAAAATACTATATTATGTCATTAAACATCATTGATCTCATTAAAGGACAGCTGGGACCTGCACTGGTTTCCCAGACGGCAGCCCGGTTCGGAGAAAGCGAATCCGGAATTTCAAAAGCGATATCAGGTTTCCTGCCTGCAGTAGTCGGTGGCCTTGCCAATGATTCAGACAATCCTCATGTGCTGGATGGCATCAGCCAGGCTTCGCAGGCCGGTGTTTTGGGAAATCTGGCAGACGGTGCCCATAATACTCATGTTTCCGGTATCCTGGCCACTATTTTCGGCGATAAGGTAAGCGGGCTGGTAAATGCCGTAGCAACTTATGCGGGGATCAGCAACAGCTCATCCGGTGCATTACTGAATACCGTTACTGCAGCAGCAGTGGGTGCAATCGGGAAATATGCAGCAGACCAGAATCTGGATAAAGCAGGAATTTCCAATCTGCTGAGGGAACAAAGAGGATCCGTCTCTTCACTGTTGCCGGCAGGACTTTCCTTTGCCGCTCTAAGCATGGGCGACTGGGATGCCCGATATAAATTTGATAATGACAGGGATGCGATCCATCTGGCTTCTCATGAAGCCCCGAAACCGGAAGTGACGCGAAGTGTTGCTGCTGAAGGAACTTTCCCGGACAGGCCTCGCAAGGAAGACGGATCCATCTGGAAATGGCTTCTCCCGCTTCTGCTTCTTCTGGCAGCCGGTTATTTCATCTGGCAGCAGTGTGAAAAGAAAGAAACCACTACCACCACTACCGTAAATGATTCAGGAACTGTAGTAACCGACAATACCACCGCTGTTCCGGCTGCCGATACAATGGCTGCGGCAACTGCGTCAAGAACAGATGAAGATATTGATCTCAACGGTACTGCTCTGAAAGGCTACCGGGGAGGAATGGAAGACCGTATGATTGCGTTCCTGAAATCGGATAATTATAAAAATGCAGCAGATGATGCTGTCCTGAAAAATACATGGTATGATTTTGACCATGTCAACTTCAAGACCGGCAGTGCCACCGAACTGGAAGCAGGTTCCGAAGGACAGCTGCAGAACCTGGTAGCCATCCTGAAGGCTTATCCGGATGCAAAAATAAAAATCGGCGGGTATACCGACAAAACCGGAAACGAACAACTGAATATGAAACTTTCCGCAGACCGTGCCGCTTACATTAAATCCTGGCTTGAAAAACAAGGCGTAGGATCCCAGGTAACGGGAGCCGACGGATACGGAAGCGAATTCGCCAAAGTAGATGCCGGTGCATCTGACGCAGAACGTGCCGTAGACAGAAGAATGGCCGTAAGGTTTTCCAAATAATACCTTTCAATCATGATAAACCAATCCCGGAAATTTCCGGGATTTTATTATGCCTGTTTGGTGATTTTCATTTATTTAATTACATTTGTTAGCCTTTTCTAACATTTTTATGAATCTAAAATTAAAAAACGCCTGGCGACAGGATAAGACGTCCCATTCCCTGTCGGAAGCCTATGCTTCGGTAAAAGTTCCGAAAGATGCGGGCTTCTGGAAAAAATACCTTGCCTTTGCCGGTCCCGGACTTATGGTGGCCGTTGGATACATGGACCCCGGAAACTGGGCCACCGATATTGCCGGAGGTGCCCAGTTCGGGTACACCCTGCTCTCCGTTGTACTCATTTCCAATCTGTTTGCCATGGTGCTCCAGCATCTGTCGGTAAAGCTTGGCGTGGTTGCGGAAAGGGATCTTGCTCAGGCCTGCAGGGACCATTTCAGCCCTGTTACCAACTTTATTCTCTGGATATTCTGTGAAATAGCCATTGCCGCCTGTGACCTTGCAGAAGTCATCGGTTCTGCGATTGCCCTCAATCTCCTTTTCCATATCCCGCTCACGTGGGGAATTGCCATTACAACGGTAGATGTCTTCATTATTTTAATGCTTCAGGCTAAAGGTTTCCGGTGGATCGAAAGCATAGTCGGCGGGCTTATTTTCCTGATCCTCGCCTGCTTTGTCTATGAACTGGTGATTTCAAAACCTGCCGTCAATGAGCTGCTTGGCGGTTTGGTCCCAAGCGCAGAGATCGTTAAGAATCCGGCCATGCTGTACATAGCCATCGGCATTCTGGGAGCCACGGTAATGCCCCATAACCTGTACCTGCACAGCAGCATTGTCCAGACCCGGGATTATAACCGGGACCGGGAGGGAAAAAAAGAAGCGATTAAGTTTGCTACGCTGGACAGTACCGTTTCCCTGATGCTGGCCTTTTTCATCAACGGGGCCATTCTTGTCCTGGCTGCAGCTACCTTCCATGTTACCGATAATAAGGATGTTGCGGATATCCATGATGCGTATAAAATGCTGACGCCTATTCTGGGAGCTTCCATGGCCAGTATCGTTTTTGCAGTTGCTTTGCTTGCCTCGGGACAGAATTCCACATTAACAGGAACACTGGCCGGCCAGATCGTTATGGAAGGTTTCCTCAATATCCGGCTGAAACCCTGGCTGCGAAGGCTGATTACGCGGCTGATTGCCGTCATTCCCGCCATGATTGTTGCCATTCTGTACGGTGAGGAAGGCACTACCGACCTACTGGTCCTGAGCCAGGTAATCCTGTCCATGCAGCTGAGCTTTGCCGTTGTGCCACTGGTAATGTTTACCAATGACAAGGCCAAAATGGGGGAATTTGTAAACGGTCCGGTTCTTAAAACATGCGTTTGGGTGATTTCCTTCATCATCATTGTGCTGAATGTATACCTGCTGTACCAGACGTTTGCCGGAAAGTGAAATGAGTGGTGAATCTCGCTGTGCAAGTCAATTCTGCTGTGCAGGTGAATTTTCCCACGGACAAAAATTGACCATTGATCCAAAGGAATTGACCATTGACCATAAGTGAAAGGTGAATTTCACTGCGCGAGCCAAGTTAGGAACTTTTTAGGTGTGGACGCAGACCTGGAGACTATGCCGTATGTGGACACGGGCATGATGCCCGCGCCAGCGGTGAATTCTGCTGTGCAGATGAATTTTCCCACGGACAAAAAATTGACCATTGACCTGCAGGAATTGCCCGTTCACCCAGCACAATTCCTGCACGGAAGCTGTTCTGCAAACGTTTTATGCCTAAATGTCCGGATTTTTTATTTGGCAGTATCTTTGTGAATCATTAGGAAAATAAGTATTGAATTATGGAAAATCAGGATATCAACGAAGAAAGCATCAATCAACAGGAAGAAACAAACGGTCAGCATGAAGCGGCACCGCAGGACAATGTGACAGCAAAACCTTCTCCAGAGGAACTTTTGGCAGAAGAAAAAGACCGTTACATCAGGCTGTATGCCGAATTTGAAAACTATAAGAAGAGAACCTCCAAGGAAAAAATGGAGTTCTTTCAGTATGCCAATCAGGATATGATGGTTTCTATGCTCGGCGTGCTGGATGATTTCGAAAGAGCATTGAAAGAAATTGCCAAAAACGGGAATCCTGCCGATCTTCAGGGCGTGGAACTGATCTATAACAAGTTCAAAAGCAAGCTTATGGAGAAAGGACTGAAACCTGTGGAAGTGAATGCCGGCGATAGCTTCAATGTGGATTTCCATGAGGCCATTACTCAGATCCCTGCTCCTACCGAAGAGCTGAAAGGAAAAATCGTGGATGTTATCGAGACCGGATATACCCTGGGCGATAAGGTAATCCGTTTTGCCAAAGTAGTTACCGGAAATTAAAATCTAAGCAATAAGTAACGGGTAATAAGCAATCAGATATTACTCATTATTCATTACTAATTACTCATATATAAAAATGTCAAAGAGAGATTATTACGAGGTTCTGGAGATCAGCAAATCTGCATCGGCCGATGAAATAAAGAAAGCATACCGTAAAATGGCGATCAAGTATCACCCTGATAAAAATCCGGGCGATAAGGAGGCTGAAGATAAATTCAAGGAAGCGGCTGAAGCATATGAAGTGCTGAGCGACGAGCAGAAACGGGCAAGATATGACCAGTTCGGCCATGCAGGCATGAGCGGAGGCGGTGGCTTCGGCGGAGGCGGTTTCGGCGGCGGAATGAACATGGAAGATATCTTCAGCCAGTTCGGCGATATTTTCGGCGGTGGTTTCGGCGGATTCGGCGGCGGCGGCGGTGGTCGTCAGCAGGTAAAAGGTTCCAATTTAAGGATCAGGATCAAACTGAACCTTGAGGAAATGGTGAACGGTACCCAGAAAACCATCAAGGTAAAGAAAATGAAAATGGCGGAAGGTGCCACTTCAAAGACCTGCCCTACCTGTGGCGGTTCCGGAGTCCAGCTGAAAGTCATGAATACCATGTTCGGACAGATGCAGACGCAGACCACCTGCGGAACGTGCCAGGGAATCGGTAAAGTAGCCGATAAAATCCCGGCCGGCGCCAATGCGCAGGGTCTGATCAAGGACGAAGAGGAAATCTCCATCAACATTCCGGCCGGAGCCAGAGACGGCATCCAGCTGAATGTAAGAGGCAAAGGAAATGATGCCCCTTTCGGCGGTATTGCCGGAGACCTGCTGGTAATTATCGAGGAAGAGGCAGACCAGACCATCAAGAGAGAAGGCGACAACCTGCATCAGGAACTGTATATCTCGTTTGCTGAAGCGGCACTCGGAACCAAGAAAGAAGTTCCTACCGTCGGTGGAAAAGTAAAGATCACGGTCGACCCCGGGACGCAGTCGGGGAAAATCCTGAGGCTGGCCGGAAAAGGCCTTCCCAGCATCGACAGCTACGGAAAGGGCGATATGTTCATCCACATCAATGTATGGACTCCGCAGAAACTTACCAAAGACCAGAAAGATTTCTTCGAAAAGCAGATGTCCAGTGGGGAAATGATAGCCGAACCTTCCGGAAAAGAAAAAACGTTCTTTGATAAGGTAAAAGATTTATTTAATTAACAGACGATGGACCTGAGACAGAATCAGGGTAACCGTTAAGGTTCACATGATATAACAGCTAAAGGATTCTCCAGGGAATCCTTTTTTGCTGACATCCTATCTCGGATAGTTAGACTGCCTTTATGCCAATCAGGAAAGGATAGAAGGAAACACGGCAGTATACCTAATGTAAAAAAAGAAAATCCTGTCACGGCATGACAGGATTCACTATTTAAAAACAGGTATGCTTGTTTATTTTTTCACAGCCACTGAATAAATGCCTTTGCCTGCAGTAAACAAAGCTACGGTAAGGAGTCCGCCGGCAATTCCGAATACGGCTTCTTTCAGTACATCCGGCCAGGAAGGGAACAGATGATGGAAATAATCAATTCTGTGGGCAAAGATACCGCCGGCTACCAGGATCAGGGCAATGGTACCGATAACCCCAAGGGCTTTGATCACAATAGGTAAGGCCTTGACCAGGAAATGTCCCAGTTTTCCGAAAAATCCTTTGTCATTGCTTTTTTTGATCAGCTTGAATCCGGCATCATCCATCCTTACGATCAGTGCAACAATCCCGTATACGCCTACCGTAGCGATAAATGCCACGAAGCTGGTCACCAGAATCTGTGTAATGAAAGGATGGCTTTCCTCCAGTACGGTTCCCAGCGCAATGATAACAATCTCGATGGAAAGAATAAAGTCTGTCGTAATCGCGGATTTTACCTTTGCTTTTTCCATCTCTTCAGGGCTCTGTCCTTTTGCTTCTTCGATTTCAGCTTCTACTTCATGGCCTTTTTTATCCCGGTGAAAAAGAAATTCGATAATTTTTTCCATTCCTTCGAATGACAGGTACAGGCCACCCAGGATCAGTACATAATTGATTGCCGGTGCATAGATCCAGTTGAGTAAAAATACAACCGGAAGAATAATCAGTTTATTAATAAAGGAACCCTTGGTAATGGCCCATAACACAGGAAGTTCCCGGGATGAGAGAAAGCCGGTTGCCTTTTCCGCATTTACCGCCAGGTCATCCCCGAGGATGCCGGCTGTTTTCTGAGTAGCCACTTTACTCGTCACCGCTACATCGTCCATCAATGCCCCGATATCATCCAAAATCGCAAAAAAGCCAGATGCCATAGTTTTAATATTTTTTTAATGTTTGTTAATGCTCAGCAAAAATAAATATTTTAATTCTAATTGTTCTATGATTCCGCCGGGTTTTATAGCAAGCCGGAACATTTTAAAATTAATGTACTTAAAACACTGGATTCTCAAATAACCGGCCATATTCGTGATACAGCAGTAATCAGTTTCATCATTTTACAAATCTGCTTATTATAAGCTGATAAATAATCCCGCAGAATACGGTGATTACGCAGATTGACATTCCATAAGAATCTGCTTAATCCGGCAGCGCATATTTTAAGGGAGAATGTAAAATCCGGTATAAAACAGACCATTATAATTAGAGAACAGAGCCTTCTTATTTGAATATTTCAATTAAAGATTTGTTTATATTAGCAAAGAAAATAACATGGAAATCAGTTTTACCATAACATGAAAAAATATTTCCTCCTTTTCCTGCTGATCAGCAGTTTTTTATCTGCTCAGGAAATTACGGATAAAAAGGAATTCAGAAAATGCAGAAAGGTGTTTTCAAAAAAGATCTGTTTGTCTGATGAAGATAAAGATACATTAATGTATTATCTGGATAAATGCCCGAAAGAAAACGGACCTGCTGAAAACCTTGGCTGCCCTTTTCCCGATGCAGATGCAGACGGAATTCCGGATACAGATGATGCATGCCCGGATAGTAAAGGGCCAGCTGAAAACAACGGATGCCCCTGGCCGGATACCGATGGCGATGGAATTTCTGATAACATCGATGCCTGCCCCACAATCCCTGGTGTTCCGGCAGAAAGGGGCTGTAATTGTGCCGACTATTTTAAGAAAGAAGAAGAAGCCCTTTCTGCATTTAAGAAAAAAAACACTGATGAAAAGCAAAAATTCTCTACGTTACGGAAAGCCATTTTCAGTAATATTCCGAAACCACTGCTTGCCGGTAAAAGTATGTATGTAAGCGTATATGTTTATCCCTTTATCAACGACAATCTCAATAGCCAGTGTTCTTCAAGATCTACTTTATTTCATGACAAAAATAGGTTTCTGGATCAATTGTTCTGGTCTGAAGAAGCGTTCAAATCGATTGCTGAACATTTCCACAAAAACCTGATCCCTACAATAGGTCCAAATGCGTTCAGGACCATTAGCAAAGATCTTCTTAAAGCAATAGAAGAGAATGACTACTATTTTATGCTGAATTTTCCTGAAATTACGTCCCGTAACGAGACCGGCATTTATTACCCGGGAAATATAGAGAAACCGGAATTTGATATTTCATCGACAAGATTAGCCGTCGATTTTTTAAATTATGAATCAAAAGATGAGGTGACCGCTAAGTTTTATAAATTTAAAGATGAGTATTTCTACACCTATCAGTACATCGGTCATCAATGGAAATTAATAAACACAGAAGAACACAGGAACTAAAATAAAATAAAATGAAATGGAAAAAAACAGTGCTCCTTCTGATTCCTGTGCTGAGCTTTGGGCAAAGAGACATCGGTATGGTGGAATGTACGGTAAAATCCCTCAAAACCACATGCCTGGAAAGTTCAAAACTCATATCTGAACTCAGGTATAAAGTCCGGCATTCAGACTATGGAGGAGCAAAAATCGACAAGGTGTACGGACGTTTCGAGGATTTGAAAACAGGATTGTCTGACCGGGATTTTTACCGGAACAATATTATCCTTCCCTGTGAACAATTACTATACGATCGGCAAAACGGTGTTTATTACGCCCTGGAAAATGATGATAAAAGAACGTTTTATTTTATTTATGCATCTGATAAATTACGCTATAAAGGGACAGAAGACCTGAATCAGGTTAAATCAGTCAATACGGACGCTGAGGCAAAATACCTTCTTCTGTACAGCAGATCACATGCCCATGAGGAAGATTACGAAGCGCAATACTATTATTACAATCCGGACGGTACATTAGCATACAGTTTTCACCAGAGGGCCGACGAGTTTGATGAATTTACCTATGGATATGACAGAAGTTCAGACTATCATACTGTTTTTAAGAACGGTGTCCTGTGGAAAGAATATGCAAGTTACCGGGAAGACGATAGTATAGAACAGACCGTTACAGAGTATGTGCTCCCTGAATCTTACCGGCTGGATAAAAAAAACCGGCCTTATCTGAAAGAATCAAAATTTACAGTAAAAAACAGGAATTGCAGCTGTGAGGAAGGCTATGTTACAAAAACGGAAATATGGGCGGATAATAAATGTATGCCGCCGGTCATTTTAGACTGAAGCAAGCGTGAAATCATGTCCTGAAGTCTGATTCCGATTCTCTTTTTCCGTATCTTTATTCCATGAAAAAGCTGATTCTCGATTACCGTTTTTTTATCTTATGGGCAATCGCTTTTGTTTTCAGTTCATGCAATACAAGGAAATTCAAAGTCTGGGTGGGAACCAATAACGAGCAGAAAATCTACAACCTGAAATATGGTGAACACAAGCGGCAGAAGATGGATGTTTTCCTTCCGTCCGGTTATGCTGAGACCTCACCTGTGGTCCTGCTGATTCATGGCGGCGCCTGGACGCTGGGGAAAAAGGAACACCTGATCCAGATCCAGAAGATGCTTTTCAAAAACAACATCCCGAGCATCAATATGAACTACCGGCTGGTTTCCCGGGCAAAGAAAATTACCTACCGTGAACAGCTTGAGGACATCGGCTCTGCCATTGCGAAGTTCAATACCCTGGCTCAGAATGCCGAACTGCAGCCGGACAACTACATTCTTCTGGGTGAAAGCGCCGGCGGCCATCTGGCATTGCTGTATGGTTACCGGAATCCCGGCCAGGTTAAAAAGATCATTTCCCTGAGCGGGCCTACCGACTTTTATTCGCCGGACTACCTGAACTCATTTTATTCCAGGTATTCGTCACCAACGATACAGAAAGTCGTGGGCGAGCCGTTCAACCGCAAAAGCCTGTCCGGAGAATTTAAGAAAGCCAGCCCTATTGCCAACATTTCTGATGTCCCTACCCTTTTCTTTCAGGGAAACCGGGATTTTCTGGTGAATCAGAAGCAGGCACTGGCCCTCGACTCGGCATTGACGGCACGCCAGATCCGCCATAAATTTATTTTTATGGAGAACACCGGCCACGCGCCCCGGTTTTTCAGCAGCACAAAAAGGGACAGCATCATCTACCCCAATATCCTGGACTGGATACAGGATGACCCCGAAAAGACCCGTATGCCGTAAATAAAAAACCCGTTCACGAGAAACGGGTTTTATCTGTTATGTTGCTGAATGATTTATTTTTCATCATCAAAATTATGGTTTTCATATTTTGAGAAATCCTGCTTCTTCCCGAAAAGGAATTTGATAATGATAGGCACCGTGGTAATCAGGACAATCACAATGATGATCAGTTCCAGTTTTTTCTTGAGATCGATACCGAACTGGTCGATAAAGAGTTTATCAAGGTAATGACCGGCAAAGATTAATAGGAATGACCACAGTACAGCACCGATGACATTATCCCTGAAAAAATCTTTCTTATCCATTTTCACGATTCCGGCAACAATCGGGGTAAACGTTCTTACCACCGGCAGGAACCTTGCCATAATGATGGCCAGTGCCCCGTTCTTCTCGAAAAAGTCGTGTGCCTGATACAGGTATTTCTTCTTAAACAGCCAGTTATCCGGTTTTTTGTACAAGGTAGAACCTGCTTTACGGCCGAAATAATAGCCTACTTCATTTCCTACAATGGCAGCCAGTGCCACAGATGACGCCAGGATCAGGGTATCAAAGAAATCGCTTCCCGTAGAACCGAAGGTGGCCTGGATGATATCAATGGAATAAATTCCCGAAACAAAAAGCAAAGAGTCTCCCGGAAGAAAAAATCCTACGAAAAGGCCGGTTTCGGCAAAAATGATAAACAGGATCAGCCAGAACCCGCCGAGTTTGATGTAGAACTCAGGGTTTAATAAATCTTTCCAGTTATTGAAGTCTTCCATACGTTTTGATAAGCAACAAAAATAAGCTTAATAAAGATCAAAAGGAAATTTATTATAAGATTTTAACGAAAATTAAACACTGCTTACAAATCCATATCATCGTCTGAAACGGCTGTACCGTCAGCCATCAGAAACGCTTTGAGGAAAGGCGTAAGGTTCCCGTTCATCACGGAATCCACGTCTGAAGTTTCAAACCCTGACCGGACATCCTTCACGAGCTTGTACGGGTGCATCACGTAGTTCCGGATCTGGCTTCCCCACTCGATCTTCATCTTATTGGCTTCGATTTCATTACGGGCCTTGAGCCGTTCTTCAAGCTCCATTTCATATAGCCTAGAACGGAGCAGCTGCATGGCCTTTTCCTTGTTCTGAAGCTGGGAACGGGATTCGGAGTTTTCAATGATGATCCCTGTAGGCGCGTGACGGAGACGGACTGCCGTTTCCACCTTGTTTACGTTCTGCCCTCCGGCACCGGAAGACCTCATCGTTTCAAAGCTGATGTCTGCAGGATTGATGTTGATCTCGATGGTATCATCTACCAGCGGGTAAACATATACGGATACAAAACTCGTGTGGCGTTTGGCATTGGAATCGAAAGGCGAAATCCTTACCAGCCGGTGTACGCCGTTCTCGCCTCTCAGGTAACCGAAAGCAAATTCACCTTCAATTTCCAGGGTCACTGTTTTTACGCCGGCCACATCGCCTTCCTGGAAGTTCAGTTCCCGGATTTTGTAGCCCTGCTTCTCTGCCCACATGGTGTACATCCGCATCAGCATGGAAGCCCAGTCGCAGCTCTCGGTTCCCCCGGCCCCGGCTGTGATCTGCAGGACGGCAGACAGCTCGTCGCCTTCATTGGAAAGCATGTTCTTGAATTCCAGGTCTTCTATCTTTTCTACCAGCTGAGGGAAGGTGTCATCAAGTTCCTTCTCGGAATCCGGGTCTTCTTTAGCAAAGTCGACCAGCACCTGGATATCCTCAAACTGGGTATGGATTTCTTCATAGGCTTCCACCCATTTCTTTTTGGAACGGAGCTGTTTCAGGAAAGCCTCGGCTTCTTTCGGATTGTCCCAGAATTCCGGAGCAGCGGTTTTTTCGTCGTCATTCGCTATTTCTATCTTCTTCTTATCGATCTGAAGATATTTATGTAAGTCATCAATCCTTGATTGAATTTCTTTGATCTGGTCGTTGTTGATCACAATGTTTATTTTTGCAAAAATAAGAAATTTTATTCCCTTATCATGGGATTGTGAGCGGTTCGGAAATGAAATCGTGAAAACTTTTGTTCCCTGCAGCGGAATGATAAAAATTTCGCTGTAAAAAGAAAGCAATCAGCTGACGGGGCCCAACCGGTTCATTGAAAGCGGATATGCTGGTGAATAAAGAAAATACCGATTTCATCCCGGCAAACCCGGTATCTGAAATATCCTTTCATTTGTGTCACGGGCTCACAACGGATCCCGATGGTACCGCCCGCAGCAGATCAATCATTTATACAATACTATTTCCGCATCGAAGAGTTTTTCAAAAAACCTTCCTGATTTTTTACTTTCTTTCCTGAAACCTGTCATGACCAGCAGATAATAAGCGGCCAACAGCATGATTACCGCGAGAAACACCTCTTCATAGTCCTGATCCTGTTTCATCAGGCTGGCTATCAGAAATAAGGTTACCGCCAGGCACCAGAACAGCAAAAAGGTTCTTACCGGGTTATGTAATTGCATCTTTACTTCGATCCTGGTTGCGGCACTGTCCTGCCGGATGGTCCCGGTATTCTGAGGCAGGAAAGAATTCCTGTTTTTTGAAACCCTGCTGATGGTGAAACCATTGCCATCAACAATACCTTCATAGGCTTTTGAAGGGCCGTTTCTGAAGGAACCTGCCGCTTTGTATCCGACGGAACGTGAAAGGATAGCCACTACTTCTTTTTCAGAGAGATGCGTGGCATAAATGATATGTTCAAAAGGAAAATATTTCATGGTCGTTATCGTATACCCTGACCGGGATCTGGAGCCCGGATCAGGGTAACGGGCAATCAGATGGACGGGTCGTTGTGAGGGAAACCGATAATGCGGCGCGGCTCCTCTACTGCTTTATAGGAATCCAGTTCCTTTTTAAGGCTGTGGATCCTGTACTGGAACTGGTCGGAATTATTGATCACGACATCCCTCAGGAATTTTTCAATCTGATTCAGGTATTCATCCGTCAGTTTTCCTGCAGCATCACGCAATGCGCCTTCCAGCAGGGTTGTATCGATCTTCAGCTGCTCGTTCCTGGTTTTATAGTACAGGTGTTTGATGCGTTTTTTCAGGCTCTGCGTAAAATCGATCAGCATGGTGTTGCTGAAGACTTTCATTTTAGCTGAAATCTCATTCCAGAAAGGAATCTGTTCGGCCTTGTTGTGTTTCAGGATTTTATAGAGCAATGAATCGTCATCCAGGCCTTTGGTCATGGCATACAGGATGATTTCCGACCGTTCTGCAAGGTTCGGCGGAAAAACGGGAATCGTTACATCAAATCTTCCCGGTGCCATGATTTCCTCATCCACCTCGGAAACCGTAGTAGCCGAGCCTATCATCAGAAGATCGCCCTGTTCAAATCTTGAAATGTGGTGCAAAATTACTTCCTGTGTAACCAGGTTACAGGCGGCAATGTTGTTTTCCGCTTTTCTGGCCATCATGATTTCATCAAAATCATCCATAAACAGGAGGACTTTCTCCTGTTGCATCATGGTAACCAGGAAATCATTGAAATTGGTCTGGCTCCCGTCTATATAGGACGTGCCCAGGTAATGCTTTTTCACTTCCCTGAACTGATAGCCGATAATCTCAGCGATCTTTTTTGCCCAGAATATTTTTCCGCTGCCCGGAGGTCCGTACAGGATGATCCCGGCCGGCCGGTTGATTCCCCAGTCACGGATCTGCTGCGGATTCAGGAAAGGTTCCAACACACCCGAAATATAAAAAAACAGGTCTCTGTATCCTATAAAATCCCGTTTCTGAAGGCTTGTCGTACTGCCGAAGTAATTGTATACGAACTGATAATTTCCGCCCAGCTTATTATCGATCCCATAACTGGAAACCGATGATTTGAAAAATCCATTATCGAAGATATTGGGGGCTGTTTCCTGCATGGCCTCTTCCACTTTTTCTTTAGGCTGGCTGATTTTTTCTGCAATCTGTCCGGGCGTCTTGTCTTTATCGAGGTCTTTTTCGTACCGTTTCAGAAAATCGATCTGTTCACGGGCAAACTTTTCAAAATCATCCTTTACTTCAAAATTGGTGCTGATGCATTCCGACAGCTCAAGATCAAAATCCTGGATAAACTGTTTGATGGCTTCTGCAGATATGTTCAGTTCTTTGGCAAGTTCAATCAATTTCATAGACACGTATAAGTTTATATTTCTTTAGCAGGCATCGAATTTTAAGCCAATTGCAATGAATGGGTGTCAGCATTGGATGATTCATCAACTATTGGATTCCGGTAAGCGGCGGCATGTGCTTTAATGCTAGAAGTTACAAAAGTTTTCTGACACATGAGCCGCAGGATTCAGACTTCCTGCTTCACTTCCGTAGCCAGGGTTGTCAAAGCCCTGATTCCTCACCCTGAAGTATGGATTGTGATGGCAAAAAGAATAAAGGAGTGAATATATCATAAAAACAGATGTCGGATGTTCAGTGAGCCTGATAGAAATGTAAGAAATATCCGGTTTTTCTGTTGATATGATCTGATATTTTCGTTTCAGTACATATTTATTCCGGTATCCTGATGCTGGTTGCTCAGCTATGGCTTGTGAGGGTAATATGGCGGTAAACTTCAACCATCGGCTTTCTTATGCTTTTCCAAAAAACAGACCTGGCTCCCTTACAATTTCCAGCTTGCCGGAATCCGGCGCATTTATAAGCTAAATGATCACAGATCCCAGACAATATCTGACTGATCTGTAACAATCTCCGGAAAGATGAGACTAGTATAAAGTAAAAACAATCACATGGAAAAAATTTTATCCGTCAGGAACCTGACTAAAAAATTCAAGAGAATCGTAGTGAACAACATTTCTTTCGATGTGGAAAAAGGAAATGTGTACGGACTGCTGGGACCGAACGGAAGCGGGAAATCCACCACTTTCGGAATGCTGCTCTCGACCATCAATCCTACCGATGGCGAATGGTACTGGTTCGGGAAAAAAGGCACTGATCCCGATACCCTGAAAAGGATCGGCGCCATCATTGAACAACCTAATTTTTATCCTTACCTGAGCGCGGAAACCAACCTGAAAATTGTTGCCGAGATCAAGGGTGCACCTTATCAAAGGATTGATGAAGTACTGGAAACAGTAGGACTGCTGGCACGGAAAAAAGATGCTTTCAAGACCTATTCCCTGGGGATGAAGCAGCGCCTGGCCATTGCCTCTGCCATGCTCAATAATCCGGACGTGATGATCCTGGACGAACCAACGAACGGGCTGGATCCGGAAGGCATTATCCAGATCCGGGAAATCATCAGCAATATTGCAAAAAAAGGGATCACCATCATTATCGCCAGCCACCTGCTGGATGAAATTGAGAAAATCTGCAGTCACGTGATCGTTCTCAAGGAGGGAAATTCCATCTACTGCGGACGGGTAGACGAAATAACGGCCAACAACGGGTATTTTGAATTGAAAGCAGATAACAACATCCCGTTGCTGAGCATGCTGGAAGAACTCCAGTGGTTCACTTCCGTGAAGCAGGACGGTGAGCTCGTGAAAGCCAAGCTCCGTGACGATGCCTCAGTTTCAGCCTCGCTGCTGAACCAGAAACTGGCAGAAAAAGGGATTTACCTTTCGCATCTAACCAAAAAGAAAATGTCTCTGGAATCCCAATTCCTGGAACTTGTAAAAAACACAAAATAAAAAGCCATGATCAAACTACTGAAACTTGAATATTACAAAAACCTGAACTACAGACCTTTCAAGGTTTTTACCATCCTTTATTTTGTCATCCTTATCGCACTGCTTTTTATAGGGCTGCTCGATTTTGAACTGATGGGCAATACGATCAACCTCAAAGAACAGGGCATCTATAACTTTCCGGAAATCTGGAACTTTACGACCTATATCGTCGCGCTGCTGAAAATTTTCCTGGGACTGATTATTGTTTTTTCCATCTCACAGGAATTCAGCAACCGGATGTTCAAACAGAATACGATCGACGGACTGAGCAGGACGGAATTCATTACCTCCAAACTATTGACCATTAGCGCATTTACCATTATATCAACTGTTATCGTACTGCTGCTCACTTTGTTTTTAGGCTATCAATATTCCAAGACCACTGAATCAGAAAAGGTATTCACCGAAATTTTCTTCATCGGGAATTACTTTGTAAAGCTTTTTACGTTTTTCTCTTTCCTGATGTTCCTGTCCGTACTGCTGAGAAAATCAGTGTTCGTATTCCTGGCCCTGTTTGTATTCTGGATCGTGGAAAGGATTGCATCCGGGTTGGAGATATTTACCAAAGTAAGAGGGATGCAGGGCCCGCAAAGAAATGAAGTGCTGCAGAATGATTTTTTCATCAGCCATCTTTTACCGCTGGAAAGCATGTCCAGCTTAATCCCCGCTCCTTTCGCCAGACTGAATGCCGCCAAAATGCTGGGCATGAAATACGAATTCCACTACCCTACGGAAAGCCTGATGGCCTGTCTGGTATGGTGTGCAATTTTCATCGCCGGATCGTTCTGGATCCTGAAGAAGAGGGATTGGTAATCGGTTCATTAATTAGACCAACACACATTTTAGATTATTTTTTTTAAGTGATCCGTCTACGGGTCACTTTTCTTTTTTACCGGTGTTTAAAAATGTATAGAGACTTCCATTTTTTTATTATCTTTATTAAAACCATACCCATGAAAAAAATCCTTTATGTTCCGGGAATGATCAGTGCTTTGCTGATACCGGCTGTATTCTGGTTCTATGGGAGCCAAAGCATTAAAAAAACTTATACCGTGATGGATCTGGGACTTCCTGCAAAAATAAAAAAGGGAGTGGAAAACGCACCGGACTCTTTTGAATCAGTCAGACACTGGAAATATAAAAAGATCATGGTCCGGCCCAATACCGCGCTGCAGCATCGTGCCTATTATGTTTCAGAGCTTAAAAAACTCCAGGCCGGAAAAAGAAAAGAAACCGGAATCGAGTTTGTAATTGGTGATCAAAACAACTATCAGGATATCATTGCCCTATTAGATGCCATGAAACTGGCAAAACAGGAATATTATGGAATTGATATGGAACAGACCCATCACCTGTTTGCTGTACAAGGGTACACAGACCCTGCCACAATTTATGAAAACACTATTGGTAGATGCGGAACCCGTTATGTGACAGACTATTATACGGAAAATGACAGAGGATTTGATTATATGAAATCTGTCACCGACCTTCCGGTGCAGGCTTACTACATCATTTTCGGGTTCCTGCTGTTCCTGAATATTTCCATGCTCAGCATCAGAGAAAACTTCCAAATCAAAAGATCACTTGCATGAAAAAGATCTTCTATCTACCGGGAATGATCAGTGCCTTTTTCATTCCTGTCCTGTTCTGGTATTATATCCATCCGTATATCGATACAACAAATTATAATATCATCGATATGGCTTTGCCCGCTAAATCTCATCATAAAAATACGGATCCTGCCGGTTTTGAGCCTTTGAGAAACTGGAAATATCAGAAAATACGGGTCAGCCCTCTGACAGCCAGTAAAAATTCGGAACTGTATGTTTCAGAAATAAAGGCATTACAGAAAAGGAATCAGAAAGAAACCGGAATTGAATTTATTCTCAGCAATACCAACACTTATGGAGACTTCGTTTCATTATTAAATGATGTGATGCTTGCACGGCAGGAAACCTATGCTCTGGATATAGAGAAAACAGGTCATTTTTTTGTTACGACCAACTATATCGATCCAAAGCCTGAGAAATCTGAATATGACGAATGCCTTCTCTGCGATGATACCATTTATGAAATCCATGACCCTGCTTCAGAAAAGCATTTTTTCCATTTTCAAAAATATAATCTGTCGTTCTATGAACATCTGACTCAGCTTCCACGGGGATCCTATTTCATTCTGTTCGGGTTCCTGCTTTTTCTGAATATTTGTATGCTCAGCATCAGGGAAAATTTTCTTACTGTAACAAAAAGATTGGCATAAAAGACAATGGTCTGAACAGAGAAAGGCTGCCTTCCGGCAGCCTTTCATCACTCACACTTTCACTTAAACACTATATAAACTATTTTTTATCGAGCAAAGAGATATAGTCTCCGTATCCTTTTGCTTTCATTTCGGCTTTCGGTACAAATTTCAGCGATGCACTGTTGATACAGTATCTCAGACCGCCTTTCTCTTCCGGCCCGTCGTTGAATACGTGTCCCAGGTGGGCATCACCGGTTTTGCTCCTTACCTCTACTCTGGTCATGCCTGCAGAGCGGTCCAGTTTTTCCTCAACCAGTTTTTTGGTGATCGGCTTAGAGAAGCTCGGCCATCCGCATCCGGATTCAAACTTATCAGTAGAGATAAACAACGGTTCCCCGGTGGTAATGTCCACATAAATCCCTTCGCGGGTTTCATCCCAGTATTCATTTTTAAAAGGCATTTCCGTACCGTTCTCCTGGGTCACATTATACTGCTCGGCAGTCAGCTTTTCCTTCAGTACTTTCTTATCCTGTTTCTTGTATGATGACTGCGCATCTTTTTTCGGAAGCGGGTTGGCATTTCTGGCCATTTCAAAAAGTCCCGGCTCAATGTGGCAGTAGCCTCCCGGATTCTTATCCAGGTAATCCTGATGGTAATCTTCGGCTTTGTAGAAGTTTTTCAGCGGAACGGTTTCCACTACGACAGGCTTGCTGTAATTTTTAGCCAGTCTGGCCACCTCAGCTTTTATGACAGCCTCCGTTTCCTTATCGGTAGAATAAATTCCGGTCCTGTACTGGTTTCCTCTGTCATTCCCCTGCTTATCGATGCTGGTAGGATCAATGGTTTTAAAATAAAGATCGATCAGCAGTTTCAGGTCTACCTGTTCCGGATCATATTTTACCTTTACGGTCTCCGCAAATCCCGTCGTATGGCTTACCACTTCTTCATAGGTAGGATTTTTGGTATTTCCGTTGGCGTAGCCTACTTCCGTTCCTACCACGCCTCTTACCTGCTGGAAGAAATGTTCGGTCCCCCAGAAACACCCTCCTGCAAAATACACTTCTTTTACATTTTTGTTGTCCATTACGGTCTCATTTTCTTTTATATTTCCGGTTGTCTTCATTCTTTTTGACTTTTCACAACCCGCAGCAAAAACAGCTATTCCCAGAATAACTCCGAGAAATACAAATAGGTTCTTCATCTTTATCTTATTGTTCATTTTTATGTTATTACAGGAATCTTTTTCAGCTCTTACGGCGACTGTATCCTTCTGCAAATTTCACACTAATTTTCAGAAATACAGCAATGATACGGTCTATCTCAATCATAGCATCCTGATGATTCCCTGCTTACTAATATATACGAAATAGACAGGGAAACGGATTTAAAAAAGCAGATATTTTTAATAATGCTCAGCCTGTATTCCGGCAGCTGGATTTTCCGGCAATTATTTTTAGGACCCCTCTGTCAAGCTGAGCTCACCATACCCTTTTCTTATCCAATCTCCCATTCCGTTTCCTGCATAATTACAACAGTTTTTCATCAGCTTCAGGCACACATTTGATACTGTTGATTGATTATTCAGCCGGATTCCCGGAATTCATATCTACTGATTAGATGATAAATTTCGCTGAAAGTTAATTTTTCAAGAAGGCCATCATCTTCAATTTTGAAAAAGGCTTCACCGGTGCGTCCCGGCAGCAGCATTCACCATTTGATCCTGGTCAATGGTCAATTCCTGCGGGTCAATGGTCAATTTTATCCGTTGGAAAATTCACCGGCATAGCAGAATTGACTTGCAAAGCAAAATTCACCATTGGCTCATGGTCAATGGTCAATTCCTGCGGATCAATGGTCAATTTTGTCCGTGGAAAAATTCACCTGCGAAGCAGAATTCACTTGCAAAGCAAAATTCACCATTGGCTCATGGTCAATGGTCAATTCCTGCGGATCAATGGTCAATTTTGTCCGTGGGAAAATTCACCTGCGAAGCAGAATTGACTTGTGAAACAAAATTCATCCGTGCAGCGAAATTCACCATTGCCACTTTCTGGAGCTTAATCGCGCTATCCACTCATACTCCTCGCGCCGGGCTGCTCCATGCTTGCCACCGCTGAATCCATCTGCATCCGGGCTCTCCACCGCTGCTGTGGGGTATCCGTTTCTATCGCGGCTAGGGCGGAAGCCTGTTCTCCACTTCCGTTATGCCGGTTTTTAAATAGGGCCATAAAATTTTCCTATAAATAACTGCATTGGATTGCAAAACAAGAACTTATGGAAATCTAAGGCAGTTGCCGGTCTTTTTACTGTTTCCAGGCAAAAATGTAACTCACTGATTTTCTGTTATTAAAATTCAGATGCAGTTCGATAAAGATAAAGATTAACAATGGAAACAGCTTACGGATGTTGTTTCCTGCGGAACTTTATATTTTTACGGAATCACCTTGTAAAATAAAAAGCTTCACAGCAGGACACTGTGAAGCTTTATCATAAAAAATAATAAATCAATTGTTGTTCTTTACCAGGATCCAGCCTGTAAAGGTCCTGCCGTCCGGTAAAGTCACTACATACCAATAGCTGGAAGTAGGAATCGCTCTTCCCTTCATGGTTCCGTCCCAATAAAACTGGGTATTTGAACTCTGCTCGAAAATCAGCATCTGGTAGCGGTCGAAGATTTTCACATTGGATAACCTGCTCCCGAATACATGGAGGTTTTTTACGATCCAGTGGTCATTCAGTCCGTCTCCGTTCGGTGTGATGGCATTTTTAATATCCAGTACAACGCCCTGCTGTCTCACGATACATTCGCTGTTCACATATTTCACATAGAAAGTGGTGATGCCTGTCGGAAGATTATAGAATACATTACCGGCCTGCCAGGTGGTCCCATCAATGGAATACAGGATGGTCTGGAGCCCTGTAGCCTGAACGGTAGCGGTATTTCCGTTAAAATCAAGGCTGGTAATCACCGGAACATCGTAATGCTTTATCTCAAAGGTATCCGTATAGGAACAGCCGTTGTCAGCAGTGACGGTCAGCGTATAGTTTCCGATGGTAGTAAT
>NZ_CAJYMO010000137.1 GCF_913776365.1 uncultured Chryseobacterium sp. | reverse complement strand
ACACTACTGATACAAACTAATATTTTCATATGTTGTTTTAATTTCTTTATTACTTAGTCCTGCCCGCCTTATTGTGTCTTGTGCATCTCTCAAAGGGCGGTTCTTTTCACCGGTATTTTTACCGGATTAGTTTTCGCTAATATAAATAAAAAATATATTATGCATGCATAATACTTATGGTTTTATTATTCAGCGCATTAGATGTTATCCGTTGGAAGGCTGGCTTGCCCTGAATTCAATCTTGCTCGGCAGCACCCGCGGATTCATCTTCAGAATGTCGAGTACAAGGTTTCCCATATCTTCCGGCTGGATCTTCCATGCATCTTTTTCAGACGGTATATTTCCGTTAAAGTGAGTCGCTACCGAACCCGGCATGATAACGGTTGATTTGATACTGTACTTCCTGAGATCGATCATAGCGGCCTGTGTAAAACCCACCACTCCGAATTTCGAAGCATTGTATCCGGCTCCTTTTTCAAAGAAATTGGCTCCGGCAAGACTGGCAACCGTAATATAATAACCCTGTGACTTCTTCAGTTCTTCTACAGAAGCTTTCAGGGTATAAAAAACGCCGGTCAGGTTTGTTTCAATCATATCGTTCCATTCTTCCGCTGTTAACTGGTCCACCGGTTTGAAGACTCCCAGTCCTGCATTGGCAATAACAAAATCAAGCTTCCCGAATTTTTCCGTAACGGCTTTCACCGCTTCTTCTTCATTTCCAAGGATTTTAACATCGGAAACCAGTCCCAGTACGTTTTCACCATACTGTTTCAGTTCCTGCTCTGCTTTTTCCACATCTTCTCTTCTTCTCCCTGAAAATGCTACCGATACTCCGTTCTGCAACAGGATCTGAGCAATTCCAAAACCGATTCCTTTGGTTCCTCCTGTAATATAGGCTACTTTATTTTCTAACATATTGTTTGGATTTAGTTCTTAAAAATAAGAAAAACGCTTCAATTGAAGCGTTTTTTCCTAACTAACATTTGTCAGTAATTTATTTTTTGATGAATTTATCAGTGGTTTTACCGTTGGTGGTTTCCACCACAATGATGTAGCTTCCTGCAGTAAGGTCTTTTATATTAATGCTGTTACCGTTAAGAACAGCATTGACTTTTCTTCCAGCCATGTCATAAATTTCAGCTTTATTTATTTTAAGATCTGTCAGGATATTAATGTATTCTGAGGCTGGATTCGGACCGATAGCGATGATGGAAGATTTCTCTTTCTTCACATCAGATGTAGCCAGTACAGCGTTATTGGAAGCCTGAATAACATAGTTATCAATACCGAAAGTAGTTGGACCACTGTTTACAGCATCAGTCGCCGATGTTCTCGTCGGGCTGCTGAATACATCAACTTCTGCAGGATCAAACCCTGCTACAGTAGTAGCACCATTTACTGCAAGTGTCTGAGTAGCACCTCCGATAACATAGGTAATAGCACCGGTATTCTTGTTATAACTGAACCCTAAAGTGACCCACGTATTTGCCGGAAACGTACTTGCCGTTAAACCGGTAATGTTGTAAAAACCATTTTGTGTAGAATCTGCCGTTACATTCAGATATGCCTGTCCATTGATTGTTTTAGTCTGTGAATTGTAACCGATTCCCACAATTCCGTTTGCGGCGCCGAAAACATTCAATCCTGATAAATGTTTATTGGTTGAAGTACCTGTAAATACCTCAAAGCTGCCTTTAATAATATTATTACCTGCAGTTCTTGCTGCCCAGCTGGTATTAAGCCCGTTTTTATAAACATACCTGGAAGATGCTGCGGTTCCATCTGACCCTCCTGTTACGGCAAGGTACTTTCCATGGGCAGCGTCGCCGGAAACGATCTGATAATCTGAAACGGCTCCGTTGTACAGTGACATTCCGCCCTGTCCGGCAGCTGTCACAGAGCCAGAAACATTTCCTAACGTATAGGCATTATAATTATCGGATTCAAGAATCTGTGCAGAGGCCATAACGGCAGTAGACAGAGAAATAACTAATAGTAAAGTTTTTTTCATGATAAATGGTATTAAATAATTGCATAAAATTAAGAATTATTTTTCACCGGATACCTATATTATTTAAAAATCCTTAGGAAAAAGTCCTAAGGATCTATAATGTCACCACTTACCCTATTCTTACTATTGGGCGTAATTCTCGAAAAAGAGAGGTATACTTTCAATTCCCTTGTAAAAATTGAACAGTCCGTAGTGTTCATTAGGGGAATGGATGGCATCCGAATCGAGACCGAAGCCCATCAGGACGGATTTGGCACCTAATACCTGCTCAAACATGGCGGTAATCGGGATGCTTCCGCCTCCCCTGTAAGGCAGTACTTCTTTGCCGAAAGCTGTTTCCATCGCCTGTTTTGCCGCTGTGAATTCCTTTGTATCGGTCGGCAGTACATAAGGCATCCCTCCATGATGCGGCGTTACTTTTACTTTCACGTTTTCAGGAGCAATTTTATTGAAATACGCCGTGAATTTCTCCGTGATTTCTTCGGGCGTCTGGTACGGTACCAGACGCATGGAAATCTTGGCAAATGCTTTTGAAGGAATCACCGTTTTGGCTCCTTCCCCGGTATAGCCGCCCCAGATCCCGTTACAGTCAAGGGTTGGACGGATGGATGTTCTCTCCAGCGTAGTATAGCCTTCTTCCCCTTCCACTCCGCTGAGGCCGATGGATTTTTTAAATTCCTCCGGATTGTCCTTTAATTTATTCATATCAGACCTGTCAGCATCAGAAACCGTTTCTACATTATCGTAAAATCCGTCGATGGTGATATGCCCGTTTTCGTCAATCAGGTCGGCGATCATCCGGGAAAGGACATGGATCGGATTCGGGACCGCACCGCCGTATAAGCCGGAGTGCAGATCACGGTTCGGGCCTTCCACCTCCACTTCCACATAGCTCAGTCCTCTCAGTCCTGTGGTTACGGTAGGCTGCTCGTTGCTGTAAATATGCGTATCTGAAATCAGGATACAGTCGCAGGATAATTTTTCTTTGTTTTCATTTACAAAATCCCCCAGGCTTACAGACCCTACTTCCTCCTCACCTTCAAAAATAAACTTAACATTGCAAGGAAGCGTACCGGTTTTCATCATAGCTTCAAACGCTTTTACATGCATGAAAAACTGCCCCTTGTCATCGGCAGCCCCTCTGGCAAAAATGGCACCGTCCGGATGAAGTTCGGTTTTTTCAATATACGGTTCAAACGGAGGCTTTGTCCACAATTCCAGCGGATCGGCAGGCTGTACATCATAATGGCCGTATACCAGCACCGTAGGCAGGCTGCTGTCCAGCATTTTTTCTCCGTATACGATAGGATAACCATTGGTCCGGCAGATTTCCACCTGATCGGCACCTGCATTTTTCAGGTGGCCGGCTACTGCATCAGCGCATCTGAGGACATCATTTTTGTACGCAGGATCTGCAGAGATCGACGGAATTCTCAGTAACTCAAATAATTCATCAACAAAACGCTGTTTGTTTTCGCTGATGTAATTTA
>NZ_CAJYMO010000136.1 GCF_913776365.1 uncultured Chryseobacterium sp. | reverse complement strand
CAATTATTTAATCATTTAATTCTATGAAAAATCTAAAATTAGGAATTTCAGCATTGGCACTTACTGTTGCTTCTACTGTGTTCGCTCAGACTACCAACAATCCGTGGTTGATCGGGGTTGGTGCTCATGCGGAAAATCACCTTGCACAGGGAAGTAATTTCAGTAATACGTTCTCTGCTCGAAACTTGACAAAGACAATGTTCAATGTGAACAATTTCTCTATCACTCCACCTCTATCAAAACTTACTGTAGCTAGGAACATCGGTAAAGGTTTGGTAATCGACTGGCAGACTACTGTAGGAAATGTTGAGAACAAAAGATTTAACATGGGTAAAGAATTCATGTTAATGACAGGTCTTGGTTTTCAGGCTAAAGCTGCAGGGCTTTTATGGAACGAAGAATCTTGGTTCGATCCGTATTTAAGAGTAGGTGCTAACTATTTAAGACATGACTATACATCCCTGACATTCCCAAGAATGGATGCTAATGGTGTTATGGTAAACAATGGAGAAAACGGTACTGAAAACGGTAAGGCTAACTTCTTTACAGTTGCTACCGGTGCCGGTGTGAACTTCTGGTTAACGAAAAACTTCGGTTTGGGAGTACAGGGAGATTACGTATCTACTCCAGGTGATAAATCTACAGTAGCTAACTTCTGGCAGGCTTCTGCTTCCCTGAACTTCAGATTCGGAAACAGAGACAGAGATAAGGATGGTATTTTAGATAAAGACGATTTATGTCCTGATACCCCAGGTTTACCTGAGTTCCAGGGATGTCCTGATACTGACGGTGACGGAGTTCCAGATAAAGATGATCAATGTCCAGATGTAGCTGGTCCGGTTGAAAACAACGGATGCCCTTGGCCAGATACAGACGGTGACGGTGTAATCGACAAAGACGATGCTTGTCCTACAGTTGCAGGTCCGGCTGAAAACAACGGTTGTCCTTGGCCAGATACAGACGGTGACGGTATCCTTGATAAAGATGATGCTTGTCCTACCGTTCCAGGTCTTCCGGAATACAACGGATGTCCTAAGCCTAAAGATGTAATTGCTTTAGAAGCTACAGGTGCTCTTAAAGATATTTTATTCGATTTTAACAAAGCTACAATCAGACCTGAATCTAGTGGTAAGTTAGATCAAGCTGCAACAATTGTTAAGCAAGATAATAGCGCTACTTTCTTAGTTACAGGTCATACTGATGCTAAAGGTGCTGCTGCTTACAACCTTAAATTATCTAGAGAAAGAGCTGCTGCCGTAGTTGCTGCTTTAGAAGCTAGAGGAGTTAGCGGTAACCAACTTAAGTCTATCGGTGTTGGTGAAAGAGATGCTAAAGTTTCAGAAAAAGCTTCTGATGCTGAAAGAATGTCTGACAGAAAAGTAGTTGTTGAAGCAGTAAACGGTGCTGCTTGGGAAGCTTTACAGAAATCTGATCTAGAAGTTGTAGAGAAGAAAACTGTTGTTAAGAAAGCTCCGGCTAAAAGAAAAGCTCCGGCTAAAAGAAGAAAATAATTAAAATTTTCTCAATATAAATACCTCCAGTTCTTTGGGGGTATTTTTTTTTCGTTGACTTTTAGTTAATTTTGTTGAAATTTAAAAATTACAATGGGAAGAGCATTTGAATATAGAAAAGCTTCTAAAATGGCCAGATGGGATAAGATGGCCAAGACTTTCTCCAAAATAGGTAAAGACATCGCATTGGCTGTAAAAGCAGGCGGAGCAGATCCGGAATCGAATCCTGCATTGCGAAGATGCATTCAGAATGCCAAAGGAGCCAATATGCCGAAGGACAATGTTGAAAGAGCCATTAAAAAAGCAAGCGGTGCAGATGCGGAAAATTATGAAGAAGTAACCTATGAAGGATACGGACAGGGCGGAGTAGCGTTCTTTGTAGAATGTACCACCAATAATACCACCCGTACTGTAGCCAATGTACGAGCTGTTTTCAATAAATTTGACGGTAATCTTGGAAAAAACGGGGAACTGGCTTTTATTTTTGACCGTAAAGGGATTTTCACCATCGACCTGGCTCAGATTAAAATGGACTGGGATGATTTCGAAATGGAAATGATTGATGGTGGAGCAGAAGATGTGGAAAAAGATGAAGAGGAAGTAATGATTACTACGGCGTTCGAAGATTTCGGTTCTCTCTCCCATAAACTGGATGAACTGGGCATTGAAGCTAAAAGTGCCGAGCTGCAGAGAATCCCGAACAATACAAAAGAAGTGAATGAGGAACAGTTCAAGGCCAACATGAAAATGCTTGATCGTTTTGAAGAAGATGATGATGTACAGAACGTCTATCACAATATGGAAATTACAGAAGAGCTGATGAACTCGATCTAAAAAATAATATAGCATTCATATACAGTTCATTTTCAATTAGTTTCTTTGCATAAGTATGAAAAGAAACATTGATTTGGTTGTCATATCGGATGTGCATCTGGGTACTTACGGATGTAAGGCCAAAGAACTGCTGAGGTATCTGAACTCCATACAGCCGAAAATACTGGTGCTGAATGGTGATATTATTGACATCTGGCAGTTCAAAAAGTCTTACTTCCCTAAACCACACCTGAAAGTCATCCGGAAGATTATCTCCTTTGCTACCAAAAACACGGAAGTCTATTACATTACCGGAAACCATGATGAAATGTTCCGGAAGTTCACCGATTTTCAGCTGGGTAAACTTAAAGTCTGCAACAAAATCTGCCTTGATATCAACCATAAGAAAACCTGGATCTTTCACGGCGATGTATTCGACGCGTCAGTACAGCATTCCAAGTGGATTGCCAAGCTGGGCGGTAAAGGATATGACCTGCTGATCGTAATCAACAATATGGTCAACTGGTTTTTGGAGAAATTGGGCAGGGAAAAATATTCATTTTCAAAAAAAATCAAAAACAATGTAAAAAAAGCAGTTAAATACATTGGTGATTTTGAGCTTACAGCTTCAGAACTGGCTATTGATAACCATTACGATTATGTCATCTGCGGGCATATCCATCAGCCGCAGATCCGTGAGGTTAAAAGTAAGAAAGGTTCCTGTATTTATATGAATTCCGGTGACTGGATAGAGAATCTTTCGGCACTGGAATACCATGACGGGGAATGGCGGATTTTTTACTACGAAGAATATAAGCATCTGCTGAAAGACGAAGAGGCAGAAGAAATCCAGCAAATCGACAGCGCTGAACTGATGAAAATCGTAACCAATTTCAGCTGATGAAGATCCTTTACGCCTTTCAGGGGACCGGAAATGGCCATGTGGCCAGAGCCCAGGAGATTGTTCCTATTCTGAAAAAGTATGCTTCAGTAGATACGCTCATCAGTGGGCATCAGTCTCAGTTAAAAGCTGATTTTGAGTTGAACTTCAGATACAGGGGAATCTCCCTTCTCTACAATAAATCCGGCGGTCTTTCCTACCGAAAAATGATTACGGATAATAATTTCTCCGAAGCTGTCAGAATCATCAGTCAGATGGACCTTTCAGGGTATGATCTTATTATCAATGATTATGAGCCTTTAACCGGTTGGTCAGGTATGCTTAAAAAGCTTCCGATGATTGAACTGAGCCATCAGGCATCCATGCTTTTTAAAGAAACACCGAAACCGGGTAAGAAGGATTATTTGGGTGAGATGATACTCAGGTATTATGTTCCGGGAAACCGGAGAATCGGTTTTCACTTTGACAATTACCATTCTCGTATTAAGAAGCCGGTCATCAGGCGCAAAATAAGAAGTCTTCAGCCTGACAAAAAAGGATTTTACCTGGTCTATCTGCCGAGCTTTTCCGATGAAAACATTATAAAGGTGCTCAGGCAGGTTCCTGTAGAATGGAAAATCTTTTCCAAATATGCAAAGACCCTCTTCAGGACCGGTAATGTAGAAGTCTTTCCGATTGATGAGATGCATTATCTGCATTTATTTGAAAATTGCGAAGGCATTCTCTGCAATGCAGGTTTTGAAACACCGGCAGAAGCTCTTTTCATGGATAAAAAGCTGTATGTAATTCCTATCCATAATCAATACGAACAAGCCTGTAACGCATGTGCACTGGACCTCATGGGAATTCTCAACTCAAAAACACTTGATGCGGAAGAAATAAAAAAGTGGGTGGCCTGCGATCAGCATATCAGAGTAGACTACCCCGATGATATTGAAGAGATTCTGGTTAACGAAGTATTGACGTCAACGTTTTAAAAATACATCCTGCACATCATTCATCCGCATCATGACTGCCCTGGCGTATGAGCAGTGAGGATAAACCTGCATGTTTTTTTCTCTGGCGAGTTTAATAGCTTCTTCCACCAGGAATTTCCCCATTCCGCGTCCTTCGAATTCCCTGTGTACCAATACAAAGGAAATAACAAACCGGCGGTCTTCCGGAAAAAGTGTATAGGTAAGCCTGCCGACTTCTTTCGTCTCATTGTGAAGGGTAATGACACCTCCGTTTCCTGATATATGGTTCTCAAATTTCATAAGCCAAGATTTTTCAGGTAGAAAAGTACAAAAACTGCACCGTGATGAAATGGATGACCGGCGGTAAGTGGTTAATCATGAATGCCGCTTAACTGCTGTTACCCTGATAATGAAAATGTCCGGCAAATGGCTGCTGGTTCAGCTTTCTTTTCCTGTGTAGTAATTATAGTCCTTGATAACCACGCCGATAAACTGCCGTTCCGTCATTTTTGTAGGATCGATTTCCAGTTTAAGGATACTTTTTATTTTATCGGAAAGTTTGTTGATGATCTTCCGGTCATCTACCTTTATGGCTTTTGTATAGTTGTCTTTTATGATCCGCATGTCATTATCACTCAGTGCAATTACCTGAGGAAAGGTAGGAATGTAATCTTCTTTAATGTTTTCCAGGATGGTATGGGAAATAGTGACGGAATTTTTCAGTGAAATAACGGCTGTACCGGCAGCAATATCGCCCAGCCGCTGGCTGCTTTTAGAGATGACCATTGAAACCAGTCCGATGATACCGGCAAAAGAAGTATCGATAATCCTGAATACCCAACGGATCATATAGTCTCCTAGTCCGGCCTGGTAACCGTCTATTTTCACCACCCTGATTTTCATGACCTTCTTTCCTGGCGTTTGCCCTTCCATCAGACTTTCCAGAACTACCGGATAAACCCCTGTAGGAAAAAGCAGTATGATGTAAACGGCCATTACGGACCATTGATCCAGACCGTTCAGCAGGTATCCCAGATCCAGCAGGTTGAAAAAAATATAAAAAACCGCAATCCCATAAGCCACCTTAATCAACAGGTCAATCATGAAAGCGATGATCCGGTCTCCAACACTGGCGACATTGAAATTAATATTTACATTTTGTGAGGTATTAATCGCGATTTGAGACATATTTTTTATTATTTTAGCCTTACAGTATGAGAGAAGTTTATTTCATTAAACAAAATAAAGAAAAATGGTTGGGAATTGAACAGGTTATCCAGGGGAAAATCAAAAAAAATCCGGATGACCTTTCTTCGCTGTATATCAACCTCATCAATGATCTTTCTTTTGCCCAGACGTATTATCCGAAAAGCAATACAACGGTTTATCTGAATCATCTGTCTTCCCAGATCTTCCAGAAGATTTACAAAACCAAAAGGATGGAGGAGAACCGGCTGTTCTATTTTTTCAAAACCGAAGTTCCGATGTTGGTATACCGGTATAGAAGATACCTGGGCTACGCTTTTCTGTTTTTTACCCTTTTTACCCTGATCGGCATTCTCTCAGCCGTTTATGATAAAGACTTTGCCAATATCATCCTGGGAGAAGGATACGTGAACCAGACCATTGAAAACATCAAGAAGGGAAATGCGGTTGGTGTTTACCAGAGCGGTTCTACCTGGGGCAGTACCATCGGGATTATTTTCAACAACATCAAAGTAGGCGCAAAACTGTACATCTATGGCATTTTCGGCGGAGTGGGTACCCTGTGGGCATTGCTTTCAAATAGTGTAATGCTGGGTTCGTTCCAATACTTTTTCTATGATTACGGAGCGCTGAAAGACAGTGCGCGGGGAATATGGCTGCACGGGGTTTTTGAGATTTTTTCCATGGTGGTGGAAGCCATGTGCGGGCTGATCCTGGGAACATCTATTCTGTTTCCCCGTACTTTTTCAAGATTCGATTCCTTTAAAAACGGTTTCCGGGATTCCTTTAAAATATTTTTAAGCACAGTCCCTTTTACCATCTGTGCCGGCATTATTGAAGGCTATGTGACAAGGCATGCTTTGAAAATGCCTCTGCTGCTAAATCTGGTCATTATCTTCGGATCTATGGCGGTAATCGGATTCTATTACCTGATCTATCCTTCCATGGTCAATAAAAAATTAAACACTAAAATCCATGATACAGTTTTATAAAAAAAGGGATTTCGGAAGCTTTATCAGTGACAGTTTCGCTTTTTTCAGACTTTACGGAAAGAATTATTTCAGGAATTACATTCTCCTGAACGGGCTGCTTCTCATTCTGATGGTTGTGGTCATCGTATTGGGCTTCAGGGAGTTTTTAGGAGTGGTTTTCGGATCCAATACAAGCGGGCAGAGTTATTATATGGAACAGTTTTATGCTGACAATGTCGGAATGTTCATTGTTTCAGGAATTCTCCTGGCGATCCTGAGTTCCGCACTGATGATCATTAATCTCCTTTTCCCTGTATTTTACCTGAAAAGAATTACGCAAGGTCAGCAGAATATAAAAGCGGACGACATTCTGAATGACTTTAAAATACATTCCAGAAAAGTAGCGGTTGCTTATTTCGGACTTACCTTTCTTGTTTTTCCGGTTTCGGCCATACTTTTTGGATTTTCTTACCTGTTGGTTCTTATTTTTATCGGGATTGTAATGATGCTTTTTGTAGGGCCTACACTATTCAATGTCATTACTTTTATCTGTTATGATTATTTCAATGGAAACAGGACTTTTTTTGAGAGCCTCAGCTATGCGATGCGTGCCCAGTTTTCCTATCCGAACGGAAGGGAGAAATCTCCTTACTGGAAATACTGGGGCAGTACAACCGTTATGGGAGTGCTTTTTTATATTGCCAGCGGAGTCCTTTCCGGGATTCCTATCATCCTGTTCATTGCCAGAATCAGTACTTCTGCTCCGGATGCGCAGTTTGAGAAAAATCCACTGGACGGAGGCTTTGGGATCCTGATGTTTGTACTGTACGGGGTTTCTTCTCTTATTTCAATGCTTTTAATGAATGTCATGTACATCAACTCAGGGCTGATGTATTATGACAGCCGTACCGATTTTCACCAGCAAGCGGAACTTCAGGAAATAGAAACCATCGGAAACAATGAATAAATCACTTGTCTTCTTATGGCTGTGCTGTATCGCAGGGCCATCGGGATATGCCCAGACGGAAAAAGATCCGCCTGCCGCGGAAGCTTATGTGGATTCCCTGAGTACCGGTCATTACCATAATATGTACCGGGCCGATTCCGTGCTGATGAAGAATCCGGTAACGGAAAATACAGTCTATCCGAAGAAATTTAACGATAAGATTCCGTCACGGTACAAAGGAAAGGACTTTGATTATACTACGGTAAAACCCAGGATGTCTTTTTGGGAAAAGCTGATGAATAAAGTATACAGACTCCTGGAAAGCATATTCGGGAAAACGGTTTTTACCAGTTCCGGGAATATAGCCGGTGTGCTGATCCGCCTTTTCGCCATTGTCCTGGTAGGCTTTCTGCTGTATTTCATTATTAAATATTTCATCGGTAAAGACGGCGCTTTCCTGTTCGGGAAGAAAAACAGGAAGCTGGATATTCAGGAAGAAGACCTGCATGAAAACATCCATGAGATCAACTTCCCCGAAAGTATCCTCAGGTTTGAAAACGCTGGCGATTTCCGTTCTGCGGTGAGGTACCATTTTTTGTGGGTGCTCAAGAAGCTCAGCGATAAAAAACGTATTGCCTGGAACCCTGAAAAGACCAACAGGGATTACCTGGCAGAACTGGAGGCTCCGCATCTGAAAGATCAATTTTATAGTCTTTCCTACATTTTTGATTATGTATGGTACGGAGAATTTGCCATCACTCAAGAAGACTATACCAAGTTCCGCGATCAATATCAATCCTTTAATCCGTAATACATCTGTTATGAACAAAACTTTCAGAATATATGCCGTGATTCTCCTTCTTGTGTTGGTGATCCTGGCGTTGTTTGAAATCAACAAGACGGAAAGTACGGATTGGAGAAAGAATTTCGAGATCGGTGAGAAATCCCCGTTCGGCCTTTTTGTGTTTGATAAGGAAAGCAACGGCCTTTTCAATGATAAACTGAAAAAGATAGAGCAGGCGCCGTATGATTATTACGGCCGGCAGAAAAAGGCTCCGCACAATATTCTTGTCATTGAAAATACAATAGACCAGGAGTCCTGGAACAAAATTTTTGAGCAGGTTTCCGAAGGCTCTGATGCCATGCTCATCATTTCCGATATTCCCAAAGAAATTTCGGACAGCATCGGATATTATGATTCCAAAATTTCTTTTGAGGACGAAAATGTTTTGAAGCTGACGGACCGGAAATACCAGAACGATTTTATCAGGCTGGATAAATTTCCTTCGGGAAGAGGTTTCACTTTTATCAGGCCGGGCGTCGAAGTGCTCGGGAAAACAGTGGAAGAAAACAATACAGACCAGGCCAACTTTATCAGGGCCCGTTTTGGAAAGGGAAATTTTTATATTCACTGCGAGCCGCTTTTCCTTACGAACTACTACCTGCTGAAAAGCGGGAATGCAAAATATGCCCAGGATGTTTTTTCGTATCTTAGTGACAGGGAAACCCTGTGGTTTGTAGAAGGCAGTTCGGGGAGTTCGCAGTTTTTCCTGCGGTTCATCCTCTCAAATCCTGCCCTGAAATATGCCTGGTGGGTCCTGCTGGGAGGGTTGGTCCTGTTTATTTTCTTCAATGCCAAAAGAAAACAACGCATTGTCCCGGTGATAGAGCCTTTAAAAAATACTTCGGTGGATTTTGTTAAAAGCATCGGCAACCTATACCTTCAGGAAGGCGATTTTCATGATATGATGGCCAAAAAAGCACAGTATTTCCTGAACCGGGTAAGAATAGACCTCCTGATCGATACACAGCATCTGGACGGAGCGTTTGAAAAAAAACTCCATCTGAAAACCGGGAAACCTTCGGAAATGATCAGTGAAGCCGTACAGTACATAAAAAAGGCGCAGGATCCCTACGCAGCCGTTATGAAAGAAGACCTTGCAAAAATGAACAGGCTGCTGGACGAGATCATTGCGATATAATAATGTAGCAATGTAGCAATGTAGCAATGTAGCAATGTAACAATGTAATAATGTAGCAATGTGACAATGTAGCAGTATAACAATGCAACGGTAGGGTGATGGATTAAGATCAGATTAAACTCATTAAAATAAAAATAAATATGGAAAATCAATATACGGATAATCAGGGCTCGATTGATCTCAATAAAAAAGAAGAAACATTTCAGTCGAGAATTGATATGATCGAACTGCGGGCAAGCCTCGATAAAGTAAAAACTGAAATTGCAAAAGTGATCGTAGGCCAGGAAAGCATGATCGAGCACCTGCTGGCAGCGCTGCTATCCAACGGCCACGTCCTGATTGAAGGGGTGCCCGGAGTTGCCAAAACCATCACGGCCAAATTGCTGGCCCGGACCATTGATGTAGACTTCAGCAGGATCCAGTTTACTCCGGACCTGATGCCGTCCGATATTCTGGGCACTTCTGTATTCAATGTGAAAGATGCTGAGTTTGAATTTAAAAAGGGCCCGGTATTTTCCCATTTTATCCTGATCGATGAGATCAACAGGTCTCCGGCGAAAACCCAGTCTGCCCTGTTCGAGGTGATGGAGGAACGCCAGGTAACGATGGACGGGACACGGTATGTGATGGATGAGCCGTTTCTGGTAGTGGCTACCCAGAATCCTATCGAACATGAAGGAACCTACAGGCTACCGGAAGCCCAGCTGGACCGTTTCCTGTTTAAAATCAATGTCGGTTATCCCTCGCTGGAACATGAGATTGCCATCATCAGGAACCAGCATGAAACAAAGACGGAAGATAAAACAGAAGCTGTAGATAAAGTCATTACGGCTGCACAGCTGAAAACTTATCAGCAGCTGGTCAAAGAGATTATCGTAGAATCCCAACTGATCGAATACATTGCCAAAATCATTGTAAATACCCGTGAAAACCAATTCCTGTATCTTGGGGCTTCACCGAGAGCCAGCCTGGCCCTGCTGACGGCATCAAAAGCATTTGCCGCATTGCGGGGAAGAGATTTCGTAACACCGGAAGACATTAAGAAGGCAAGCTATGCCGTCCTGAGGCACAGGGTGATCGTTTCGCCGGAAAGAGAAATGGAAGGGCTGACAGCTGACGAAATCATCAGACAGATCCTGGAAGGCATCGAGATCCCGAGATAGAAAAGCCTTATTGTTTCAGTTTTAGCCAGATCATCATCTGTAGCCAGTATAATCAATGAAAAATCTTTATATCAATACCCGTTTTTTCTTTGTACTCATCGGAGTAGGGATCCTGTATGTTTTGGCGTTTTTCTTTCCGTTTCTCATGATAGCGGCTCATGCTGTTGTGCTGCTTTGCCTGCTGGCTGCCTTTGTAGATTATCTCTTCGTGTTCAGCCGCAAGGCGGGAATTCTGGCGCAGCGTATCCTTCCGGAAAAACTATCGAACGGCGATGAAAATCCGGTGAAGATTGATATCAGAAACAATTATGGTTTTACGATCAAAGTCTACGTCATCGATGAAATCCCGTTCCAGTTCCAGAAGAGGGACTTTTTGATTGAGAAGCAGATTGAAGCCGGAAAGAACAGTTTCTTTCAATACATCCTGGAGCCTAAAGAGCGCGGGGAATATCACTTCGGAAACCTGAATGTGTATGTTTCGTCACCTTTGGGATTTGTTTCGAAGCGTTTCACCTTTCAAAAGGATGCCCATCTGGCTGCTTATCCGTCCTTCATCCATTTACGGAAATATGAGCTGATGGCCCTGCAGAGTGAATTCCTGCTGGGCGGGATCAAGAAGATACGGAAGCTGGGTCATACGATGGAATTTGAACAGATCAGGGAATATGTTCCGGGAGATGATATCAGAACCATCAACTGGAAGGCCACTTCTAAATCCAGCCGTTTAATGGTGAATCAGTTTCAGGACGAAAAAGCGCAGCGTATCTTTATGCTGATCGATACCGGAAGAACCATGAAAATGCCTTTCAGAGGATTGAGTCTTCTGGATTATTCCATCAACGCAGCTATGGCGCTTTCACACATCATTCTGAAAAAAGGTGATCGCGCAGGAATGATGACCTTTTCGAAAAAAACGGAAAATAAAATTGCAGCAGACAATAAATCCGGCCATCTCAGGAAAATATCAGATGCCCTTTACAATATCAGAACCGATTTTTTTGAGAGTGATTTTAACCGGTTGTACCAGGATATCAAGTATTCGCTGAACCAGCGGAGCCTGATCCTGCTGTTTACCAATTTTGAAACGCTGGACGGGCTGAACCGGCAGATGAAATACCTGCGGGGGATCGCCAAGAACCACCTGCTGGTTGTTGTATTCTTTAAAAATCCGGAGATGCAAACCCTTATTCATCAAAATCCTGAGACAATACAGGGTATTTATGATGAAATCGTTGCAGAAAAGTTTGAGTTTGAAAAAAAACTGATCATTCAGGAGCTGCGCAAGTACGGGATTTACACGGTATATACCTTGCCTGAAAATCTGAATGTGGATGTGATTAATAAATACCTGGAGATTAAAGCCAGAGGAATTTTGTAATTTTGAATAAGCAATAAGCAATAAGCAATAAGCAATAAGCAACAATGAAAATAACCCTTAACAGAATCAACGACGATTTTTTGTTTGAATGTACCAACGCCCAGGGCAATTCGATTATGCTGGATAATACTTCCCGGCCTGGCGCAACGGGAGTATCGCCGATGGAAAGCGTGATGATGGCCGTTGCCGGATGCAGCGGAATCGATGTGGTTTCCATCCTGAAGAAACAGCGCCAGGAAATTACAGGATTCAAAGCTGAAGTGGAAGGAGAAAGAATTCCGGTGGAGGACGCCAAACCTTTTAAATCCATTACCGTGAAATTCATGCTGGAAGGAAATATTGATCCTAAAAAAGCCTATAAAGCCGCCCAGCTATCATTTGAGAAGTATTGCTCGGTGTCCAAGACCCTGGAACCGAATGTTGAAATACGATATGAAGTGTCTGTAAACGGAGAAGCGGTGCAGGTTTAGTTTCATTTAATGATCAGCAAAATATAAAACGCGGCCGGAAATTTAATTCCGGCCGCGTTTTCATGTAAAAATTGCGTATTATCTATTTTTTAATCGTTTTCATACTTTTTACGGAACCGTCTTTCATAGTCAATGTCAGAATATACATTCCTGATTTCAGTCCTCCGAGGGATAAGGCTGAAGCAGGGTTATCCACAGTCTGTACCATAGCTCCCGAAAGATCGGTAACCACTGCTTTTCTTATGTTTTCAGACTTCTCAAGATATAAAGTATCCGCAAAAGGGTTAGGATAAGCAATTCTTGCCGCTTTCTCTGCTTTTACTTCAGAGGTGGCCAGTACGTTCGGCTGAAGGGTAACGGTAACGGTAAAAGTACCGTCATCAACTTTATTGAAGCTGGTGCTGCACCCTGTTCCTCCGTATGTTCTCCAGGCTCTCAATTCAAAATTTACTGTTCCGGTAAGGTCATTTGCCAGCGTAAGGCCTGTCCTGTTATAAGAATAGGTTCCGCTGCTATTATCCGATCCCAAAGATACGGAAGCTTCCGTATTCCCGTTATTCGTACATACCAGTAAACTTCTCTGCTCAGACATCCATCCGCCGCCTGCAGCTGTCATGGCATAGGAAACCGAAGTAGTCTGTATCTTGTATCCCGCAGGAACAGAAATGCTTACTGATCCCGCACATGAAGTAGCAGATGCTGTCGTAACTCCTGAATCATCAAACAGGGTGCTGATATCGCCAGAAGTATACGTTACTGAGATCTGTCCCGGAACAAACTGTTTCATTCTCCAGAAGCTCTGTGAAGAGCCTCCGCAGTTGGAACGTACCCAGAAATAATAAGTCTGTCCTATAGTAAGTGAATTTCCTAAATTTACCGAAGTTCCTGAAGTTACTGTGCCTGTTGGGATTGTGGTTGCAGTAGGGGCGGTAGGAGAAGTGCTGTAGTAATATTGGTATCCTGCCGCCGGAGCACCGCTGGCCGGTGCTGTCCAGCTTAAGGTGGCACCTGTCATGGTGGTGTTGGCCATAATGTCAGTAGGAGAACTGCAGGGGTTATAGGCATTTGCTGAAAAACCGAAAATGTTGGGAATTCCCCCGGATCCTGTTTTGGTAACCGTTACACTGCTTATCGTTTTAGACTGGTTGCCTGTATCAATAGCCAAAGGAATCTGGTACATTCTCGGGTTGGTCCCGAAACCGGACTCAAGATTGTCATTGTTCTTGTTTATCCTCCCTATTCCCAGGATAGCATAATTATCTCCGTTATACCAGTCGGAGATTGCCAGTCCGGTAAAGGTCTGTGAGGTATTATCTGTAAAATTAACTGTTGCATCTACCGTACAGGATCCGCTTCCTCCTGTTGCCAGCATGTATACTGTGCTTGCAGACAGCGGATTTGAAAACTGTAATGTTCCGCTGTCACTGGTATTCTGCAGCCGCAGGGAATTATTGGTACTGTACGATCCCAGCTGGTACGTAAGACCCGGTGTGGAATTTACGGCAGAGTTGATTGTGCCGTTAACCGGAAGACCGTAAGTGAGAGCAGTGCTGCCTGCCGTTAGCTGGAAATCACGGGAAATAAATGCATAATCCACCCCATCTACATCACTATTGGTAGAACTGGCAGATGGCCCTACACCGTTTGCAATAACATCTGCATTAAAACCATTCTGGATCACCAGGGGCTGGTAGTCCTGAGCATACAGGGAATTTGTAAAAATACCGGTAAAAGCCATACCGGCAACAATAAGTAGTTTTCCTTTCATAATACTTTTTATTTAATACCATGCTAAGATAGGTATTTAATAGGGAAAATACACTTATTGATTATATTTATTGATAAATTTAGTATGGATTGCAGGATGGGGTGTATAATCGTTATCTGGGGTGGATTTAGGCTATGATTTATTGTTTAATGATGGATATGATTAATATATACCGCAATATAAAAAGCCTTCCGGTAAAGGAAGGCTTTTGTAGTTATAATTACATTTTATAAGGGTAATCTGGGCTTCAGCAGCTTGGCTACCGTTGCCGTCCATCCGGTTTGATGGGAGGCGCCTACGCCCCGGCCATTATCCCCATGGAAATATTCAAAGAAAGTAATATAATCTTTAAAGTTCTCATCATAATTGAATTTGGCATTTCCTCCGTTGAACGGTCTTTGTCCCACCTCGTCTTTCAGGAAGATAGAGCAGAGGCGGTTGCTGATATTCTGGGCAACATCGTCCAGGTTTTTCAGGTCGCCGCTTCCGGTGGGTAATTCCACCTTAAGGCTGTTGCCATAATAAAAATGAAAACGCTGCAGGCTTTCCACAATCAGGAAATTAATCGGGAACCAGATCGGCCCTCTCCAGTTGCTGTTTCCTCCGAACATCCGGCTGTCGCTTTCTGCGGGTGTATAATATACTACGTTCTGGGTTCCGTGTACCGAAAATACAAAAGGGTTTTCTTCATATACTTTAGACATGGCACGGATTCCGTAATCACTCAGGAATTCCTTTTCATCCAGCATCCGGTTCAATACTTTCGTCAGCCGGGTCTTCCGCAGGATACTCATCAGGTGTTTCCTGCCCTGGCCTTCTTCTTCCCAGTGGGAAACCAGTTTGGTGAGTTCAGGCTTGTTCTTCAGGACCCAATCCATTCTTTCTACAAAATTGGGCATTTTATCCAGCAGGTGGTGATCGATGATTTCCACGGCAAACATCGGAATCAGCCCCACGATGCTGCGCAGCTTTAAGGATACGCTGTCGCCGTCTCCAAGTTGAAGGACATCATAGAAAAACCCGTCTTCTTCATTCCAGAGGCCCTTGGTACCGTCACCGAGGTTTTCCATGGCTTCAGCAATATAAAGGTAGTGTTCGAAGAATTTAATCGCCATGTCTTCATATACCTGATAATACTGGGCGAGTTCCATGGCAATCCTCATCATGTTCAGGGCATACATGGCCATCCAGCTGGTACCGTCGGCCTGTTCAAGGTGCTGGCCGTCTTTCAGGACCATATTCCGGTCGAAGGCCCCGATATTATCCAGCCCCAGAAATCCGCCGCCGAAGATATTTTTGCCGTTCTTATCCTTGCGGTTGACCCACCATGTGAAATTAAGAAGCAGTTTCTGGAAAACTTTTTCCAGGAACAGCAGATCCGGCTTGCCGCTCTGTTTTTCATCAATTTTAAAGACCCGGAAGCAGGACCAGGCATGTACCGGCGGATTTACGTCGCTCAGGTTCCACTCATAGGCAGGAAGCTGGCCGTTCGGGTGCATATACCACTCCTTTGTCAGGAGAAGCAATTGGCCCTTGGCAAATTCAGCATCAATAAGGGCAAACGGAACGCAATGAAAGGCAAGATCCCAGGTAGCATACCATGGATATTCCCATTTGTCAGGCATGGAAATGATGTCTTTGTTATGAAGATGGTTCCATTCCGTATTCCTTACATAATGACCAAAATCACGGGGTGCTTCATAGTTCGGGTCTCCTTTCAGCCACTTTCCAACGTTATAATGGTAAAACTGCTTGTTCCACAATAATCCGGCAAATGCCTGCCGCTGCACGTTTTTCTCGTCTTCATCCGGCACATCGTGCTGAATCTCATGGTAAAATTCATTGGCTTCTTCAATCCTTTTTCCGAGAATTTCATCGAACTGCTGAAACGGATCATCAGACTCCTGCGGCGACAGCCTGAAATCAAATGTCCTGGAACTTCCGGCCGGAATCATTTCATCGATGATAAAAGAAGCTTTGCTGCCTCTTTTTTCAGGATTTACGGTATTGCTGCCATAAATGATATAGTCGTTGATTCCGTCTTTAAAATATGTATTCCCCGGATATGGGGTGCCGTGCAGTTTGGGATTGTTGGTCTCATTGTCGCAGAATGCACTTTCCGCATTCCTGTTTCTGGAATAGAATTTTTTGATGGCAACGCTGTCATGGCTGATGTTGATGCAGCCTTCATGGGACGCATGGGTCTGTCCCTGATAGGTATTGTATCCCCATGCCCAGTTGTTTCTGAACCATACGGTGGGAGCGATGACAATGGGAGCATCAGCATTGCTCCGGTTGCAGACGGTAATCCGGACCAGGAAATCATTATAATCGGCTTTGGCATATTCAGTGAAAATATCAAAATATTCGTCATTGTCGAAAATTCCGGTATCGAATATTTCGTATTCCGGCTGTTTCTTGCTGCGCCTGGCGTTTTCGGCGCGGATGTCGTCATAAGGAAATTCATTGATCGGGTATTTGTACAGCATCTTCATATAGCTGTGCGTAGGGGTGTTATCCAGATAGTAGAAAATCTCCTTGATATCTTCTCCGTGGTTGCCCTGGGGATTGCTGAGCCCGAAAAACCGCTCTTTTACGATCTTATCTTTCTTGTTCCAGAACGAGAGGGCAAAGCAGAAGAGCTGCTTGGCATCGGAAATTCCGGCAATCCCTTCTTCACCCCAGCGGTATGCATAGCTTTCCGCATTATTATGGTTGGCAAAATTCCAGGCATCGCCGTTGGGGCTGTAATCTTCCCGTACATTTCCCCATTGTCTGTTGCTCACATAAGGGCCCCAGTTTTTCCAGTCTGTATCTTGTAATCTTTGTCTTTCGGCAATCATATTGGTCACTTTTCATTACGAAGTTAGTTTTTTTGTTAAAAAGTTCCAACTTCATGTCTCTGAAATATCATTAATATATCAGGCCAAACCATCTGCAGAAGGGGCATTGTATATTAAATTAAATTTTTATGAAAAAATAAAATAAAAATTCTATCTTTGCACCATTCGTTCATTTACATATTGAAAATGTTATCAAGAAAGGTTGAGGGATTAGACCCGATGAAACCTTAGCAACCCTTTGCGCATGCAATGAAGGTGCTACGTTCTACCAGAATTATTTTGGACAGATAACCTACTGAAGTTCTTTTCAGCCATTTCCTGTGGCATTTTCAATGATATTAATACAATAGAATTGAAGACAGAACTTAAACATATCCATTTTTCGTATACCACCCGTTCCGGTAAGGAATACAGCATCCCGTTAAGCTATCAGTTGTTCGGGAAAGCTCTTTTTTCTGCCCCCGTTGTCTTGGTGAACCATGCCTTAACCGGAAATTCAGATGTAGCCGGTGAAAAAGGATGGTGGCAACAGCTGATCGGTGATGGTAAAACCATCGATACCCGGAAATATACCGTTCTGTGCTTCAATATTCCCGGAAACGGGTATGACGGGCTCCTGTGGGAACAATACGAAGACTTTACCCCGGCAGATATGGCCTCCATTTTCCTGAAAGGCCTGGAATGCCTCAGCATCGGGAAGGTTCATGCCCTGATCGGAGGATCGCTGGGCGGAGGGATCGGCTGGGAAATGCTGTCCCGGGCCCCGGAACTTGCCAGCATTTTCATTCCCATTGCCTGTGATTACAGAACACACGACTGGCTCCATGCACAGTGCCTTGTCCAGAAATTTTTATTGCAACAACACGATCAGCCGCTGCAGAAAGCACGCATCCATGCCATGCTTTGCTACAGAACTCCCGAATCCCTTAACCAAAGGTTCCGGAACCGGTACAATAATGAAAAAGGGCGGCTGGAATCCGAAGACTGGCTTGTGTACCATGGAAATGCCCTGAATGAAAGGTTTGCCGTACAGGCTTACCGGCTCATGAACCATCTTCTGATGAACATCAATACCGGCGAAAAGACCCTGAACTGTATCAAAGCAGAAATACATCTGGTCTCAGTGGATACGGATCTTTTTTTTCCGGCTCCGGAAATCCGGATGTGCTATGAAAGACTGGCAGAAGAAAAAGCTGATGTCTTCTACCACGAGATCAGGTCTGTTCATGGCCATGATGCTTTTTTAATGGAATACGAACAATTAAATACCATCATCAGGAATATTTTATAGAAGAAGAAATGCTGCAGAATTTCACCTTGCTAAAATATCAGATTAAATACGTAAAACAATGAATACAAAAAACAATATACACGAAATAAAATTTTTAAAGCACCGGTCTATCATCAAATTTGAAGGCGAAGATTTCCTGGGTGAAATAGGGATAGACGGCCGTATTTTTAAAGCCCTTACGCTGGCGCGCATCAGTGTGGGTGTTATTTCCCAGCAGGCCATTGAGAACGGGCTTTCCATTCTGGTACAGGAAAAAGACTCTGAGAAAGCCGTGAACTGCCTGATCGATGAATTTGAAACTGAACGGAAATCCGGGAAAGTGTCCCAGATCTACAGCATCAATAATGTTTCGGTACTGGGTTTTGTTACTGATGATTTTAATAAAATCCTTTCGGAACTGGCAAGGAACAATGTATTTCCGTTGTTGCTTAACCAGAATGCAGCCGAAAAAAGGGTGAACATCGTAGTAACGTCATCCCAGGACGAAAAAGCGAAAAACATCATCGAATCCGAAATATCAAAAAAACCGAAAACAGTACATCTGGCAATCATCGGTCACGGAAACGTTGGAAAAACCCTGATTGAGCAGGTGCTTGCCTCTTCTGAAGAGATCAAGAGAAGGAAGAAAGTGGACCTGAAAGTAGTTGCTGTTGCCAATTCAAGGAAAATAGCTTTCAATAAAAAAGGGTTCGGAAACAGCTGGAAGGATGAGGTGGAAGCAGCAGAACACCCGTCCCATGTGGAGGCACTGATTCATTTCTCGAAAGCAAATCAGCTGGAAAACCTGATTGTAGTGGACAACACCGCCAGCACAGAGTTCGTTAAAAATTACCATACACTGGCCGAAAACGGCTTTGACCTGGTGTCTTCCAACAAGATATTTAATACGCTGCCCATTGAAGAATACCGTAAACTAAGATATACGTTGAACAAAAACAACCGCCGGTACCTTTATGAAACCAATGTCGGAGCAGGTTTGCCGCTGATTGATACCATCAAGCTCCTCCATCTTTCAGGGGAAAATATTACCCGGATCAAAGGCGTGTTTTCGGGAACGCTGAGCTATGTTTTCAACAATTTTTCCTTACGGGATGATAAATTCTCGGTCATTATCAACGAAGCACTGGAAAAAGGGTATACCGAACCTGATCCCAGGGAAGACCTCTCCGGAAATGACGTGGCCAGGAAACTCCTTATCCTCGCCCGGGAACTGGATCTCATCAATGAATTTAAAGATATCAGAATACAGAACCTCGTTCCGGATCCGCTGCTTTCCGTCTCCAGAGCGGAATTCCTGTCGAGGCTGGAAGAACTGGATGGTCAATATCAGGAGCTTAAAGAGAATCAGGAACCCGGTCATGTGCTGAGATATGTCGGGGACCTTCACGGAGATTTGCAGAAAGACAAGGGCGAACTGGATGTAAACCTGATCTCGGTCCCTGCAGGATCTGCTTTAGGGCAATTGAAAGGCTCAGATTCTATCTTCGAAATTTACACTGAAAGCTACGGTGAAAACCCGATCGTCATCATGGGTGCCGGAGCCGGGGCGAAAGTGACGGCCAGAGGCGTATTCGGCGATATATTAAGACTGAGTGAAACGAAATAATTAATATACAATATAATAATATAACAATCTAACAATGTAATAATATATCAATAGAACAATATAGCAATCTGCAAACGGGGAAGTATATGATATGGGCTCAGTGTAAATTAAATATACTCCTCATTGGATCATCAATACACTGAGGCATTAAAACATTGGTACACTGCTATATTGATACATTGATAAATTGGTCACTGCTGCATTGGTAAATTTAAATAGAATATGGAAAATTTTGAAACCCTTGCCATAAGAACTCAGACGGAGAGAACTCAGTTTGATGAGCATTCGACGCCGCTTTTCCTGACTTCGAGTTTCGTATTTGAAGATGCGGAAGATATGCGGGCCAGCTTTGCGGAAGAAAAAACAAAAAACCTGTACAGCCGGTTTTCCAATCCGAACGTTACGGAATTCACTGAAAAAATTACGAAAATGGAAGGCGCTGAGGCCGGATATGCTTTTGCTACGGGAATGGCTGCTATTTATTCCACCTTCGCCACCCTGCTGAATGCCGGCGATCACGTGGTGAGCTGCCAGTCGGTATTCGGGTCTACCCATACGCTGTTTACCAAATATTTTCCGAAATGGAATATTGAAACCACGTATTTCAAGGCGGAAGATGCCGGAAACGTGGAGCAGCATATCCGGCCCAATACAAAGATACTCTACCTGGAAACACCTACCAATCCGGCAATCGAGGTACTGGACCTGGAGTTTTTCGGACAGATCGCGAAGAAGCACAACCTCATCTTCATTGTGGATAATTGCTTTGCAACCCCCTATCTGCAGCAGCCGGTAAAATACGGTGCCGATATCGTAGTGCATTCCGCAACGAAACTGATTGATGGGCAGGGCAGGGTGCTGGGCGGCGTAGCAGTCGGCAGGGAAGACCTGATCCGGGAAATCTATCTCTTCGCAAGGAATACAGGACCGGCGATGTCTCCTTTCAATGCCTGGGTGCTTTCCAAAAGTCTTGAAACCCTTGCCGTACGGGTGGAAAAACATTGCGAAAATGCCCTGAAGGTAGCTGAGTTTTTAGAGAGCCATCCGAAGGTGGAATTGGTGAAATATCCGTTCCTGAAATCTCATCCGAGCTATGAAATTGCCAAAAAACAGATGAGACTGGGTGGAAATATTGTGGCCTTCGAAATCAAAGGCGGCATTGAAGGCGGGAGGAATTTCTTGAATCAGATTAAAATGTGCTCGCTTTCTGCCAATCTGGGAGATACCCGGACCATCGTAACGCATCCTGCCTCAACTACCCATTCCAAACTGACGGATGAGGAACGGAACGAGGTGGGAATTACAGCAGGCCTGGTCCGCTGCTCCGTAGGCCTGGAGCACGTGGACGATATCATTGCGGATCTGAAACAGGCACTGGATTAATTCAATAACCAGCCCTGAAAGGGCGGAATCAACAGCCTGCGGAATAACCGTAGGTATAAAATAAAATGTAAAGAAGCAAAGCCCTGAAAAGGTGAAATCACCAGCCTATGGTGTAGCCGTAGGTATAAAATAAAAATTAGAACATGCCACAATCTCTGAATAAAATTTATATCCATATCGTATTCAGTACAAAAAACAGAAAACCTCTTATTTCTGATGATATTAAGGAGGAACTGTTTAACTACTTAGGCGGCATATGTAAAAATTTGGAATGCAATCCGATCCAGGTTGGGGGCTATAAGGACCATATTCATATTTTATGTTTGTTATCAAAGAAAATTACTTTGATTAAATTATTGGAAGAATTAAAGTCTTCTTCATCCAAATGGATGAAAACCAAAGATGTGAAATTCTCTTCTTTCTATTGGCAAAGCGGTTATGGCGTATTTTCAGTGAACCCTACGGAAATTGACATTGTTACAGATTATATTCAGAGACAGGAAGAGCATCACAAAGTAAAAAGTTTCCAGGAGGAATACAGGGCTTTTTTAAATAAATACAGGATGGAATATAATGAAGAATATGTGTGGGATTAATGATCTCGCCCTTTCAGGGCTTAAGAATGACAGATGAATAATTAAACATTGGGCTTTACCCAATGCTAATGATACAGCCCTTTCAGGGCAAAAATTAAAGGAATGAAAAACTCAGAACAACTATATAAAGCTTTATCGGAAAGAATTTTAATTCTGGACGGAGCCATGGGCACCATGCTTCAACGGTACAAATTTGAAGAAGAAGACTACCGCGGCGAGCGTTTCAAAAACTGGGAATACCCGGTAAAGGGAAACAATGATCTGTTGTCCCTTACCCAACCCCATGCCATTGAAGAAGTGCATAAGAAATACCTGGAAGCCGGAGCCGATATTATCGAAACCAATACCTTTTCGGGAACTACGATTGCGATGGCAGACTACCACATGGAAGACCTGGTGTATGATTTAAACTATGAATCGGCAAAAATCGCTAGAAAAGCCTGTGATGAATATACCGCTAAAAATCCTGACAAACCGAGATTTGTTGCCGGCTCCATTGGTCCCACCAACAGGACGGCAAGCCTGAGCCCGGATGTGAATGATCCCGGCTACAGGGCCATTACTTTCGAAGAATTGCGGGTTGCCTATAAACAGCAGTGTGAAGCTTTGCTGGACGGTGGTTCTGATATCCTGCTAGTAGAAACAATTTTCGATACTTTAAATGCCAAGGCCGCACTTTTTGCGATCGACGAACTTCAGGACGAAAGAGGACTCCGGATCCCGATTATGGTTTCAGGAACCATCACCGATGCCTCAGGAAGAACGCTGAGCGGGCAGACCGCGGAGGCTTTTCTCATCTCGGTTTCGCACCTGAATCTGCTGAGCGTAGGTTTTAATTGCGCCCTGGGAGCCAGTCAGCTGACTCCTTACCTGGAAACGCTGGCCCACAATTCGGAATTCCATGTTTCCGCTTATCCGAATGCCGGCCTGCCGAATGCTTTCGGGCAATACGATGAATCACCGGAATTTATGGCCGAACAGATCCGTGAATATGCCGAAAAAGGTCTGATCAATATTATCGGCGGATGCTGTGGTACGACACCGGAGCACATCCGCGCCATAGCTGAACTGGTGAAAAATTACAGCCCTAGAAAAGTAAAGACGTTTGTATGATTTTTGTTTGATGAAGTGAACGGTTAAATAATCAATCAACCCTACATACATCAAACAAATTTCTATGGAAAAGCCTATTTATTTAAAAGATTCAGATGATGCGAAACTATTTAATGAATTAAGAAAAAGAGTGAACCGACGTGTAGAAGCCATTCCTGAAAACAGGGACCTGTATATTCAGCTCAAAGCCATTATTTTGCCTTTGCTCTATTTCGGGCTGTATGCTTTTGCACTCATCAGTGCAGAAAACACCTGGATTTATATCCTGAGTTTCATGCTGATGGGGATTTCATTGGTGCTGATCTACCTGAACCTGATCCATGAAGCTGCCCATAACAATATTTTTAAAAATAAAAAGCTGAATATGGCGGTTCTGCAGATCTTTGATTTTGTGGGCGCCAATTCCTATATCTGGAAAAAGAGGCATATTGCGAGTCATCATGCTTACCCTAATGTTGACGGTTGGGATACTGACATAGAGCAGAGCGGACTGCTATTGATCGTTCCCTGGATTAAAGCAAAGGGAATACAGAAGCATCAGCACCGGTTTTTTTTCCTGGTGTATCCGTTATATCTGTTCAACTGGATGTTCATCAGGGATTTCAGGGATTTCTTCGATAAAGACCGTGTCATCCTGAAGACCCAGGGTGCCATTCCGGTAAAAGAGAAAATAAAAATGGTTGCCTTTAAGCTTTTTTACTTTTTCTACCAGATCGGGATTCCGGTACTGTTCTTTAAAGTATCTGTAGGGCTGGCGGTGGGAGCATGGTTCCTGCAGGTTATTGTAGCCAGCATTTTTGCACTGTTTGTATTGCTGCCGCTGCATCCGCTGCCGGATAATGCTTTTCCGAAACTGGATGAAAAGAACGGTCTGCCATTCAGCTGGATCCGCCATCAGCTGGAAGTCACCAATGATCTCACCAATAACAACTGGTTGATCAGGAATGTCCTGGGGAATTTCAATTTCCACGTCGCCCATCATCTTTTCCCGAATTACAGTTATCTGTATTATAATGAGATTACGGAGGAAATCGAAGCTTTTTCAAAAGAACATGGTCTTGCATACAAAAGATTTCCCATAACGACTGCTCTGGGCAAGCATGTGAACTTGCTGAAGCAGAATGCGAATAACGCATACTATATTTTAGAAGAATAAAAAATTGATGAAATATCTAAGATTATCGGGGCTGGAGCCTTTGATTATTACACCGGAAAGTAATTTTATCAACGTTGGGGAAAGAACCAATGTTGCCGGGTCAAAAAAATTTTTACGATTAATAAAAGAAGAAAAATTCGGTGAGGCACTGGATATTGCGCGTCACCAGGTGGAAGGAGGAGCCCAGATCCTGGACGTTAATTTTGATGACGGACTGATCGACGGGAAAGCCTCCATGATCAGGTTTTTGAATTTAATTGCTTCCGAGCCCGATATTTCAAGGATTCCGCTCATGATCGATTCCTCGAAATGGGAAATCCTCGAAGCCGGATTGCAGGTAGCACAGGGAAAATGCGTGGTTAACTCCATCAGCCTGAAAGGAGGTGAGGAAGAATTTATTAAACAGGCCAAAGCCATCAAGCGGTACGGAGCTGCTGTAATTGTTATGGCTTTCGATGAAGTCGGGCAGGCGGATACTTACGAAAGAAGAATCGAAATCTCAAAACGTTCTTATGATATTTTGGTAAACCGGCTCAATTTCCCGGCAGAAGATATCATTTTCGATTTGAATATATTTCCTGTAGCAACAGGAATGGATGAACACCGCAGGAATGCCATCGATTTCATTGAGGCAACACGCTGGGTTCGCCAGAATTTACCCTATGCATCAGTAAGCGGCGGGGTAAGCAATGTTTCCTTTTCCTTCCGGGGAAATGATACGGTAAGGGAGGCCATGCACTCGGTATTTCTGTATCATGCGATTCAGGCGGGAATGAATATGGGGATCGTAAATCCGGCCATGCTTGAAGTGTACGATGAAATCAACAAAGAGCTTCTGGAACTGGTAGAGGATGTAATCCTAGATAAAAGGGAAGATGCTACCGAAAGGCTGCTGGAGTATTCTGAAAAGCATAAATCCGTCAAGAAGGAAAAAGTTGAAGAACTTGAATGGCGAACCAAATCTTTGCAGGAAAGGATTACCCATTCTCTGGTAAAGGGAATCGACCGCTTTATTGAAGAAGATGTGGAAGAAGCCCGTCAGCAGGCAGAAAAGCCGCTGCATGTGATTGAAGTTAACCTGATGACCGGAATGGGCGTTGTCGGGGATCTCTTCGGAAGCGGTAAGATGTTTCTGCCGCAGGTGGTAAAATCGGCACGGGTCATGAAGAAAGCCGTTGCCTATCTTCAGCCGTTCATTGAAGCAGAAAAGGACGGAACCCGTCCGGCCAATGGAAAAATCCTCATGGCTACCGTAAAAGGAGATGTCCACGACATCGGAAAAAATATCGTAAGCGTGGTGCTGGGCTGTAACAACTATGAGATTGTAGACCTCGGGGTAATGGTTCCTGCTGAAAAAATCATCCAGGCGGCTATTGAACACCAGGTTGACGTTATCGGACTCAGCGGGCTGATTACCCCTAGCCTGGATGAAATGGTTTATATTGCTTCCGAACTGGAAAGACAGAACCTGAATTTCCCGCTGCTGATCGGGGGAGCCACGACTTCAAAAGCCCATACGGCTGTAAAGATCGATCTTAAATATAAAAACGCAGTCGTCCATGTAAATGATGCCTCACGTGCCGTAAACGTAGTGAGTTCATTGTTGGGGGATCGTAATAAAGAATACGTTGAAGACCTGAAAAACGATTATTCGGATTTCCGCGAAAAATTCCTGAACCGGCAGGTCGATAAAGACTATGTTCCCATCGGAGAAGCCCGCAAGAATAAATATAAAATCGATTGGGAAAATGAAGAAATCTTTAGTCCGAACCAATTGGGGATAACCGTGGTGGAAAGCCAGGACCTTAAAGAGCTGCTGCCGTTTATCGACTGGTCTCCGTTCTTCAGGAGCTGGGACCTGCATGGCAAATATCCGGATATCCTGGAGGATGAAGTGGTGGGGGCTCAGGCAAAAGAACTTTTCAGGGATGCACAGGTGATCCTGAAACGGATTCTGGATGAAAAGCTATTGACGGCAAAAGCCATTTTCGGTATTTTCAGGGCAAATGCTACCGATACGGATGATATTCTGATCTTTGATGAACACGGAGAACAGCACGTAAAGTTCATTACCCTCCGGCAGCAGGCCCAGCGTTCCAAAGGAAAAGATTATCTGGCTCTGAGCGATTTTATTGCGCCTCAGACTTCCGGGAAGACCGATTATATGGGAGCGTTCTGTGTAACTACCGGTTTTGGTACCGATGAGCTGGCGGAAGAATATGAAAAAGCCCATGACGATTACAATGCCATCATGGTAAAAGCGCTGGCCGACCGTTTTGCAGAAGCTTATGCTGAATTTCTCCACAAAAAAGTGAGGACCGAATATTGGGGCTATGCCAACCAGGAAAACCTGAGCAATGAAGAGCTCATAGCCGAAAAATACAAAGGAATCCGGCCGGCTCCTGGATATCCGGCCTGCCCGGATCACCTGGAAAAACACGCCATCTGGGATCTTTTAGGAGTAGAGGAAAAAATTGGTGTCTACTTAACGGAAAGCCTGGCCATGTTCCCTACGGCTTCAGTCTCGGGATATTATTTCGGAAGCCCGCACGCCAAATATTTCGGATTGGGGAAAATCGCGGAAGACCAGCTGAAAGACTATTCCGCAAGGAAAGGAATTTCCCTTCAGGAAGCAAGAAAATGGCTGTCACCGAACCTGGCGGATTAGGCTGCAAGACAAAACAGAATATTGTGGAGAAAAGAAAGTTTTTCCTGTACTCAAATCAAATTAAAACTAAACAAAATTAAAAGGTTGCTGCATTTCGCACATCATTTACAATGAAAATCACAGACCACATAAAAAAAGCAAACGGAAAACCATTGTTCTCGCTTGAGGTAGTTCCGCCGCAGAAAGGAATCGGGATCGAAGACCTCTACCGGAATATTGATCCGCTCATGGAATTCAAGCCTCCTTTCATCGACGTAACGACTTCCCGGGAAGAATATATTTATATCGATAAAGGCAATGGACTGATGGAACGCCGGATTACCAGGATGCGCCCCGGAACGCTGGGGATCTGCGCCGCCATTCAGCATAAATATGGAGTCGATACCGTGCCGCACCTGCTGTGCGGAGGCTTTACCAAAGAAGAAACCGAATACCTGCTGGTCGACTGTATGTATCTGGGTATTGATAATGTCATGGCCCTGAGAGGCGATGCCATGAAAGGACACCAGTATTTTGAACCTACTGCCGGCGGCCATGCCAGTGCTATGGACCTCGTCCACCAGATCAACAACCTGGGCCGCGGGAAATACCTGCACAATGAGGAAAAAGAATGTGAGGAACACAATAAATTCTGCATCGGAGTGGCTGGCTATCCCGAAAAACATATGGAAGCCCCGTCTATGAACTATGACCTTAAATGGCTGAAGCAGAAAGTAGACGCCGGAGCAGATTATATTGTAACCCAGATGTTTTTCGACAATAAAAAATACAAGGAATTTGTTCAGAAAGCCCGAGAAATGGGAATCACCGTACCCATTATCCCCGGAATAAAACCCATTGCCACCAAGAAACACCTGAAAATACTGCCGCAAATTTTTAAAATTGACCTTCCGGAAGAGCTCATCAACGAAGTGGAAAAAGCGAAGAACAATGAGGCGGTAAAGCAGATTGGTATTGAATGGGCCATCAACCAATGTAAAGAACTGTTGGATTTTCAGGTTCCTGTCCTGCATTTTTATTCCATGGGTAAAAGTGACAACATCAAGAAAGTCGCCGGAGCGCTATTTTAATCCCATACAATAGTATTTAATTTACAGGCCCTGCCACGAGCAGGGTTTTTTCTATATATAGAATACGATGGTCTTTTCAATCCGATTTTCCAGAGCGATTTTAGCGATGCAGCAGATTGCAGCATTGTAGCTATGGCTGATTTTTTTCTTTTGCCTTGAAGCAAAAGAAACAAAAATTCAAGACTTGGATCTCTCCGCTAAAAATCATCAGTTTCCCCTGAAATTCCCAAAACTTGCGCGAATTGGCAATTGGGCTTTAGTTCAGCATTGGTATCGCGCTTCGGACAGTGGGAATTTCTTAACGGAGAAAATGATGATTTTCTTTACGCTTCGATTTCCTGTGTCGATTCTGGGCTAAACAATAGCATACTCCAATATCACTAGTTTTGATTCTGATACTGTACCAGCCTCTCAAAAACACTTCTCGTTGTAGGCTTTGATGCATCGGTATTGAAAATAAACATTCCGCTTTCAATATTGAAAAAGTATTTGGCCTGCCTGTCTTCAATAGAAAACCATTTCAACAGCCCGTTGACGATATTCACATCCACCCACTCGATGGAACATTCATCCAGATCAAAGGTATGGGGATGTTGATGCAGCGTATCTGCAAAACGGATTGTTCTCCCTTCCACATAAATCATCCCGCTTCCCTGGAAAGCTTTGATTTTGAAAAATTCATGTTGGGCATTTCCGGTATTGTACCGCACAAAAGCATAATATTCCGGAACACCGGTTTCTTCCAGAAGGGCCTGCTGCTTCTTTTTGCGGCTTCGGGCAGCGATATAGGCAATCAGGAAAACGATCCCGGGAATCAGCAGGATCAGGAATAAACAGAAGAGAAAAAAGAAAATCAGTGAACCCATGGTTTTTTAATTATAATTCGGGATGTCTTTCAAAGGATTGATTGCGGTCAAACAGATACCGGTACGTCGCAAGCTTCCGGGTTACCGTAGTGTCCAGGTTTTCGGCGATTCTGATCATTTTAGGATTGAAATCACCGATCCACTGCAGTTCGGTCACCTTGAAATCCGTATGTTTTCTCAGGTGTTGCGTGCCTTCCCAGATCATGTAGCCTTCAATTCCCTTTTTTTGCCACTCCGGTACCACACCAAAAACCAGGCCGACCATCTTTTCGTTTTTTGTAAATTTTTTCACCCAAAGAAACTTCAGCTTTTCCCAGATTCCGAATTTCCCGTTGAGGTATTTGAACCATTGGTTCAGGTCCGGAAGATTCATCCACATCGCAATCGGCTTCTCATTTTCGTACACAAACCATGAGATATGCTCGTTCAGAATCGGTTTCATCGTACCGAACATTTTCAGAACTTTGGATTCTGTAAGCTGTTTGCCCTCGCCATGGGAAGCCCAGGCCTTGTTATAAATTTCCGTAAAATCCGACGCAAATTTTTTCAGGTTGTTTTTCTTCATCGGTTGGGCGGAGATCGCAGGATTGCGCCGGTGTTTGGTATGCATCAGCGTGAAGACCCGGGAAACCTCGGCAAAAATCGGCCGCGAAAAGCACAGTTGTTCAAAATAAACCCTAAATCCGTAATTTTCCAGCAGGCTTTTATAATAGGGAAAATTATAGTTCATCCCGTAGAGCGGTTCGATGAACCCGTCTGTAAGCAGGCCCCAGAATTTGTCGCGTTCCCCGAAATTAATCGGTCCGTCCATGGCTTCTATTCCTCTTTCCTGAAGCCAGCTTTTGCAGTGGTCAAAAATAAAATCTGCTGTCGTCTGGTCATCAATACAATCGAAAAAGCCAATGCCCCCGGTAGGTTGCTTCTGTACATACAGCCGGTTGATAAACACGGCCACTTTTCCTATGGTTTTCTCATTTTTATCTTTAAAGAGAAAGCGGGTACATTCGCCGTTTTTGAAAAACTTGTTTTTAGCGGGATCAAAGACTTCTTCAATGTCTTTGTCCAAAGGTCTGATGTAATTCTTGTCGTGTCGGTAAAGTCTTGCCGGAAATTCTAAAAATTCCTTTTTCTGGGTTTTGTTTTGTACCGCTTCAGCAATAATCATAGCATAAAATGATAGTAAAGATGAAAGATAATGTTTTTCATCCGAATTAAATATGACGAACAGATTTTATCCGTATTTTTGTCGCAAATTAAATAAAAATGGTTGATTTTACCGATAACGACGATGATATTTTCACAGGAAAAGAACATACGCCTATACGAGAAGATGCTTTTGATAAATCGCCAGAAGAAAAGATAGAAAAAATTACGGAGCTTTTTGCAGAAATCATGCAAACCCTGGGGATGGATATGACGGATGATTCACTGAAAGACTCTCCGAGAAGAGTGGCCAAGATGTATGTAAATGAGATCTTCGGCGGGCTGCTGCCGGAAAACAAGCCGGGCATTTCTACCTTCTCCAATAAATACAAATACCGCCAGATGCTGGTGGAAAAAGACATCACCGTCTATTCGTTCTGTGAGCACCACTTCCTGCCGATTATCGGACGGGCCCATGTAGCTTACATTTCCAATGGTGAAGTAATCGGACTGTCCAAAATCAACAGGATTGTGGATTATTATGCCAAACGTCCGCAGGTACAGGAAAGGCTCACCATGCAGATCGTGGATGCACTCAAAGAAGCGCTGGGGACCAAGGATGTGGCCTGTATCATCGATGCCAAGCACCTTTGTGTCAACTGCCGCGGAATAAAAGACACGGCCAGTTCTACCATCACTGCGGAACTGAGCGGGATTTTCAGGACCAACCCGATTACCCGGCAGGAATTCCTGCATTACGTAGGCAGCCATGCGAAACTGGACTAAAGAAATAAAGTGATCCGTCAGTTATGAAGAATATCGGATTATTCAGATACGGTAAGAATTCGTATATTGAGACAGCTTTATATAATAGGCTCACTTGAATAGAGGCTGTTAATAGGCAGTGATTACCAGAAATATAAGCGATGATAAAATTTAAAAACATTTCAAGTAAAATTTTTATTACAACCATTATCTGTTGTGAAAGGTTTGTATTGAATTAATTTGAAAAAATCATGTATCAATCATCACTATCACTCATAAAACCATGCAATTAAAAATATACAACTCGCTTACGGGCGAAAAAGAAATATTTAAACCGATTCTGGAAGGAAACGTTGGAATGTATGTCTGCGGACCTACGGTGTACAGCAATGTCCATTTGGGAAACGTAAGGACTTTCCTTTCCTTCGACTTTATTTACAGAAGCCTTAGCCACCTCGGCTATAAAGTGCGCTATGTCAGGAATATTACCGATGCCGGCCACCTTACCGATGACGGAGATGTGAACAACGACCGCTTTGTAAAGCAGACGCGCCTCGAAAAGCTGGAACCGATGGAAATCGTGCAGAAATATACGGTGGATTTCCATAAGGTGCTGGAAATGTTCAACCTGCTGCCACCGAATATCGAGCCTACCGCAACCGGCCATATCGTAGAACAGATCGAACTTACCCAGAAGCTGATCGAAAGAGGATTTGCCTATGAAAGTAACGGCTCGGTTTACTTTGATGTGCTGGAATACAACAGGAGAGGCCTGAACTACGGGGAACTCTCCAAAAGAAATATTGAAGAACTTTTTGCCAATACCCGCGATCTCGACGGCCAGGGGGAAAAGAAAAATCCGCAGGATTTTGCCCTTTGGAAAAAAGCTTCGCCTGCACATATCATGAGATGGAACTCGCCTTGGGGGGAAGGTTTCCCTGGATGGCACCTTGAATGTACCGCCATGAGTACGAAATACCTGGGTGAAACCTTCGATATTCACGGTGGAGGGATGGACCTGAAGTTCCCGCACCACGAATGTGAAATTGCACAGGGAAAGGCTTGTAATGATGCCTCGCCGGTAAATTACTGGATGCATGCCAACATGCTGACCATGAACTCCCAGCGGATGAGCAAGTCTACCGGAAACTATATCCTGCCGATGCAGCTCGTAACCGGAGAAAATGATTTCTTCGAAAAACCTTTCCACCCGTCGATTGTACGGTTCTGTTTTCTGCAGGCCCATTACAGAAGCGTGCTGGACATTTCCAATGATGCCATGATAGCCAGTGAAAAAGGTTTCATGCGGTTGATGGAAGCTGTAAAAGTGCTGGATACCATTACTCCGGATGATAAAAAGCCGTCGGGTTTCAGCTTCGAGGACTGGAAAACCAAAGCTTATGAAGCGCTTAGTGATGATTTTAATTCCCCGGTGCTCATTGCCCATCTGTTTGAAGTCGTAAAATATATCTTTGCGCTGAATGACGGCAAAGAAACCATCTCTGCAAAAGACCTGGAAGAGCTGAAATCAACGCTTCATGCACTGATCTTCGATGTCTTGGGCTTGCAGACCATCGAAGAAAACAACAACGAAAAGCTGGATCAGACCCTGAAAGTCCTCATTGAACTCAGGAACCAGGCCAGAAAAGCCAAAAACTTTGAACTCTCAGACCAGATCCGTGATAAGCTGCTTGCAGAAGGCATCGAATTGAAAGATGGAAGAGACGGCACTTCCTATGTATTAAGCTAAGAATACATGTACAGAACATAGCTCCCGCAGGTGATAGCGGCAATACAGATTTCCGGAAAATTTGTCTGCCCGTAACCTGTGGGAGTTTTTTGTGTAAAAAAATCATTTACCGGTAGTCTGTTCTATCTCCTGGTCACGCCGGTCTCCGGTTTACAATAATAATGATCTTCTCTCCTTATTATTCCATCATCTGCATTGATATTTTATATGTATAGGATGAGGCTTACAATTACCTTCCGCTTTCCAACCCTTCACCTTCCTGCTTTTTCACTCCTATTTTTTTCAAGAGCTTTTTCACGCTATCCGCTCATACTCCTCGCGCCGGGCTTCTGCAAACCTTTCCAGCACCAAACCCATCTGTCTCCGCCGCTTGTCCACTGCCTGCTGTGGGGTAACCGCTTCTATCGTGGCTAGGCAAGGGCGGGGAGTACGGTCTTTTGTCTAAAGTTCACCCGGAATATCTTGGACAGACTTTTTGTAAATTGTTGTAAAATTCATCAGCCTTCTCTTCCTTTTTAAAAAAAGCCTGCTGCTTGCTAGTTATAAAGGATATGTAATGACGATAATTGAGATAGAGATAAAAGAAGCTATTCTGTAATTTCATCTTATATATAGGTATAAGCATCATACCATGTCTCAAAATAGAGTATAGGTATATATACTATATGATACCCTCATTCAATTCCTTGATTCCATATTGCATTAGACACATCCTGATCCGGTCATCCTTACCATACAACAGTCAACAAACCTTCAGGGTTTTCAAAACCCTGAAGGTTTAGAAGCCATTCACCGGCTATTCTTCCATCCTATACCATCTGCAGCATCCCATACCGTTCACCTCCTTTTTCCCTCCAGCCCCGAATGTGCCTAATCACCATAGCGCCGGTTGAAGCTGAGACTGGAGACACCACTGGCAAGCAATCCGGTGGGGCTAAATAGAATTTCAGCGCACGAATCATTCGTGCAATTTATTATATCAGCATTCTATCTTTTACGACATCCAGCCCCGAAGGGGCTGAATACCCATAGCCCCGGGCGGAGCCCGGGGTCATAAACACCCACCCATCCATCAACCCTGAAGGGATTGAATCATCCCGGCGCGCACCATCCGTACGAATCCTGTCCACCAAATCATATTATAACAAATAACCAAATAAGACAAGACAAGACAAGACAAGACAAGACAAGACAAGACAAGACAAGACAAGACAAGACAAGACAAGACAAGACAAGAAAAATCCTTTCAAATCTCCTACTGCTTTGTCTCCAGCCAACAAACCTTCAAGGTTTTGAAAACCTTGAAGGTTTAGAACCATCCCTGCGAATCTCTTCAGAACAATAATGCCCGTTATGTAAAATTAGATTGTCCGCTTTGCTAACCCATGAACTTTTAAACGGTACATTTTTGCACGCTTTTTGTATTTCCGTTTCCCATTCTTATTAAAATAACCGGATTCCCCAGTCTTTCCATCTGTATTATCTGGATTTTTAACCCTGTCTTCCCCTCTTTCCGGGCCTTTTTTCTGCTTTCCGCCTCCGTTTTCCCTTTGACCTGCATCCCTGTGGAAAACTCCAATTCCAGGGTAACGGCTGTTCTGCCAGTGACCTAGGCCCTTGATTTACCCACAATCGGGATTTTGTGTTAACTTTTTGTTACATAAACTTGCGTGGGAAGAAGCAAGTCTCTATCTTTGCCCCACTGAAAAACGAAAGGAAGTCAGTCAGGCGCAGAAGAGCTTTTGGATAAGCAGATTACTTTTAAGAAAA
>NZ_CAJYMO010000135.1 GCF_913776365.1 uncultured Chryseobacterium sp. | reverse complement strand
TAAATACCTCGTTGATTAGTAGTTTTACTTTGGACATAATTAGTTTTTAAGGGTTAGTACAAAATAGATGATTTTCTCCCATTTTACAATACGGTTTTCCGTAATGAATTCCTGTCCATATTTTGTCTATTCATGTCCATACTTTGTCTGCCACACCTCCAATAATTCCCAGAAATTTGTAATCAGAAATCAATGAGTAACAAACAATTAAAAAACAGAAACAAAAATAAAGTTACCAATTGATTTCAAAAATCGCCAGATAAAACGGAAGAAAATATCCGGGTTGGGAAGCAGATGTTTCTCTTCCGTTTTTGAAGGTTCACTTCCCAAAAAAATTAAGAAGCGCTTCGAAATTTTTAATCGTGTACAGCCTGGGATCAATCCCGGGAGGAAGGAAAACAATTTCAAAATCTTTCAAATTTTTTTACAATGATCGAATTTATCATGATGCTAATCGCTTTAGCATTCGGGAACAATACTGCCAATACGCAATCATGCCATAATAATAACGGAACGGTAACCGTCCAGCTAACCAATCCGGGATCGGGAACGGATCCGGTGACAGGGACAGATCCGGGAACCGGAGAAGGAGACACAGGAGGAGACACGGGACCAGTACGCCCTCCAAAAAATTAAGATTACAAGACCACTCTTTTGAGTGGTTTTTTTATTTAATTTAGTGAAATGAACAAATATTTACTTTTTTTGCTAATAATTATATTTTCTTGTGAGAAAGAACGCATTAATAATGTGAATACGTTTAAAGGAAATCAACTCTATAAAGAAGGTGAAGAGTTAATTCAAAAAGATAATATAAAAGCTTATTTAAAATTTCAAAAAGCAATTATATATTACAAGATAGGAAAGGATTCATCAGGAATTTCAAAGAGTTTAATTTATCAATCTATTGCACAAAATTATACAGGAGATATTTTAGGGGCTGAGGCTACATTAGTAGAATCATTGAGTTATGTTAAATCTAATGATAAAAGTCTTTATTCAATATTTGGCAATTTAGGAAATATAAATTATGATCAAAAAGAATATATTGAAGCAGAAAGATGGTACATAAAAGCTCTAAAAGAGTATATAAAGTCTGATGATGAAAAAGCTAATTTATTAAATAATAAATCTGCTGCTCAATATAGACAAGGGAAATATATTGAAGCAATTAAAACATTAGAAAAGACAAAATATTTAAAAGTAACTGAGATAAATTTAGTAAATAGGATTAAGGAAAATACCGTCTATGTTAATTGGTTATTGAATAAAAATTATCCTATAGAAAAAGAGATTGAAATTTTGCTTAATAACAAACTTAAAAATGAAGACTTTTGGGGCGTTAACTCTAGCTATTCTCATCTAGCAGAAGTAAATCAAATCAAGAATCCTAGTAAATCATTATTTTATGCAAAAGCAATGTTGAACAATGCTGTAAGAATTAAAAGTCCAGAAGACAGATTGGAGGCAATGGAAAGAATATTCCCTGTCGATAATTCTAATAATCTTAAAAGAAATTTTTCAGAGTACAAAACATTATCAGATAGCATTCAGGCAAGCAGAAATGATTACAGAAAAAGCTTTGCCTATATTAAATATGATAGCGAAAAAAAGGAAAATGAAAATCAGCAATTAAAAATACAAAATTCCGAAAAAGAGATTCAGGCTTTACAAAAGAATATTGGCTTAGTAATATTAGGAATGACATTAATAGGAGGTCTGTTCTGGTATAAAAAAAGAAAAAAAAGTCTTCAGCAAGAGAAAGAACTCGAAGTTAAAAACACGCAGCTTAAAATGTCCAAACGGGTGCATGATGTGGTGGCCAACGGCATTTACCAGGTAATGGCCAAGATTGAGAACCAGGAAGATTTTGACCGGGACAGAACGCTGGACGAGCTGGAATTCGTATATGAGAAATCCCGGGATATTTCTTATGAGAAAGCCGGAGAGGAAAAAGAATTCAGCCAGGAAATTTCGGGACTTATCGCTTCCTTTAATAATGTTGAGGTAAAAACCTTTACTGCAGGCAATACTGCCGAAATCTGGCAAACCGTTTCTCGGGAAGCAAAAGAAGAGGTTTACCAGATGATCCGTGAATTGATGGTGAATATGAAAAAGCACAGCCACGCCAGCCACGTGGCCCTCAAGTTTGAAAAAACAGATGATACCATCGATATCCAGTACAAAGACAACGGTGTCGGGATTTCCGGGGACCTGATTTATAAAAACGGATTGCGCAATACGGCTTCCCGTATGGAAGCCATTGGCGGAACCATTACTTTTGACACAAAAATTGAAAAAGGGCTGAAGGTGAACCTTTCATTCCCCGCTTCTTAATCCTTCCGTTATGTTTAAAAAAGTATTAGTGGTGGAAGACCAGGAAATCGCCAACCTGGGCATTACACGTAGCCTGCAGGAATTATCCGTTCCCCATTTCGATTTCGCTGCCTACTGTGACGAAGCCTTTCATAAAATTGTACAGGCGGTAAAGGAGGGTGCGCCGTATGATCTGGTGGTTTCCGATCTCTCTTTTGAAAAAGACCATATTTCCCAAAGCCTGCATTCCGGCCAGGAGCTGATCCGTGAAGCCAGGAAAGTCCAGCCGGACCTGAAAATCGTAGTATTGTCCGTTGAGAAAAAAGCCAGAACCATTGAAGACCTGTACAAAGTGTACGGCATACAGGCGTTTGTCAGCAAGTCCAGGAATGATGGAAGGGAACTCAGGAGTACGCTCCGAAGAGTTTTCGAAGGCGAAACGGTGATGTCACAGGCAATTCTGAATGCCATCCGGAACAGCCCCTGTGATCTGAATGCCTACGATCTTAAATTGCTGGAACTGCTTTCTCAGGGCCATAGACAGAAAGAAATAGAAAACCTGATGAAACAGTTCGCCATGAAGCCCTATGGCAGGCGCTCCATTGAAAAACGACTGAACGAGCTGCGGGACATTCTGGGTGCAAAAAACAATATTGAAATGATTGTGATCTGTAAGGATACCGGCCTGATATGATTTTATGGTGAAAAAGTACCTGTTTTCAGCTGCTTTTACGTGAATCCGTAAGGAAGGAATAATAAATGCATCTATTTTTGAGGCCTTGAACCTATATTTTAATCAAACCACATAACCATGTTCAAAAAAATTTTAATTGCCGAAGACCACGAAAGCATCAATATTTCCGTCCAGAAAACCCTTGAGGACCTGAATGTTCCAAAGGTTGACTATGTATACTACTGCGATGATGCGATCGGGAAAATCCAGAAAGCCCTGCGGGAAGAACAGCCCTATGACCTTCTGATTACCGATCTTTATTATGAAGAAGACCACCATACCCAACATCTTAAAGACGGAAAAGAACTCATCAGTAAAGCAAAAGAACTGCAGCCCGGCCTGAAGGTGATCGTCTTCTCCGCCGAACGCAAGACCGGTGTCATCGATCATCTTTTTTCCGGGTATCATATCAACGGGTATGTACAGAAAGCCAGAAACGATTCCAAGGACTTAAAGAAAGCCATTGCATCCGTTTATATCGGTGAAGATTATCTTTCTTTCGACCTCAAGCAGGACATGAAAAAATTCAACAATTATGAGTTTTCCACCTATGATATTGTGATTGTCTCCCTGCTCTCAAAAGGAGTCCTTCAAAAAAACATTCCGGCCCATCTTAAGGAAAAGGGCATTCATCCTTCCAGCCTGAGCAGTGTTGAGAAAAGACTCAACAGCCTGAAGGAAGACCTCAGCGTCAACAGCAACGAGCAACTGGTTGCTTTCTGCAAAGACCTCGGGATCATCTGAAAACATCCATTTTACTTATAGCCTTCCAATTTTTTTGGGAGGTTTTTTATTTTTTGCCGGTTTTACGGTTTCCCGTAAAAAAAATTCATCAGGGGGTGATACTTTTGAAATGTCAAACAAAAACAATTATGGAATACAAAGTAATACCTTTTACGGCAACAGCGAACCAAACTAACATGAGTTCCAAGAACATTGCCGAACAATTAGATCAGTTAATAAAAAACAATACGGAAGATGGATGGGAATACGTAAGGCTGGAAAGTGTGTCCACTTATATCCAACCGGTAGAAGGATGTTTTGGAAACATAGCGAAACCGGGCTATATGACTTCCTTTCAGATGGTCGTATTAATTAAAAAAGAAAATGAAAAGCCTGCTGCTGTTTCTTATTAAGATGTATTGGCGGGTGATTCCTCCTTCAAAAAGAAGAAAGTGTATCTTCAGAACAAGCTGCTCGAAATATGTGTATGAGAAAACAACAGCAGATGGATTTATTTCAGGACTAAGGGCTTTGAAATACCGCTTTCAAAACTGTAGATCCGGAGCCGGAATTATAGAGAATCCAACAGGGGAGATATATATTATCCTGCCTGACCAGAGGATTCTGAATGAATCAGAAATTTCAGAACGATTTATTAAAAATAAAAATCAATAACTATGAAAAAACTACTATTTACAAGCCTATTGGGCTTAGGGCTATTACTGCCAACAACAATTTCTGCAGCGGACAGCGCGATCAGCTCCCATGTTGAAACAGGCTTTTCTGCTAAAAAAATCAAGAAATCCAATTCAAAAAAGAAAAGGAAAAACAAAAGGAACAAGGCTAAACGTTCCGGATCTTATGCTCAGGAAAAAGGCTGCACTTATAATGGAAATCAACTTTTCGTAGGGAAAAGAGGGGGTTGCTACTATTATTCTGGCAGCAGTAAACGATACGTAGACCGGGCTTACTGTTCTGGCTGTAACTAAGTAAACAGGTAAAGTTCAAATCAAAGTAATAACCATGAAAAAACTAATACCTTCTATCATATTGACTTTCGTTTTACTTCTTTTGAACGCTTGTTTTAAAGCCAATGACCATATTGGACATGACGGTAGATGTACCGGTTCTGCTTACTGTTCTGCCTGCACCAATTGTTCAAGGTGCGGGCATTGCGGTAGTGGTGGAACCTGTGGAGTATGCGGTGGCGGATCTTCAGGAAGCAATCCGTCTTCTGGAAGCTCTCCCAGAAAAAACGGGTACGGAAAACATAAATCTTCAAATGATTATTCCGTTTTAAAGACAGAATCCAGGACAAGGAGGGTTGCGATCAATGAAGCGAATGTAAATACCGGCACTGCCAACAGGTATCTCGTGGGAGTAGGTGCTGCCATAACAATTTATGAAAAGCCGGTGTTCAGATCCAATGTAGTCGCTATTGTAACCAGAAATGCGAAAATTATCCAGCTTTCAAGAAAAGGGGATTGGTATAAAGTGCAGGTTGAATCAAGCGGGAAAAAAGGATATGTTTATTACAAGAATTTAAAGTAATATCGTTTGTTACAGTTCAGGTAAACAGGATTATTACGGAATAATAAAAATCTTTAAGTCTTCAAATAGGAAAATCATTTTTGAAACTCGAGCCATAAAACACATCATATATAATTTCATCAAAAAAGCGAAGAACAAACAGGTTCTTCGCTTTTATTATTTTCTCAGCATCTCTGTATGTGGGATATTGTCTTCCAGGTATTTCTTTCCGGTATCTTCAAAACCGAACCCGTTGTAGAACCGCAGCAGGTAATCCTGCGCGGAAATCCTGACCTCAGAAGTACGGAAACGGTTTTCAATGGTTTCTACAGCATATTGGATCAGCTGTTTTCCCAGATTTTTTCCCCTGGCCTTTTCCGTAGTCAGCACCCGGCCGATGGAAGTTTCGGTGTATTTGATGCCATTGCTGAAAATCCTGCAGTAGGCCAGCACTTCGCCGTCTTGCTCTGCCCATAAGTGAAGGGCCTTTTGGTCGTATCCGTCCAGATCCGGATAGGGGCATTCCTGCTCTACTACAAAGACATCTACTCTGGCCCTGATAATGGCATACAGCTCAGGAACGGACAGTTCTTCAAAAGTTTTTATTTTCCAGATTATTTCTTTATTCATCGAAGCTTACATGATTGTTGACAAGGAATTCGTTGGTCTTCCGGATAAAGCTGAGGATTTCGTCGTCGCCTTCCTTCTTTTCGGCAGAGGTTACGTATAGCTCCGGAAGGTCTTCCCAGGTTTTATGAAGTTCAGCTTTGTAATCTTCCACATTTTTAATGACTGCATTCGGCTTCAGCTTATCAGCCTTTGTAAATACAATGGAAAAGGGAACGCCGCTTTCGCCGCACCACTGGATGAATTCCATATCGATGGTCTGCGGCTTATGCCTTGCGTCTACCAGGACAAAAAGATTCACCAGGTTTTTTCTGTTAAGGATATAATTGGTAATCAGCTTTTCAAAATCCTTACGGATGGATTTTGAAACCTTTGCATATCCGTATCCGGGCAAATCGGTAAGGTACCAGCTTTCATTGACCAGGAAATGATTGATGAGCTGGGTTTTTCCCGGGGTACCGGATGTTTTGGCCAGGTCTTTATGATTCATCATCGCGTTGATCAGGGAAGATTTCCCTACATTGGATCTCCCGATAAAAGCATATTCCGGGAGGGTGGGTTCCGGGCATTCCTGCCATTTCCCGCTGCTCTTTACGAATGTTGCTGTTTTAATAACCATCTTATTGAATATTTTAGAAAAACAAACCATTAAGAAAACTCTTAATGGTCGGTCTGTATTGTTTTTATACTTTGTCTTTTAACCAGCTGTAGAGAATTTCATTGAAATCATCCGGCTTTTCCATCATGGCGGCATGTCCGCATTTGTCGATCCAGAAAAGTTCTGAGTTCGGAATAAACTTGTGCATGTCTTCCGCTACTTCAGGAGGAGTTACATTATCGTTCTTTCCCCAGATCAGGCAGGTAGGGGTCTTTATTTTCGGGAGATCATTCAGCATGTTGTGCTTAATGGCGCTTCGGGCAAGCATTACCGTTTTGATGCCTTTCATCCGGTCATTTACCACCCCGAAAACTTCATCCACGAGATCTTCAGTAGCCACGGCAGGATCATAAAAGACTTCCTCGGTTTTCTTCCGGATATAAGAACGGTCGTTCTTTCTCGGAAAGCTGTCGCCAAAGGTTCTCTCGTACAGTCCGGAACTTCCTGTAAGCACCAGGTTTTTTACCAGGTCTGGCCGGGCCAGTGTGAGAATAAGCCCCACATGGCCGCCCATTGAGTTTCCTACAATGGTTACAGGTCCGGAGATATGGCTTTCAATAAACTTGATAATATACTTTGCTATCGTCGTGAGATTGGTATTGAGTACCGGTAAATCGTAGATCGGCAGCTGAGGAACGTATACCTTGAAGCCCCTGCTGGAAAAAAAACTTACCATCTTATCGAAATTACTCAAACCACCCATTAAACCATGCAGCAGCACCAATGGATGTCCTTCTCCCGCCTCAACAAAGGTATATTTCTTTTCTTTTTTTGTACTGAATATCATAGGATGCCTTAATAAAGCCTTGCAAAAATACAAATTAAACCTCAAAAAAATTTTGATTACCCTAATTTAAAATAAAAATAACATACCAAACTCTTTTTTCCTCACTTTTTTGTGAAAGTCTTTTTTATGGGATCAATAATACCACCTGCAATTGCCGGCATATCAATTTTTTAAGACCCCTTATCTCAAAATTTCGTAAAACTTATTAACATCAAGGGAAAAAGTGGGAAAAAGTGGGAACTTTTGGAAATTATTATATAAATTTGTCCCAAATGAATAGTTTCATTGGGACATATGAGTGTAAAATTGACGATAAAGGCCGCCTGAAAGTTCCTTCCTCACTGATCAAACAGATGGAAAACTTCGAGGACAAAGCTTTTATAGTCAAGCGGTCTGTGTTCCAGTCCTGTCTTGAAGTTTATCCTGCGCGTGCATGGGATAAGGTAATGGGCAAGATTAACAAATTAAACAGATTCATTAAAAAAAATGCCGATTTCATCAGGATGTTTACGGCAGGTGTAAGAACGGCAGAGCTGGATAATGCAGGCCGGTTACAGATTTCAAAGGATCTGGCAAATTTTGCAGGCCTCCGGAAAGAAATCGTCATTACCGGCGCAGGGGAGTTGTTCGAAATATGGGATAAGGAAGCCTATGAAAAGGTAATTTCGATCGATGAAGCTGATTTTGCCAGCCTTGCAGAAGATGTGATGGGCACTTTTGATGAAGAAGAATAACTGATGAAGGTAATATAAAGAATAAAAAACACAATTTAACATGTATCATAACCCCGTTTTGCTGAAACAAAGTGTTGATGATTTGGTGACGAATCAGGACGGAATTTATGTGGACTGTACTTTCGGCGGCGGAGGTCATTCAAGAGAAATCCTGGGACGGCTTTCGGAGCGGGGAAAACTCTTCAGTTTCGATCAGGACCTGGATGCCCTGAAAAATACCATTGATGACCCGAGGTTTACTTTGATCAACCAGAACTTCCGGTTCCTGGAAAACTCCCTGCTGATGTACGGGATTTCCCAGGTGGACGGTATCCTGGCTGATCTCGGCGTGTCTTCCCATCAGTTCGATGAAGCGGAAAGGGGGTTCTCCACCAGGAGCAACGCACCGCTGGATATGCGGATGAACGTGATGCAGGGGCTGGATGCCAGAAGGGTGATCAATGATTATGAAGAAGAGCAGCTGGCGGACATATTTTACTATTACGGCGAACTCCGGGAAGCGAGAAAGCTTGCAAGGGATATCGTGCACCATAGAAAAATAAAAAGCATTAATACCACGGAAGACCTGAAAAAGCTATTCAGCTATCTTCCGCCAAACAAGGTAAATAAATTTTATGCCCAGCTGTTCCAGGCCATCCGCATTGAAGTGAACCAGGAGCTGGAAGTGCTGAAGGAAATGCTGGTGCAGGCACACCGGGTACTGAAGCCGGAAGGAAGGCTGGTGGTAATCTCTTACCACTCGCTGGAAGACAGGCTGGTAAAAAGATTCCTTAAAAACGGAATGTTTGAAGGTGAGCCTGAAAGGGATATTTATGGAAACTATAAAAAAGCATTTGAATTGGTAAAGAGCAAAGCGATGGTGCCTGATGAAAGGGAAATCGAGGAGAACTCAAGAGCCAGAAGTGCTAAAATGAGAACAGGAATAAAAGTATAATGTAAAGTGTGAATGGTCGATCATGAATTTAATTGACGATTCACAAACAAAGTGAATGGACTGTAAAAGCAAATTGACAACAAATTGGCAAGAAAAGCAACATACCGCCCTCAGAAGAGATTAACTTTTATAGATATTGTAAAAGGAAATTTCTTGAACCGCGATGAAGTGAAAATACATTATAAGTATTTTCTTTTGCTGTTTGTACTGATGATGTCAATGATCTACAGCAATCATCTCGTTAATAAAAAAATTAAGATTGTAAACGCTTTAAAAGAAGAAACGGAGGAATACAAATCGAGAAACGCTTATGCCCAAAGTAAGCTGATCAAAGTAAAAATGGAGTCGCAATTGGGAAAGGAAGTGGCCAGGGATTCTCTGATGACCCTGGAAAACCACCCTCATAAACTGCTAATAAAAATGGACAGTACAGATGCAAAAACCAAATGAATACGATAACAAACGTAAAATGACGTTACGATGGGGCTACCTCTTTGCAGTGGTGGCTTTGTGCGTATTTGTAATGTTTCTGGCCAGGATTGTCGTGCTTCAGAATACCAATGTTCAGGAAATCAAAGACGATTACATTAATAAAAACTACCGTGAGGCTACCCTGAAAGCGGCCCGCGGAAACCTTTTCGCTTCTGACGGTTCCATACTCGCCACCACTGTGATGCGTTATGATATCTATCTGGATTTCAAAACCATGAAGGATACGGTATACACCAACAATATCGGCGCACTTACCGATTCCCTGAGCGTTATGTTCGGGAAACCGCGAGGGGAGTTCAGGAAAAAGTTCGATGAGCAGAGAAAGAAGAAAAACCAGTATTATACGCTGGTAAAAGGGCTGGACTTCGATCAGTATGACAGGATCCGTCAATTCCCGATTTTTAAGAAAGGCAAAAATAAAGGCGGTTTTATCGTAGACCGCAATTACAAAAGAGAACTGGCTACTTCCGAAATCGGAGCCGGAACCATCGGTATGGATAACGGGACTTACAGCTCGGGTCTTGAGGGTGCCTTTTCAAAATACCTGAAAGGAACTGATGGAAAAAGGCTGGAGCAGAGAATCAATTCCTCCCAATGGAAACCGATCGATTACTGGAAAGTACAGGAACCTGTAGACGGTGAAGACGTTTATACTACGCTGGACCTCAGGATTCAGGATATTGCCCATTCCGCTCTGGAGAAACAGCTGGTGAATTTTGAGGCGAAACATGGGACGGTGATCGTGATGGAGGTGCAGACCGGCAAGGTACGGGCACTGGTAAACCTCAGACAGAACGAAGAAGGCGAATATGTGGATTCCTATAATTATGCCCTGAAAGACAATATAGAGCCCGGATCCACCTTCAAAACCATTTCGCTGCTGGCTGCTATGGATGACGGGTTCATCGACGAGAATACTACCGTAGATGTAGGAAACGGGGTCTGGGTCTATGCCAAGCAGAGAATTTCAGACGGCCACGGCCACGGGATTTACGATATCAGTGATGTACTGGCCAAATCAAGCAATGTGGGAACGGCCAAGCTGATTACGAAATATTATGCTGAGAAACCTCAGATTTTTCTCGACCATCTGAAGCGCTGGAAGCTGTTCGACAAAATGGATATCGAGCTTCCGGGCATCACCAAACCTAAAATCATTACCCCGGAACATAAACGGTGGAATGCCGCAACCCTGGCTTCCATCGCCTACGGATATTCTTCGAACATCAACCTTCTGCAGCTGGCCACTTTCTATAACGGAGTTGCCAACGGCGGTAAAATGCTCAAGCCCTTATTCATTGATAAAATCATGAAGGACGGGAAAGTGATTTCCCAGGCTTCCCCGGAAGTGATGGTAAGCAGGATGGCGTCGGAAAAAGCGATCAAGATGATGACCAGCGCCCTCACCAAAGCTGTTGAAAAGGGAACCGGGAAAAGCATCTTTACCCCGAACCTGAAGATGGCAGGGAAAACAGGAACCGCACGTTTCGAGTACTGGCTTCCGGGACCCATGAAATACCGCGCTTCGTTTGCAGGGTTCTATCCTGCAGACAATCCCAAATATACCTGTTATGTGATGATCAGCGAACCTAACACATCAAAGGGCTTTTACGGGGGTACCGTTTCGGCGCCTGTTTTCAAGGAAATCGCCGGAAAAACCTTCCTCAAAACTCCGCAGAATATTGAAAAGGAGATGCTGGTAGACAGAAAGGTAAACCTTAACAAAATGGTGGAGCCGAATGTTAAAGTAGCGGTACGCGGAAAGCAAATGCCGAATGTCATCGGGCTGATCGGGAAAAATGTAATTCCGCAGCTTGAAAACTTAGGCTACCGTGTCGATTTTAAAGGCGTAGGCCGGATCAGGGACCAGTTCCCTACGGAAGGAACCGCCATAAGCAAAAACCAAAGGATTTATCTGTCCCTGCAAAATTAGGAACTGTAAAATCCGGAAACGGTGATTCAGGTCAAAAAGGCTGAATTTCCGTCAATGAATTGAGATAACAGGATGAAAACATCCTGATGGAAAATAAAAAAGAAAGTCCCGGAAAGGGACGGACGAACAGAACAGGAGTCAGATCCTGGAAATAAAAGGAAAACCCATTCAGATATAATGGTAGTAACAGAATTAGTAAAAAGGATCCCGGTATTGGATATTCATGGCGATAGCAGCCCTGATGTTGCAGACCTGGTTTTTGACAGCCGGAAAGTAACACCGGGCTCATTATACATCGCTGTAAAAGGTACAGTGGCAGATGGCCATGCCTTTATTGATGCTGCCATTGAACGGGGAGCAAAAGCAATCGTATGCCAGGAGCTTCCGGAAATGCCGGATCGGAATATCACTTACATACTGGTAAAAGACACTTCAAAAACATTGGGACAGCTGGCTTCCAATTTCTATGGCAACCCATCGGAAAAACTCAAACTGATAGGGGTAACGGGAACCAATGGAAAAACTTCCGTTTCCACATTGCTCTTCGATGTTTTTACCCGGCTGGGGTATGATTCGGCTTTGCTTTCCACAGTAGAGATCAGGATCGGAAACGAAGTGATTCCTGCTACCCATACTACACCTGATATTATTACCATCAATAAAATCCTGGCACAGGCGGTAGAGCAGGGCTGCGATTTTGCCTTTATGGAAGTAAGCTCACACGGGATTGCCCAGAACAGGATTGAAGGCCTTCACTTTACGGTAGCAGGGTTTACCAACCTTACCCATGACCATCTCGATTACCATAAAACCTTTGACGAATATCTGAAAACGAAGAAAAGGTTTTTTGACGGGCTGGAAAGTACAGCGGTTGCCATTACCAATGCAGATGACCGAAACGGAAACATCATGCTTCAGAATACCAAAGCCGTGAAGAAATCCTATGCCATGAAAACCATGGCCGACTATCACGGAAGACTTCTGGAAGCAGATTTTAACGGGATGCTGCTGAACTTCAACGGAAAAGAATTCTGGACAACGCTGACCGGGAAATTCAATGTGTATAATCTGCTGCTGGTTTTCGGAATTGCAGCTGAATTGGGTATTGCAGAGGAAGAAATCCTTCAGGCTATCAGTACGCTGAAAAGGGTTTCCGGAAGATTCGAAACATTTAAATCGGATGGCGGAATCTTCTTTATCGTAGATTATGCCCATACGCCGGATGCCCTGGCAAATGTGCTGGACAGCATCAACGATATCCGTACCAAGAATGAAAGGCTGATTACCGTTTTCGGATGCGGGGGCGACCGTGATAGGTCAAAAAGAGCGGAAATGGGAAATATTGCTACGAAAAAAGCCACCCTTGCCATTATTACTTCCGATAACCCGAGAACGGAAGATCCGGGGACCATAATCAAAGAAATCGAAGCAGGAGTGGAGCCCCAGCATTTCAGCAAATACACCTCCATCCCGGACAGGAAGGAAGCAATAAAAATGGCCATCAAATTTGCGGAACCGAAAGATATCATCCTGGTAGCCGGAAAAGGCCATGAAAATTATCAGGAAATCAATGGGGTAAAACACCATTTTGATGACCGGGAAACCATTGATGAGCTGTGGAAACTAATGAGCAAATAAGTATGAATGATTATTGATAATTGATTAATAATGGAAAATAAGTATAACCAGATTTTTGCATCAAGAACAAAGGCTTTGGCAGTAAAAGTAATCAATAACTTATCAGATGTGCCTTATTCTGATAAGGTATCTGTAATCAGAAAACAAATATTTCGTTCGACAACTTCTGTAGCTGCAAATTACAGGGCAATGTGCAGAGCTAGATCCGATAAAGAGAAATATGCTAAAATTTGTATCGTCGTAGAAGAAGCAGATGAGTCCGTATTTTGGCTTGAGATCATTGAAGAAATTAATATGGTTTCTAAAGAAATAACAGAAGGTCTGATGAAGGAAGCTTTAGAAATTTTAAAAGTAACATCAGCTTATAAAAGCAGATTAAAAATTAAAGCAGAATAATATTATTTTCGGAAATCGGTTATCAATTATCAATCATCAATTATAAAGAATGTTATACTATCTATATGAATATCTGACCCACCACGGCATCCACATCCCCGGACTCGGGCTGCTGAGGTATATCTCCTTCCGGGCAGGAATGGCTGTCTTGCTGTCCCTGACCATTGCATTGGTCTATGGCAAAAGGATCATCAACTACCTCAGGGCAAAACAGATGGGAGAACTGGTACGGGACCTCGGGCTGGACGGGCAGAAGCAGAAGGAAGGGACCCCTACCATGGGAGGACTCATCATCATCCTGGCCACCCTGATCCCGGTTCTGCTGTTCACCCGTATTACGAATGTATACATTGTGCTGTTGCTGGTTTCCATGATCTGGATGGGAGCCATCGGATTCGTAGATGATTATCTGAAGAAAATCAAGAAAAACAAAGACGGGCTGAGCGGGAAATTTAAAGTCATAGGACAGGTCGGGCTTGGTGTAATCATCGGGGTAACCATGTACTTTCATCCGGATGTTACCGTTAAAAGGAAATATGCAGACGCCAAAGTGGTTAATAGGAACAATGTGGAGAAGAATTTTATGCCCACGGAAAAAATAACCGTTTCCACTGTACCGTTTGCTAAAAATAATGAATTTGATTACAGTGGGATCCTTTTCTGGATGAATGACAAGGATGCCCATGAGTGGGCCTGGATTGTCTTTATACCTATCGTTATCTTTATCATAACAGCGGTATCGAACGGAGCCAATATCACCGATGGGATAGACGGGCTCGCTGCAGGGACCAGCACGGTCATCCTGCTTACCCTGGGGCTCTTTGCCTATCTTTCCGGAAACATCATCTTCGCCGATTACCTGAAAATCATGTTCCTCCCGAATATGGGGGAAACCACCATTTTCGTAGTAGCCATGGTAGGAGCGGTCATCGGATTTTTCTGGTACAATACCTATCCGGCGCAGGTCTTTATGGGAGATACCGGAAGCCTGATGCTCGGAGGCGTTATTGCCGTGCTGGCCATCATTTTGAGGAAAGAACTCATGATACCCGTACTCTGCGGAATTTTCCTGATCGAAAATGTATCCGTGATGCTTCAGGTAGTCGTCTTTAAATACAGAAAGAAAAAATACGGGCTCGAGCATGCCCAGAACAACAGATTATTCAGAATGTCCCCTTTGCATCACCATTATCAGAAGGGAGGCTTTCATGAGAGCAAAATAGTAAACCGGATGATTATCATCGGGGTCATGCTGGCCATTGTATGCCTGATTACCCTGAAGATGAGATAAAATGCTGTAAAAAGTGAAATGGTCAGTTACCTTATACCTTTCTGCTTTTTACACAATACAAAAAAATTAATATGAAAATAGTTGTTTTAGGAGGAGGAGAAAGCGGATGCGGCGCTGCTTATTTGGCTAAAAAACAAGGCCTGGAAGTTTTTCTTTCAGACAAGGGGGCCATTAAGGATCACTATAAGCAGTTTCTGACCGAAAATGAAATTGAGTTTGAAGAAGGAAGCCACGATGAGGAAAGAATACTCAATGCCGGCTGGATCGTAAAAAGCCCCGGCATCCCGAAAAAGGCTGAACTGATTACCAGAATCCAGGAGAAAGGCATCAGGCTTTCCTCTGAAATTGAATTCGCCGCGGAATTTACCGATGCGAAAATCATTGCTATCACCGGAAGCAACGGAAAGACCACCACCACTTCACTGATTTATCACATCCTGAAAAACGACGGACTTAAAGTAGGACTGGGCGGAAATATCGGGTACAGCTTCGCAAAGCAGGTAGCCGATGAAAACCATGAATATTATGTTCTGGAAGTCAGCTCCTTCCAGCTGGATGATATCCAGAATTTCAGGCCGTACATTTCCCTGCTGCTGAACCTGTCACAGGACCACCTGGACCAGTACAACTACAACTATGAGGAATATGCACTGGCCAAGTTCAGAATAGCGGAAAACCAGGAAAACGATAATTTCTTCATTTACAACAAAGATGATGAAATGAGCAAAAGCCTGCTGGAAAAACTGGAAATCAAAGCCCGGATGATTCCTTTTTCCACAAAAGAAAAACTTGCGGAAGGGGGTTTTGTGGAAGAAGAAAATATTGTTGTAAAGCTGAATGATGGCTTTGCCATGAAAACGGCAGACCTGTCGCTCATCGGTACCCACAATGTTGCCAACAGCCTGGCTGCTTCCATAGCAGGGAAGATACTGGAAATCAATAATGAAAGCATCAGGCATTCCCTGATGACTTTCCAGGCGGTAGAACACAGGCTGGAAGGCGTGGCTGAAATAGATGGGGTAAAATACATCAATGACAGCAAGGCAACCAATGTGAATGCAGCCTATTATGCCCTGGAAAGCATGAAAACACCAACGATCTGGATTGTAGGCGGGGTAGATAAAGGAAACGATTATACCGAAATAGAAGACCTGGTAAAAAGAAAAGTGAAAGCCATCGTCTGCCTTGGGGTCGACAACCAGAAAATTATAGACTTTTTCAAAGATAAGAAAGATGTTATTTATGACACTTCCAGCATGGAGCAAGCTGTGAAGATTTCAAAATCACTGGCTAAAAAAGGAGAAACGGTACTGCTTTCCCCATGCTGTGCCAGCTTTGATTTATTTAAAAGTTATGAAGACAGGGGCCGCCAGTTTAAAGAGCAGGTCCTGATTGCCGGCAGTCAGAAAACGGCCGCTAAAGCCTGAAAATATGATGAACGAACAAGATACAGAAAACAGATTTGAATTCCTGAAGGGCGATAAAGTACTTTGGATGGTCATTCTTGTGATCTCCATTTTCTCTATCTTCCCGGTATATTCTGCAAGTTCGAATCTGGAATATATTGTCAATAACGGGACCACCACAGGTCACGTTATCAAACATATGTTCTTCGTTGTCTTGGGATTAGGCATTATGAGGGTGGTAGGAATGGTAAAATATGAATATATAGGGAAGCTTAGCAGTATTCTGCTCGGGCTTATGATTGTCCTGTTGATCGTTACCATGTTCACCGGACAGACCATCGACGGGGCCAGTGCCTCCCGGTGGCTGAAAATCCCCGGAACCCCTATTTCCTTTCAGCCGTCTTCCTTTGCATTTCTCATGCTCATCATTTACCTGTGCCGGTACCTTACGAAAAAAATTACCCGGGAAAGACTGCCGATTGAAAACATCATGTACATCTTCGGCCCGATTTTACTGGTTTTTGTGCTGGTGGCAAAAGATAACGGATCCACGGCACTGATGATTCTTATGGTTTCCGTAATTGTGCTGATTGTAGGACAGCTCCACTGGAAATATATTGCAGGTTTCATTTCATCGTCATTCGTGGCGATTGTGCTGTTCCTGGTTATTGCCCTGAATAGCAATCTGATCGGTGGGAACAGGGTGCATACCTGGATGAGCCGTATTGAGACGTTTACGTCCAGCAAAGCCAAATCGGCTGATGTGGATGACGAAAGTGTGAAGGCTAAAAACTACCAGGTGATGCAGGCCAAAGCAGCCATCGTACACGGAGGGATTACGGGGATGGGCCCCGGGAAAAGTGCCCTGAAGCAAATGCTCCCGCAATCGGCTTCCGACTTTATCTTCGCCGTCATTGTTGAAGAATACGGTGTGATAGGTGCCGCTTTCCTGGTCAGTCTGTACCTGATTATGATGATCCGGATTGTCATGATCGCCAGTAAGATGCCGGCCTTCTTCGGATCTCTGCTGGTGCTGAGCCTCGGCGTGATGATCTTCGTACAGCTGTCGGTAAATATTGCCGTTGCCGTCAATCTGATTCCGGTTACCGGGCAGCCGTTACCGCTGATCAGCTACGGAGGGACGTCCATGCTGGTAACCTACCTGCAGCTTGGCATTATTTTAAATATCAGCTCCAGGATCCAGATTTATGATGAAGAGGGAATGGGTAAGAAACAGAGCATTGCGGAAATCAATGACATTGCATAACCAGGTCTGAAACAAATAAAATAGATAGGGCAGGTGGAAGTCCTGCCAGAATATAAAGTCAATTTTAACAGAGATAAAAAATGAATAACAAACCAGCCGGCAGCCGGCAGCCAGCAGCCATCCGCGTTTTACTTTCAGGCGGAGGAACCGGAGGACATATCTTCCCGGCTATTGCCATTGCAGACGAAATCAGGAAACGGTTTCCGGAAGCTGAGTTTTTATTCATCGGGGCCAACGGTAAAATGGAAATGGAAAAAGTTCCACAGGCCGGTTATTCCATTAAAGGCATTGATATTGCCGGGATCAACAGGGGGAACCTGCTGTCCAATCTGGGACTGCCGTTCAAAATTTTAAAAAGCCTGTCCCGCTCAAAAGCACTGATCAAAGAATTTGCTCCCGACTTTGCCGTAGGGACCGGCGGTTTTGCCAGCGGGCCTGCGCTTTATGAAGCCGGGAAACTGGGAATTCCCTTTTTTATACAGGAGCAGAATGCCCATGCCGGAGTAACCAATAAAATATTAAGCAAAAAAGCCAGGGCCGTATTTACCGCCTATCCTGAAGTGGAAGGTTTTCCGCCTGATAAAATACAGTTTCTGGGAAATCCCATCCGTTCTTCCATTGTAACCGGAATGCAGGATACGGCATCCGCAAAGGAAAAAATGGGATTGGATAAAAACAAACTGACCATCCTTTCCGTCGGAGGTTCACTGGGTTCCAGAACCCTGAACAACGGCTGGAAAGAAAATCTTCAGAAACTTGAGGAAAAGGGCTGCCAGCTGATCTGGCAGACCGGAAAAACGGATTATAATGAACTGTCTTCCACTCTCCGGCTTCCGGCTTCCGTTCAGTTGAAAGAGTTCATTAAGGATATGGAAACCGCTTATTCTGCAGCAGATATCATCGTTTCCAGGGCAGGAGCCATTGCCATCTCTGAACTGGCAGTAGCACAGAAACCGGTAGTCCTGGTTCCTTTTCCGTTTGCTGCAGAAGACCATCAGACCAAAAATGCACTGAATCTGGTGGAAAAAAAGGCTGCCATGATGGTAAGGGACAGTGAAATGCAGGAAAAGTTCTGGACTACATTATCAGACCTCTGCGATCATCAGGAACTCAGGAGAGAGATGTCTGAAAATCTTAAATATTTTGCCAGACCGGATGCGGCAGAAGAGATTGTAAACGAAATAATAAAGAAACTATAAAAGGTATAGCGTAACAGCAGTAACAGAAAATATACATTTTACAGTATAAAAAAATACATAGCGTAATTAATGAAAATTTTAGAAACTTATCAGAATTTTTACTTCGTCGGGATCGGAGGGATCGGAATGAGTGCTTTGGCACGCTATTTCCATGCTTCCGGCAAAAATGTTTCCGGATACGATAAAACGGAGACCCTACTTACCCAGGTTTTAATGAGCGAAGGGATTGATATTGTTTTTGAAGATGTCATTGACGAAAAAATAACCATGCTTCATCAGGAAAATACACTGGTGATCTATACGCCTGCCATAAAAAAACTGGGCATCCTGGATTATTTTAACGAAAAACGCTTTGAAGTTCTGAAGCGGGCAAAAGTACTGGGACTGATTACCGAAAATACAGACTGTATTGCAGTAGCAGGAACCCATGGAAAGACCACGACCTCTACCCTGATTTCTCATCTTTGCAAAGAGGCAGACCTTCCGTTTTCCTGCTTTTTAGGCGGGATTTCCGAGAATTTCAGATCCAATTTCCTGTACAACGGCTCACAGTATTCCGTAGTGGAAGCAGATGAGTATGACCGCAGCTTTCTGAACCTTTCCCCGGACTGGGCTATTATTACTTCCACCGATGCAGATCATCTTGATATCTACGGTGATAAAGATACAATTGAAGAAGGGTTCCGCCAGTTTGCGGCACTGGTTCCCGATGACCGGCAGCTGTTGGTAAGGAAAGGAAGCGGGATCGGAAGGCCTCATCTTACGTATGCCGTAAATGAAGAAGCGGATTATTATTCGGATAATCTCCGGATGATGGGTGACAGCCTGTACTTTGATTTTCACACACCCGGAGAATCGGTAAAAGATTTCAGCTGGGAACTTCCCGGAATTCATAATATTGAAAATGCCACAGCTGCATTGGCCGTTATGCACAAGTTGGGCGTCGGTTTTGAGACCCTGAAAAAGGCCATTGCCGGATTTAAAGGCATCAAAAGGCGATATACCAGGCATAATTATGAAAACGGCAAAATATACATTGATGACTATGCCCACCATCCCACGGAAATCAATGCCGTGGTAAGCTCCATACGGACGTTTTATCCGGACAAGAAACTGCTGGTGGTCTTTCAGCCGCATCTCTTCAGCCGTACCCGCGATTTTGCGGACGGATTTGCCGAAAGCCTGAGCCAGGCTGATGAACTGATTCTTCTGGATATTTATCCGGCAAGAGAAATTCAGGAAAATTTTGAAGGAATTACTTCCGGGTGGTTGTTAAAAAAAGTAACTTTAGATAAGAAGGAATGTTCAGCACTGCCGGATGCCCTTGACAGGATAAAAGAAAAGGATTTCCATATCCTCCTCACGGTAGGGGCAGGAAACATCGATACGCTGTACAGCCCCATTTGTAAATGGATGAGTGAAAACTAAAAAATAAAAAAGCTTTGTGAACTTAGTGTTCCCATAAAGAAAATGAAAAATAAATACAGAATATTAAAAATTGCCGTTACCGTGATTCTTCTCGGGTTTCTGCTGAGCTTCTCCCTGAAGAAGTTCAGTGGCCAGCCTATTACGGATGATAAAATTTCTGTAAAAATGAATGAAAAAACACCGGTATATTTTGTTGATGAAAAAGACATCCGGGAGATTGTGAAGAAGCAAAACCCTTCCGGAAAAGTAGGGGAACTGAATATCCCTGCGCTGGAAAAGAAAATCAATGCGCTGCCGGCAATAGACAGTGCCAATGTCTATCTGAATCTGAACGGTAAACTGAATCTGGATATTAAACAGCGGGTGCCGGTATTCAGGCTGAATAGAGACGGGAATGATTTTTATGTTGACGGAAAAGGAACCGAGTTTCCTATTTCAAAAACCTATTCCCATCCCTGTATGCTGGTAACGGGAGATGTAAAAAGAAATGAATATGAAAAGCTGGCGGAACTCGTAGAAAAGATCGATAATGACGATTTCAGCAAGAAATACTTTATCGGGATCTCCAAGGACAACGGCAATTATAACCTGCTGACCAGCGAAGGGAATTACAAAGTGGAAATCGGGGACCTGGACAATATCGAGTTCAAGGTGAAGGGGTTCAAAACTTTTGTTGAAAAATACCTGGTGTATCAGGATCCGGCAAAATACAGTATGGTGTCTGTAAAATACCAGAACCAGATTGTAACCACCCTGAATCCTTATTTCAAGGAAAACGACAGTATCCTGAAAGCAGGAAACAAGGAATTGGCCAAAGCTCCGGCTCTTGCCCCTTTAAAGAAAACGGAGGAAAAGCCGAAAGCCGAAAGCATAAAAAAAGAAACGCGAAAAGCTGCCGTCCGGAAAAAAGAGAAAACCCGGCCGAAGGAAACTAAAAAACCGCAGGCCAAAGCTCCGGCTGTAAAACCAAAACGGAAGGCCACTGTAAAAATAGAATAAAAACAAGGATCAAACCTTATTAGCGAAGCAAATAATAAAAAATCAAATCGATATAAAAATGGAAAATCAAGAGTATTCAGTAGGTCTGGACATCGGGACAACGAAGATTGTCGCGATTGTCGGAAGGAGGAATACACACGGGAAAATAGAAGTTCTCGGTGTAGGAAAGGCTAAGAGTCTTGGTGTTCACAAAGGTATTGTGAATAATATTTCACAGACCATTAATTCAATCAAAGCTGCTGTTTCTGAAGCACAGTCCAGCGCAGGAGTCCCGATCCGTAAAGTTACGGTAGGAATTGCCGGGAAACATATCCGTTCCCTGCAGCACTCCGATTATATTATGCGTGAACATCCGGATAAGTTTATTACAGATGACGATATAGAAGCCCTGAAAGACCAGGTCAAGAAACTGGTGATGCTTCCGGGAGAAGAGATTATCCATGTCCTGCCTCAGGAATACAAGGTAGACTCCGAAGGGGAAATCCAGGAGCCGGTAGGGATGCACGGAAAACGTCTGGAAGCCAATTTCCATGTGGTGGTAGGCCAGATGGGAAGCATCCGCAACATTGCCAGATGCGTGCGGGAAGCCGGATTGCAGATGGAGGCCCTTACCCTGGAGCCGCTTGCCTCTTCGGAAGCTGTTCTTACCAAAGAAGAAAAAGAAGCCGGAGTAGCCATCGTAGATATCGGTGGCGGTACTACCGATATTGCTATATTCAAAGATAATATCATCCGTCATACCTGTGTCATCCCTTACGGCGGCGGGATTATTACGGAAGATATTAAAGAAGGCTGCTCTATTATAGAGAAGCATGCCGAGCAGCTGAAAGTGAAATTCGGATCTGCCGTTCCGGAACTGGAAAAAGACAGTACGTATGTCACGATTCCCGGACTCCATGGCAGGCCGGACAAAGAAATTTCACTGAAAACTCTTGCTCAGATCATCAACGCCAGGGTAGAGGAAATCCTGGAAATGGTAAACACTGAACTGAAAGCATACGGCGCTTTTGAGCAGAAGAAAAAACTGATCGCAGGTATCGTTCTTACCGGTGGCGGGTCCAACCTGAAACACCTGAGGCAGCTGGCCAATTATACCACAGGATTCGATAGCAGAATAGGTTTTGCAAATGAGTATATTGCGAATGATAAAAATCAGTATCTTAAAGGTCCCGAATATGCCACCTCCATCGGGTTGCTGATGGAAAGTCTTAAGATAAGGGACAAAAAACAGAATGCGGAGATGCAGGAAGTAATCGAAGAACAGGCGCAGGCCGCTGCTGCTGCGGAAACAACCGCTGCAACGCCTGTTGAACCGGTATCCCATCCTGAACAACAGGAGGAGGCTGTACAGCAGCAGGAAACCATCAGCGAGCAACAGAAGAAAAGAGCAGCGAAACTGACTTTCGGGCAGTCGCTGATGGAAAAAGTAAAAAAATTTTTTGAAGAAGTAGAGTAAAATTATAAATGGTGCAGGTAAGCGGTGTACAATCTTCTTATCATAGTCATCAGTCAATTATAATTATAAAAGAATATAGTTATGGAAAATTTAGGGTCTCAGGGATTTTCATTTGATTTGCCAAAAGGAAATTCATCAATCATAAAAGTAATCGGTGTAGGCGGCGGCGGAAACAATGCTTTGAAACACATGTACGAGAAAGGAATTCACGGGGTAGACTTCGTGATCTGTAATACGGATGCCCAGACGCTGGACAATAATCCGGTTGCCAATAAGGTGCAGCTGGGAACTACCATTACCGAAGGCCTCGGTGCCGGGGCAGATCCGGAAGTAGGGGAGAAATCGGCTATTGAAAGCATTGAGGAAATCAAAGCCGCGATGGGGCAGAATACCAAAATGGTATTCATAACGGCCGGTATGGGCGGCGGAACCGGAACCGGAGCGGCTCCCGTTATTGCTAAAGTAGCCAAAGATATGGGAATCCTTACCGTAGGAATCGTTACTGTCCCATTCAGCTTTGAGGGAAAAAGAAGGCTGGAACAGGCGGAAAACGGGCTCGATAAGCTAAGGGATAATGTAGATTCCCTGATTGTCATCAATAATGATAAACTGAGACAGCAGTTCGGTAACCTGGGATTCAAGCAGGGCTTCTCCAAAGCGGATGAGGTCCTTACCAATGCAGCCAAAGGAATGGCTGAGGTGATTACCGGATATTTTGATGTAAACATTGACTTCCGGGATGCCAAATCCGTGCTTCAGAATTCCGGGACAGCTCTGATGTCCACAGGAATGGCTTCCGGTGAAAATAAGGCCGAAGAAGCAGTCAGAAAAGCATTGGATTCTCCGCTGCTGAATGATAACAAGATCATCGGTGCCAAAAATGTACTCCTGCTGATCAGAAGCGGTGCCGAAGAAGTAACCATGGACGAGATCGGAATCATTATGGACCACATCCAGAAAGAAGCCGGTAATACGGCAGACATTATCTTCGGGGTAGGTGCGGATGAAGAACTCGGCGATTCTGTAAGCGTACTGGTTATTGCCACCGGATTTTCCAATGATAACAAGAAATTTTCCGGACCTACGGAAAAAATAAAAATCAGCCTGAATGATACTTTCGACAGCCAGAAAGAATCACCTTTTAAAACCAGGGACCAGAGAGATTCCGTTTCAGGGCACAGCCATGATTTCGGCGGTAAAAATGTATTCAGGCTGGATGATGAAGACCATGATACCCCGCTGTTCGGTTCTTCTTCTTCTGAAAAAAAAATGACTATTGAAGACGATTCCGTAGAAACAAGGATGCAGTTCTTTGATAAACAAGAAGATACGGACCAAAGCTTTACACAGCACTGGAATCAGGAGGAAAATCAGGAAGAATCCTACAGCCTGTTTACCAATGACGATGAAAGCGATGACCCGAATGATCTTGAGATACAGTCTTTCCGTTTTGATGTGGACAGCAAAAAAGAAGACCCGCAGCATAATGCTTCTTTCGGGAATTCCTATTCTCAGGAAAAGCCGGTGGAATTCAGCTTCTTTGTTCATGAACCTCAGGCAAATGAGCCAAAGTCAGATTCCGGCCAGCCGAAAGCAGAACTGTCCTCACACCAGGTCAGCCATCTCACGGAAGAACCCCTGCAGAAGGTAGAATATTTCTTCAACCACCTGAAAGAGGAAGCTGTTGAGGAAAAAGAGACCTTTGCCGAACAAAGACAGGAGCCCGAATCACAGCCAGCTCCGGACACCGAATTTACGTTTGTCAATAAAACGGCAGACCAGGAAAGGATAGTGGAAAGAAGAAACAAGCTGAAAGAATTCAATTCACGCTATCAGAACTTCGACAGTTCCAGTGAATTTGAATCGGTTCCTGCCTTCAAGAGAAAGAATATTTCCATAGACGGAAACAATGCTTCAGAACAGAATATCAATACCTACCTGTCTGACAACAATGGTTCCATGCAGATCCGTGAAAACAGGTTTTTAAATAAAGACGTTGATTAACAATATAACAATGTATCAATGTATCAATGTATCAATGCAACAATATTTATCATTGTACTGGTAAACCGTTACATTGATCCATTGTTAAATTAAAAAAATATGAGTTTAGAAAATACCATAAGCGAGGCTATAAAAACGGCTATGAGAGCCAAGGACAGGGTAGCCCTTGATTCCCTACGTGCTGTAAAATCCCAGATTTTGCTGCTGAAAACAGAAGCCTTAGGGAAAGAAATCACGGAAGAACAGGAAATTGCGATTCTTCAGAGAATGGTAAAACAACGTAAAGATTCCTACGATCAGTTTACTGCGCAGGGAAGAAACGATCTTGCCGAAGTGGAGGAAGCCCAGATGAAAGTCATTGAGCAATTCCTGCCAAAGCAGCTGTCTGCTGAAGAATTGGAGGCTGAAATTAAAAATATCATTGCTGAAACCGGAGCAGCATCCGGAAAAGACCTGGGAAAAGTAATGGCTGCAGCCTCAAAGGCACTGGCCGGAAAGTCCGACGGAAAAAGCATCTCTGAAACAGCGAAAAGACTGCTTTCATAAAAAGACCGGCCGGGTGTTGAGCAAAGTCCCCGGCCGTTAACAGGATCCTTCAGGATGCTCAACCTTTGCTTATCGATTTGATTAGAAAGCCCGGACTGAAAAGTTCCGGGCTTTTTTTATTCCGCAGCTTCTGCTGACGGCCGGAGCGGGAAGCAGAGATACCTCGAAAGAGAATAAATGTTTTTTCGTATAGATTTGTTTTTAGAATCATTTCAAAATTACTATTTATTTTTTAATATTAACGTTTTTTCGATTAATAAAACGGGTTTGTGTTGAATTATTTTCATTTTGTTCATTTCATTTGCCAAAAAAAGCGATAGTTTTTATATGTTGACCACAAATAAAGAATTGCTTAAATTTGTATCTGATTTAAAAACAAAAATATGTATCCAACAGATTTAGTACTGCCGATGAAGGCTGAACTTACAGATAAAGGTTTTGAAGATTTAACAACGCCTTCACAGGTGGAAGATGCCCTTAAGCAATCAGGAACTACCCTTTTAGTTATTAACTCCGTATGCGGATGTGCGGCAGGTGCTGCAAGGCCGGGTGTCGTATATTCCCTTACAGGCGATAAAAAGCCGGATCACCTGACTACTGTTTTTGCAGGTTTTGATACAGAGGCTGTAGTGGAGGCCAGAAAACATCTCGCGCCATTCCCTCCAAGTTCCCCATGCGTTGCTCTTTTTAAAGACGGCGAACTGGTGCATATGCTGGAAAGACACCACATTGAAGGAAACCCTGCCGGTGCTATTGCAGCTAACCTTCAGGCTGCCTATGATGAATATTGCTAAAAAACGAATTTCATACAGAAAGCCGCTACCGTATCGTAGCGGTTTTTTTATGCTGTAAATACGTCATCCGGTCTGTACATCCACCGGAATCAGAAGTTTATGAATGCTTATTTTCACGGCTTCGTATCCCGGGGCCTGCTCTCTGGAGTTCACAGAAAAGACCACCGGGAGCCGGCAGCCTTTTCCTATCAATCTAATCGTAAAAAATGTTTCTATTTTCCGTTCACGGGGTTGCTTCTCTCAAACATTCCATTGTCAAAGCTGATCTTGTAAGCCGACGGGAAAAGTGAGCTGGGCTGATAATAATCGGTGGTAATAATCTGGGCACCGCTGGCTTTTGCTTTTTCAAACCTTGAATAATCCTCTTTTCTTGCCTCCATGGTATCCGCATCCGCACGGGTCCGTACAATATATCCCTGTTTTACCAAACCGGAAATTTCGGGACCGGGCTCGTTTCTGAAGAGAACGGCAGATTCAGGTGTTCCCGGCGCTGAATCGGTGAATACCATTCTTCCCTTTAAAGAAGGATGAGATTTTATATAGAGATCCCTGTTTTCGCTGTTGTTATCCAGAACGAAAAGAAACTTTCCTCTTGCTGCATCTACGGTAGGCCAGTTATTGTGGATCACTGCTTCATTAAGGGTTTTGTAAGATCCGCGGACATCATCCGGGGTCATGATCTTGTTCCTGCCCAGATATTGTACGAGCTCATGGTCAAGGTCATCAAACAATTGCGGGGTATAATGTTCAGGCTCTGTTCCGAAGCGGTTGACGGTTCCGTCTTTAGGTTCCAGGGTGATGAAGACAGGCGTGTGGCCGGGATGCGCATCAGACCATTTTTTCAGGTCTTTCAGGCAGTCTTCCAGCGTGTAATACCAGGTCTGGTAATCAATATCAGTGATGTGGATCATTTTGAAACCGGGCTTTTTCATCTTGCCTTCCGGATCAAACGGTTCAGAGGTCTTCACCAGGTCAAGGATTTTCGGATGGGCATATTTACCGCCTTTGCTGTCTGCATACACGTCAATCTCGAGGTTCCGTAATCCCAGGTCCAGTTGTTGCGGGACAGGAATATGTTCATACTGTATCCGCGGCAGCACATGCATTGAGTCTTTTTTCGAAAGATAAGCATAGACTTCCGGGAGGATTGCTCTCTTATAGGAATTATGGGAACCGATCACCTGTATCGCATTGATCTTTACTTTATCCGGCCTTTTTACCTGCGCCAGGAAGAATTCCGGTGCGGCGAGACTTGCACAGATCAGAACAGCCTTTTTCATAACGTCATTTTTTGAAAGGTAAAATTAATGAGGTTGCTGGCATCCTTTTGTACAGATGGTGTTAATTCTTTTTTAAGGTTATGTGAATCCCGGAAAATGGTTTGTCGCAACGGTCTGATTATCTGAGGACTTTATTTTCCCTTTTTGAGACCATTGATGTTTTTTTGATTTTAAAATAATATTGGGTTAAAATGATTTCGCAAAGGATGCTTTTACTTTGTGTGCCGAAATAAAAACGAACGTGCTTAAACGAGAAACCGCCGTTGCGGCAACAACAGCGGAATTTTTCACCAGGCAATGTAATGTCATGCAATTACTTTACTTAATGATATGTATCACAAATTTAATTTTTTTACGGTTAAAAAACTAATCCCTGTCGCATTACTTTTTCTGGCAGGCCATCAGGTGTATGCCGGAGAATGTGCGGCGCTCCGTTCTATATCGTACCGTATCGGTGAAACCATTACGGGAACTGTCACGGATCAGGACGGCTCAGCAGTAGAGGGCGCAAAAATCACAGTGGTGGAAACGGGGGTTTCTACTTTATCCGATGCTTCCGGAAACTTCAGTATTGAAGCTGCAGCGGGACAGACGCTATCCGTTTCCTATGAAGGTTATGAGATACAGCAGACCAGGATTACAGGAACTACGGTTTCGGTAAGCCTCAGGTCTAAAAAATCGGCTACTTCCATTGAAGAAGTAACATTGGTAGGATACGGAACACAGAAAAAATCAGATCTTACCGGCGCCATCAGCCAGCTGAAAGCGGAAAACTTCAGGGACGGGATGAATATCTCCGTAGATAACCTGATGCAGGGGAAAATTGCCGGCGTCCGTATCGTGCAGTCGAGCGGCGAGCCGGGTGCGGGAATCAATGTATCCATCAGGGGTATCGGTTCTATCCGGAGCGGGAGCACGCCCCTTTTCGTCGTTGATGGGGTTCCGCTGAATAACGATCCCGTAAGTGCGGCCGGCCCCAATATCGGGCTTGGGAATGCCCAGGCCAAGAATCCGCTGAACTTCCTGAACACTTCCGATATTGAGTCTATCACTGTGCTGAAAGATGCCTCTGCTGCCGCTATTTACGGAGCCAGAGGATCAAACGGAGTCGTTCTCGTAACGACTAAAAAAGGAAAAAAGGGAGATCCTCTTTTTACCTATGATACCTATCTGGGCTTTTCCTCCGTTATCAGGAAACTGGATCTGCTTACAGCCGGTGAATACCGGGCTGCCGGCATCAACAAAGCATATGACCACGGCGGAAATACCGACTGGCAGGATGAAATCTATAGAAATGCCGTGTCCCAGAACCATTCCGTGTCATTCTCAAAAGCCACGGAGACCGGAAATTACTTCGCTTCCCTTTCCCATATGGATCAGGATGGTATCGTGCTGAACAGCAGCTTCAAAAGAACGACGGCCCGTATAAATGCGGAAGAATCTTTCTTTGATAACAAGAGGTTAAAGGTAAAGTTCAACCTTACAGCCAGCGACATCAGGGAAACCGGGATTCCGAACGGAGCCAATGCCGGATCGGACGGGCAGGTCATTATCCATGCCCTGATGGCCAATCCCACCCGTTCCGTATATGATGAGAAGGGGAGTTATACGAACTTCAATATGAATGCCCATTACAATCCCCTGTACCTGCTGAGCGTGTATGAAGATAAAACCAATACCCTGAGGGTGCTCGGAAACACGGAGGCCACCCTGAGGATCCTGCCGGGGCTGAATTATAAGTTCAACCTGGGTATCGATAAAAGCATCTCCGAAAGAAATACCACCATGTATCCGAACCTTACGGACCGGACGCCGAAAGGAGCGTATGTACAGGCCAATACCGATTCC
>NZ_CAJYMO010000134.1 GCF_913776365.1 uncultured Chryseobacterium sp. | reverse complement strand
AAGAGCCAATTATTATTTCGGAAATCTGTATGATATCAATGAACTGGCCTATCCGGATGCTGAGCTGATCAACGGATACGAAACCAAGAACAGCATCAAAAATTTCAATTTCACATTGGGCGCAAGTTATCAGAATGTGGATACCAGAACGGACAGAAAACTGACGATCGGTGCCACTACGACTTTCGGGAATACCAGCAATATGACAACGGATTATATAAACAGTACTTACTTTTATACCGATGCTGCCCAGACCACCAAAAGCAACGAAAGTATCATCGATCAGAGAAGTACCAGTTCTAAAAACCTGCTTCCTTTACAGGCTTCCGTAGGCGTTGGATATGGTGAAGAAAACAAATGGTTCCTGTCATTGCAGGGAGATTATAAAAAAGGCGAAAGCATCGCCTATTTCGGGAACACCCTGGACCTTCAGGATTCTTACCGGATTTCTGCCGGAGGCTGGTACCTTCCGAACTACAACAATTTCAGGAATTACCTGTCGAGAATCGTTTACCGTTACGGTGCCTTCTACGAAAAAGGAAACCTGCAGATTGCCGGACAGAACATCAATAAGTTCGGGATTTCCGGCGGCGTCCTTCTTCCGTTCAAGAACAGCAGCATTACCCGTATGAGCGGACTGGAGCTCGGCCTGGAACTGGGGAAAAGAGGAACCCTGAAAAACAACCTGATCAACCAGAATTTCATCAATCTGAAAGTTGGATTCAATTTTGCTGACAAATGGTTCAGAAAGACCTTATACAACTAAGATGACGTTTTTTAAAAACATATCATATAAAAAAAATATAGCATACCTTTTTAGTTGTGCTATATTTTTTGCGGTAATATCCTGTGAGGAAGATCTTGCTAAAAACGCAGCCAAGCAGAGCAAGAACTTCCCTTCCCAGATCATTGATAATGCCCACATCATCCAGCGGGATTCCGGGTTTGTCACCATGCGCGCAGTGGCACCGGTAATTGAAAAGTATGAGCTGATTGACAGTCCGTATACCATCGCCAGAAAAGGGATCGACATCCAGTTCTTCGATAAGAAAAAGCCGAAAGTTCCGGGAACCATCAAGGCTAAATACGCCAAGTTCTATGACTACAAGCAATTTTATGAAGCGAGAGGAGATGTGAGGATCAAGACCAACGAAAACCAGCGTTTCGCCATGCAGAGCGTGTTCTGGGACCAGCGTAAGAAAAGAATCTACACCAAAGATACCGTGTATGTCACGATGGAGGACGGCTCCACATTGGTCGGGGCCCATGGGATGACGGCAAAAGACGATTTCTCGGAGTATGTTTTCTACCAGAACTCCGGAGATTTCAGTACGAACCAGCTTAAAATGTCTGAGAAATAAATGCAGCCTGCCGTGTTTCACGCCATCGGGCTGATGTCCGGAACAAGCCTGGACGGGCTGGATGTCTGCTTCGCCCGGTTTGAGAAAAAGGAATGCTGGGAGTTTGAGATCCTGAAAGCGGAAACCCTTCCCTATTCCCCTGCTTGGGAAAGTCGGCTTGCGGATGCCATCCATTTGCCGTCCGAAGCGTTGCTGGAACTGCATTCCGGCTACGGTTTCTATCTGGGAAAATGCGTTAAGAATTTCATTCAAAAGCATCAGCTTCAGAACGTAGACCTGATTGCCTCCCATGGCCATACGGTTTTTCATCAGCCTCAGAAAAAATTCACTTTGCAGATCGGTGACGGCAGGGCCATTAAGCTGGAAACCGGATTGCCGGTAATTTATGATTTCCGGAGCCAGGACGTCCTGATGGGCGGAAACGGCGCTCCCCTGGTACCGATTGGTGATGAACTGCTTTTCTCCAGGTACGAAGCCTGCCTTAACCTGGGAGGATTTTCCAACATTTCCCTGAAAATCAATAATCAGCGGGTGGCCTTTGATATTGCTCCGGTGAATATCATCCTCAATGTACCCGCCCGGCATTTTCATAAAAAATTTGATGAAAACGGAGATCTGGCGAGGACCGGGCACATCAGCGAAGACCTGTTATCCGAACTGAACTCGTTGGCTTTTTATCAGCAGCCCTGCCCGAAATCCCTGGGGATCGAATGGTGCAACGAATATATTTTCCCGTTATGCAAAGAAACGCCGCCCTTGGATCTACTGGCTACCTTTACGGAGCATGCGTCTGTGCAGATTTCAAAAGTCCTGAATGAAAACCAGTTGAAAAAGGTTCTTTTCACCGGCGGCGGAACCTATAATTCTTTTTTGATTGAGAAAATCAGAGCCCGGACTGCTGCGGAAATCATTATACCCGGAAAGGAACTCATCGATTTCAAAGAAGCCCTGATCTTTGCCTTTATGGGTGTGTTAAGGCTAAATAATGAGGTCAATGTTCTGGGTTCAGCAACCGGAAGTTCAAAGGACCATTGCTCAGGAGTCATAGCATAAAAAAACCTTCATTGCTGAAGGTTTCATCATTATTTATAAGCTTCTATCTTATCCGTCAGGGTATTGATGAAGTTCTGCAGGGGCTTTTCCACCATCATTTTGATAAACGGGTTGAATTTGCCTTCAAACAGCATCTGTACTTCCGTCTGGTTTTCGTTAAGCGGCTGCAGATCGGCCGTCAATGAGAAATCCAGGCTTGAGCTTGCAGACTTCAATACCGCCTTCTGATCCGTTACTTCGTCTATTTTCAGTGCGATCTCCGGCATTCCCTGCAATCCGAATTTAAATCCGTCCTCTCTCGTTTCAAACTTCTGAAGACCGTCCGGCATGAAATCTTTATAGTTTTCCGGGGATTTCAGGATTTCCACGAGGTCTTTAGATGATTTATTGACAATAATCTTTCGTCCTTCTAAATTCATTTTTTATTTTTGTATTTAAATTCTTAATTATTACAAATGTATAAAGTTTTTGTGAACGAAAAAAAATTATTACTGTCCGCACAGCCTGAAAACCTCGAAAAGGTGCTCGGATATGAAAACGTCACTACTTTGGAGATCGGTCTCGATCTGCTGGAGAATACATCTGTAAAAGAATTGAACATTTACGGAAATGATGTGGAAATGATCTGGGAGAAATTCAAAAGCCTTTTCCGGATTATCGAGGCAGCAGGCGGTGTAGTGAACAATCCTGAGAAGGACATCCTCTTCATTAAAAGACTGGGGAAATGGGATCTTCCGAAGGGCAAAATGGAAAAGGGCGAATCCCGTGAAGAATCGGCCGTAAGGGAAATTGAAGAGGAAACCGGCCTCAGCCATGTGGAACTGGTACGGTTCATCAATACCACTTATCATATCTACGTGGAAAGAAACGGAGACAAGGTCCTGAAATGCACCCACTGGTTTGAGATGAATTTCAGCGGTGAAGACACATCAAAGCCGCAGCTTGAAGAAGGCATCACAGAGGTTGCCTGGAAAAATAAAGATCAGATGGAAGCCGAGGTTTTTCCGAATACGTTTAAAAACATCAGACTCATTATTGAAGAATTCCAGCATTGCTGAGCGGGCTGTCACGGAATGCCGGGACACAATGGATAAAGCCGGGTTATCACCCGGCTATTTAATTTGATACAGCTAAATAAATTCCACTGCTTTTTCAAGTGCAATCCCCCGCGATCCTTTAAGAAGGATATTCCGTGAACCGATAGGATGTTCTTTCAGATAAGCGGATAACGCACCGGTATTTTCAAAAGCCAGCAAAGACGGATTGATCTTCCTGAAAATATTTCCTACGGTAATGATCTGTTCAAAATGCAGTTCGCCGGCAAGCCTGAGTATTTCACGATGTTCTCTTTCACTTTCATCTCCCAGCTCCAGCATATCGCCCATGATGATGGTTTTCGTGCCTTCAAAAGTAGAGAAATTATGCAAAGCGGCATTCATGGAACTCGGATTGGCATTATAGGTATCCAGCACCAGGGTACGCCCGTTTGTCTGAACAATCTGCGACCTCATGTTGGTAGGTATGTACGCTTCGATAGCCTGACGGATTTCATCAAAACCGATCCCGAAATGAAGCCCCAGGCTGGCAGCCGCACAGAGATTGGTAAAATTATATTCCCCGGTAAGTCTGGAAAATGCATTCTCCCCGTTGTACTGAAGCCCTACGAAATGCTCCCGGGAAATCAGTTCAAAACGGTATTCGGAGTGGTCCTTGCCAAACGTAATCTTTGGGGTATAATTCTTGGTTTTTTCATCCTGCACCGGATCATTTTCATTGACCAGAATGGTTTTTTGATGATCTTTCAGATAATCGTAAAGTTCTGATTTTCCTTTGATCACCCCTTCAAAACCTCCGAAACCTTCGAGGTGGGCTTTTCCGAAATTGGTAATATATCCGAAATCCGGCTGTGCCATGGAGCAGAGAAGCCCGATCTCCTTCTGGTGGTTGGCTCCCATTTCAATAACTGCCATCTCATGGCGGTCCCTGACAGAAAGTATCGTAAGCGGCACACCGATATGATTATTGAGGTTTCCATGGGTATACTGCACATTGAACCGCCGGGACAATACGGCATGGATAATCTCTTTGGTGGTGGTTTTGCCATTGCTTCCGGTGAGTCCTATTACAGGAATTGTCAGCCTGTTTCTATGGAACATGGCCAACTCCTGAAGGAAGGCCAGCGTAGAAGGTACGTAGAAAATATTTTTATCCCTGTTTTCAAAGTCCCGGTGTTCCACGATCACGGCCAATGCTCCTTTCCCGATCGCTTCGTCCGCCAGAGTAGCTGCGTTGAAACTGGTCCCGGAAAAGGCAAAAAAGAGGTCGTTTTGTTCAACCTTCCTGCTGTCGATGGTTACTTTCCCGCACTGTAAAAACAAAGGGTAAAATTCTTCTGTATTCATGGTTCAAAAATAAAAAACCTTCCAGTATTCCGGAAGGTTTTTTTAAAATTATTTTGAGAATATTATCTTCTTGTTCTGTTCGTGTTGTTTGCTCTCGCATCCTGTGCAACACGGAAGCCAATCCAGCCGTACGCTTTATCCTGGCTCTTGTATCTTCTTTGTCCCGGATCCAGCCAATATGCCGTATCCTGCCAAGAACCACCTTTTACCACGCGGATGTCATTTGAAATTTCTGAAGTTCTTTCTTTTCTGTCTTTCTGAAGAACCACTTTTCCGGTACCGTCTACGATAAATCTTGTTTTCGGAGAATTGTACATATCGTAAGATCTTGCGGAGTCTGCTGCATTTCTGTAATCCAGTGAAGACATCCTGTCACCGTCTCTGTAGTTTCTGTAGTCAGCGATGGTTTCTCTTTCAAACTGTCCCGGCAGGTTTTTATAAACCAGTCGTCCGTCTGCAAGTGTATCATATTTAATGCTGCTTTCGTCTACCATTTTGTAAGTTCCGTCACCGTTTCTTACGATAGCCTGAGGCATGTTACCTCTGTAGTAGTTGAAATCGCTGAAATCTTCATCAATGATCGGTCTGTACACGTCTGCAGTCCATTCTGAAACGTTTCCGTACATTCCGTAAATTCCGAGATCATTGGAAGGGAACTGTCTTACATCGGAAGTCTGTGCTGCCCCGTCGTTTTTCCATCCTGCGATTCCCGAATAGTCACCGGCTCCCATTTTGAAGTTTTCCAGGAACATTCCCCTGTTTCTTCCTTTGGCACCTCTCAGGTCTTCCACTTTAGGCTCTTTTCCTAAGTATCTGTTGTATTCTCTGTTTTTGGCAAGTCCCAATGCTGCGAATTCCCATTCCACCTCCGTAGGAAGCCTGAATTTCTGAACCATTGCTGCATTCGGAGCCCTGTTAGCAGCCAGTAGCCTTTGGTTGGTCGTTTTCATACCGGTTTTCTGCTGCATTCTTTTTTCATTGATATAACCCTGCATTTCAGGATCATTCGACTTGAATTTATCCATATTGAAAGCCGTTCCGCCCTGGTTGTTGGATTCGTTGATGTACAAATCCTTGGCAATGATACCGGCCTGCATCAGGGCTTTCTCATTGGCTCTGTCGGACAGCCATTCGCAGTATCTGTTGGCCTGTGTCCAGGATACGCCCACTACCGGGTAGTAATCGAACTCAGGAGAACGGAAATACGTCTCGTTGTAATCATTTCGGGATAATTTGTTGTCCCAAAGCAAGGTATCCGGTAAAGCACCGTTGTAGATTTCCTTGAAGCTTGGGTCGCTTGGTGGGAATACATACTTCAACCAGGTAAGGTATTCGCGGTATTCGTAGTTCGTAATTTCAGTTTCCCCGATAAAGAATGAACTTACCTGCATTCTGCGTGGCGAGTTATTCCAATCGTGCATTACATCATCTTTCACTAATCCCATTGTAAAAGTTCCGCCTTCTACATATACCATTCCCGGCCATCCCTTCTGCTTTTGTTGCTTTCCAGCAAAAAACCAACCTTGTTTCTCGTTTGGTTTCCAACCTGTTTTGCTGACAAACTTTTTAGTACCGCCGCCATTATTAGATCCTCCGCAACTGGTTAATGCAAGTGTAGAACTTAATGCTATTAATGAAAACAACTTTAGTTTTTTCATAGTCGATATAAATATTTTCAAAGTACAAAGAAAAAATAAATTATTCAATAAATCAAATAAAGATTTGATTTTTTTGAAAAACGTTGACAAATTAATTTTATTGTCTTATAATTTAATTCTAATATTTTCGTTTATTTTGTAATTTAGCAATT
>NZ_CAJYMO010000133.1 GCF_913776365.1 uncultured Chryseobacterium sp. | reverse complement strand
AGAAAGGGCAAATATCAATGATTTCTTTGCTCCGAACCGGCTGATGAAATGCACGATGAAAAGAGAAATAATGGCGATGGGAATATCTTTGAAAGACTCCAGGAAACCCAGCTTTTCGTACGTCACTTTGGCTTCCGAAAGCTGAAGAATCACAATGCCCATGCAGTTTAGCACCATGGAGAAAATCAGGAAAGTCAGTTGGAGCGGAAGTGAAATTTTGGAGCCTTGGGATATCATTTCGGGGATTTTTTTTATGCTTTTTTTATGAAAAGTAGTGGTTTTTCCGGGTCATTTTATGCCTTCAAACCCCCAAAAATAAACGAAATATTAAAATAATTATTAATAAAATGTTAATTGTTTGAAAAAAAATATATTTTTATTGTCTCAATTTGAGAATTAAAAAACTAACTGTATATGAATGTAAGAATATCTAGAAGTTTAGGGATGGTGGCAGTGCTGTATTTTACTGCCAGTTTCAATGCCCAGAACACCACCGGCGACACGCTTCCGAAAGAGCAGAAAATCGAGGAAGTAGTCATGATCGGTTACGGTACCCAGCGGAAGAGCAACGTAACGGGAGCGATCTCCAGTATCAAGGCGAGCGACATTGAAAACATTCCGGCCGGAAAGCCGGAGCAGGTATTGCAGGGCCGGGCTGCCGGTGTCAATGTCATTACGAATTCCGGACAGCCGGGATCATCTGCAACTATTCGTGTAAGAGGAATTACCAGTTACTCATCAAGTAATGATCCGCTTTGGGTAGTTGACGGTATTGTGGTAGATGGAATCGGGTGGCTTAATCAGTCTGATATCGAAGGGATTGAAGTGCTTAAAGACGGTGCGTCTGCTGCAATTTACGGAGTTTCTGCAGCAAGAGGGGTAATATTAGTTACTACCAAAAAAGGGAGAAAAGGAAGACTTAATATTTCCTATAACGGATTCTATGGAGTAGGAAGTGCAGCTAGAAAACTTGATCTCCTTAATGCTACCCAGTATGCTACAATTATCAATGAGGGGTTTACCAATGATGGAAAAGCGGCACGTTACGATAATCCGGCAGCTTTCGGTGCAGGTACAGACTGGCAGGATATTATTTTTAGTAATGCTGAAAGATCTAACCATGAAGTGAGTCTAAGCGGAGGAAATGAGAAATCCACCTTTTATGGATCATTCGGTTATTATGACCAGACCGGTATCGTAATGAGCGATATATCCTATTACAAGAGGTTAACCGGAAGGTTGAATTCAACTCATAAAGTGACAGACTGGCTGACTTTAGGACAAACTTTTGCTTATACACACACTAAATCACAGGGTATCAATTCAAATGGTGAATTCGGGGGACCTTTAAGTTCTGCTGTTAACTTAGATCCAACCACTCCTGCTGTTGTTACTGATATAAATTCCCAGCCATTTCCTAACGATTACTCAAACGCCAACATTTTCAGGGATCCTAAGGGAAATCCATATGGGATTTCACATTATGTTAATCAGGAAATGTCAAATCCTTTAGCATTCCGAAATACCCAGTTGGGAAATAATGGATGGTCTGACGATTTTGTAGCAAACATATATGCTGAGCTTAAGCTTTCAAAAAATATCACCTTTAAATCATCAATCAATGGTAAAAAAGCATATTGGGGAAGTAAAAATTTCACACCGCTATTTTATCTAAACCCAAATTATACCAACCTGAGTGTAAACAGTCTTAGCAGGACGACCCAGGAAAAATTTGAGTGGAGTCTGGAAAACACTGTTAATTATCAGAATAAATTCGGAAAACACAACGTCAATGCATTATTAGGTCAAGGTTACTATGAATACAATATAGGATTCGGACAGACCGTTACTCACACAGATCTGCCTGTAAACAACTGGCAGGACGCTTCTTTCAACTTCTTTGTAGCACCGAGCAAAAGGAATACCAGTGCATGGGATTATGTAAACACACATAAAACGTCCTATTTTGGTCGGATTATTTATGACTATGATAACAAATATTTATTTACGGGAACACTGAGATATGACGGATCGTCGAAATTTGGTGCGAATAACCACTGGGGAACTTTTCCTGCATTCTCATTAGGATGGAATGTTAGCAATGAAAATTTCTGGCCTGAAAACAACATTGTTAATAGCCTGAAAATAAGGGGAGGCTACGGTATTCTGGGAAATGATGGTATCGGAGATTTCAAATTTGCAAGTTTTTATGTTTCCGGGGCAAACTATACCTTCATTGATGCAACAGGAAATGAGGTAATCTATCCAGGATATATTCCCAACACACTTGAAAATCCAGATTTAAAGTGGGAAACTACTTCCCAACTTAATATTGCTGCCGATTTAAAGTTATTTAAAAACTTCAACCTTACTGTTGATGTTTATAAAAAGAAAACTTCAGATATATTAAGAGAGATTTTTCTTCCGGGATATGTTGGAGTTACTAATCCTCCTACAGCCAACATTGGAGATATGGAAAACAGAGGGGTAGAAGTAGAGTTGGGTTATAAAAAGAACTGGAATGACTTCGGAATTTCAGTTAATGGAAATTTCTCTTATCTTGAAAATGAAGTGCTATCACTTGAGAAAGGACGTGAATACTTGGATGCTGACGGATTCCAGTCAATGGGTTCAATTCAGAGAATTCAGATAGGACAGCCTTATAAATCATTCTATGGATTTAAAACTCTTGGAGTCTTTCAAAACCAAGCTCAGATCAATTCTTACGTAAATGCAAACGGGCAAATGATTCTGCCAAATGCTAAGCCCGGAGATTTCATATGGGCAGATACCAATGGTGACGGCACTATAGATAATCTGGATAAAGTGAATCTGGGAAGCTCTATTCCTAAATACACTTTCGGATTAACAGTAAATCTTAATTACAAAAATTGGGATCTGATGGCGTTTGGTCAGGGTGTCGCAGGTAATAAATTGTTTCAGGGACTGAGAAGACTTGATATGCTTGATGCCAATTATCAGACCAAAATTCTGGACCGCTGGACCGGCGAAGGATCAACAAATGAAAATCCTCGTTTAACAAGACTGGATTCCAACCAGAACTATTCGAGATTATCTGACTATTATCTGCAGAAGGGTGATTATTTCAGGCTGAAATTGGTACAGCTGGGATATACACTTCCGCAGAATATGACACAGAGCTTTGGCGTGAGCAAAGTCCGTTTTTATGTTACAGCAGAAAACTTGGTAACTTTTACCAAATATACAGGGTATGATCCTGAAATTGCAGGAGGCGACAGCTTTGGTATAGACAGAGCTTTTTATCCACAGGCTAAGACATTTCTTTTTGGCGCAAACGTTACTTTTTAAAACTATAATAAAATGAAAAATAGAATATATAAAATCAGCATAGCAGCATCATTGTTTTTGGGTACAGGATTTATAAATATTGCTTGTAATAACAGTAATCTTGAAGATGTAGAAAATAAGGGAGCTTTTGATACAAATAATTTTTTCAGGAACGAACAGGAATGTTTTTTTGCATTAACCGGTGCTTATGACGTTATGAGAAAATATGCCGGTGGCTTTGAAAATATGGTAACCTTTTTCAATGCCGGATCGGATGATTTTTACGCCGGCGGAGGAAGCTCTACAGATGGTGCCGGAATACAGGGATTATCCAGCTATACACTGAATTCTACAACACTGCCTGCAAGTTATTGGAGAGATTATTACCAGGGAATCTCCAGAGCAAATGTATTAATCCAGAAAGTACCCCTTGCTACAATAGATGACGCCACAAAGAATAGGTTTATCGCAGAATCAAAAGCATTGCGCGCTTTATATTATTTTGATCTGATCAGGATGTTTGGAAATATTCCTCTTATTCTTGAACCGTTTAAAGCATCCGATGATTTTTATAACGTTCCACAAGCTCCTAAATCTGCGGTATATTCCCAGATCGAAGCAGACTTAGTAAGTGCAATACCTGGTTTACCGGCTACAGTACCGGCCGGTCAGAAAGGACGCCTGACACAAGGCGCTGCAAAAGCATTATTGGGGAAAGTATATTTGTACAATAATAAAAAAAGTGAAGCTGCAGCCATACTGGCGGATGTAAATGGTACTCCTGGCGGCACTAGCCAATATGGTTACAAGCTGGTTGACAGCTATGCAAGCCTATGGGTGACCAATAATAAATTTACCACAGAATCGATCATTGAGATCAATCACACCAACTTAGGGAACTCAAGCTGGGAAATCTGGGGACAGGGAGGTGATGAAGGTAATTCCATCAGTATTATGACTTCAATAAGATCATATAATCGTAAAAGTACAGATGCTCCGGATTGGGTTTCCGGATGGGCCTTTAATCCGGTTACTGAAGATCTCTTTAATTTCATGCAGGGAGATCCTCGTTTAGCACCTTCTATATTTAACGCTAAATCTTTGAAACAACAGAATAAGATTGATTATTCTGAAGCCAATATGGATTCAGGTTATTTCTTAAATAAATATTTAGTTACAAAAGATGAAACTACAGATCTTCCTGGTGCGCCGGAACTGAATTACAGAAAAAATTATATTCTGATAAGGCTTGCCGATACTTATCTTATGGAGGCCGAAGCTCTGAATGGCTCAGGTGCACGTGCACAGGCATTATTGGATGCAGTGCGAACCAGAGTTGGTTTGGCATCAGTTCCTGTTTCTTTGCAAGCCATTAAAAATGAGCGAAGAAGAGAATTTATTGGGGAAGGTCACCGATGGTTTGATCTTGTCAGATGGGGTGATGCGCCTACTGTGTTGGCTTCCAGAGGTTTTAAGGCAGGGAAGAATGAAGTATTGCCTATACCATTACCTGAAATGACAGGAACTATTTTGAAACAAAACCTTGGGTATTAATCATTAATAAAAATCAGATATGATCACTAAATATATTAAAGCATCAATATTGCTAAGTGCAGGAATATTTTTCATGGCCAGCTGCTCTCCGGATACTGTTGATGAGGGTTATGGCATTACACAGCCGGCAGTAGATGCCAGTTTTACCGTAACAAAAATCTCAGAGAACAAATACCATCTTAAAAGGAACTACAACAATTATCTCAATTCTCAATGGAATATAGATGGAGCAGGGTTCGTTGCAGGAAAAGATGAAATGGATGTTTTCTTTCCGGATACCGGAACATA
>NZ_CAJYMO010000132.1 GCF_913776365.1 uncultured Chryseobacterium sp. | reverse complement strand
TCAACCGGAACCATACCTATACCACCGACTACGGGAACCTCAGCTTCGAGGATCGGAAAAATCTTATCGCCAACGATACTTATTATCTGGATAAGGATTTTTTAAGGGGAAAACTTTGTATTTTTATGGATGATATCAAAATTACGGGCAGCCACGAGTACACGGTGAATAAGATCCTCGAGCAGTATGGGGTACAGGGAGACTTTGTCTTTATCTATTATGCTGAGCTGATGAACCCTGAGGTTGACCCGAAAATTGAAAACTTCTTCAATTACTATGCAGTGAAAAATGCAGAACATATTGCGGAAGTGATGGCAAAGCCGGGATTTCAGTTCAATACAAGGATCGTAAAGTATATTTTAAGCCTGGAATCAGGTAAATTTGACTATCTTACGTCTGTAATAAAAAAGGAACAGAAGGATCTGCTGCTCGAACTGGCAATCAGCAACAACTACCATCTGATCACTGAATATGAAAATAACATTAACACATTAACACAAACCGAATTATATTATGGCTATTAACTTACAGAAAGGACAGAGAGAAAATATAAATGCCCCGAAATTCACGGTAGGCCTGGGGTGGGATACCAACAATACTTCCACCGGCACCGCTTTTGACCTGGATGCTTCCCTGTTTTTACTAGGCGAAAATAAAAAACTGGTATCAGACAACCACTTTATTTTTTACAATAACCTCGAATCGCCGGATCAGGCGGTGATCCATTCCGGGGATAACCTTACCGGAGACGGAGCAGGGGATGATGAGCAGATCAGGATTGACCTTACCAAAATTGATGCTTCGGTAAAGGAAATTACCGTAGTGGTCACCATCCATGATGCAGATGCCAGGAGGCAGAACTTCGGGCAGGTAAGGAACTCATTCATCAGGATCTTCAACACCGATACCAATGAAGAGATCCTGAAATACGAGCTGGACGAAGATTTTTCCATTGAAACCGCAGTAGAGTTCGGAAGAATCTATAACAGGAACGGGGAATGGAAATTCGAAGCCGTAGGCAGCGGCCAGAGAGAAGGACTGGAGAAATTTGTAGCAATGTATCAATAATTTATCATGAATAATCAGGACAACCAACCTATAGATCCGCTGGGATCCATTGAACCATTAAAAACATTCGAACCCACACCGATGGCACCGCCGCCGGCTATGGCTGCACCTTCATCACCTCCTGCACCGCTGGTGGACCGGGAAGGAAATGTGAACCTTACCCAGATGCAGACGGAAGAGCGCCAGAAATACCAGGCATTGGCAGACTCCATAGATGAAACCAATCCGGGATCGATTGTGAACTTCGGGGCAGACCTGCAGCGGACCCTCTCCAACCAGAGTGACAGCTTCCTGGGGAATGTGAGAAGATCCAATTCCGGCGAAGTGGGGGAGCTGATCAATAACCTTCTCATCGAGCTGAATTACGTGGATGTGGAAGAGCTGAATCAGAATAAATTCAAAAGCTTCCTCAGCAAACTGCCGTTCATGAAGACCGTTATGACGCAGATCGAGAATTTATTTACCAAATATGACAAGATCATCAACAATATCGATCAGATTGCCTATAAGGTAAACGCAGGAATCATTACGTCCACAAAAGACAATGCGGTGCTGCAGACGATTTTCGAAAGCAATGTAAACGCCATCAAGCAGATTGAGGAACTGGTGATTGCCGGAAACCTGAGAATGGAAAAAGCCGCCGCCGAACTGGCCGCCATGGAAGCAGCACCTCAGAATTACCAGGATTATGAAATTGCGGACAAAAGGGATTTCATTGCAAGACTGGACCGCAGGCTGGCTGATCTTAAAGTGGTGCGACTCATTATGATGCAGTCGCTTCCGCAGATCAGGCTGGTGCAGAACAATAACGTTTCCATTGCGGAAAAAGCACAGACCATCCTTACCACCACGCTGCCGCTCTGGAAAAACCAGCTGTCTCTTGCCGTCGCCATGTACAGACAGCAGCAGAGCATCGAGATCCAGCAGAAAGTTTCCGCCACTACGGAAGAAATTCTGAGGAAAAATGCCGAGCGCCTGGGCCAGAACTCCATCAATGTGGCCAGAGCCAATGAGCAGACGGTAGTTTCCGTAGAAACGTTACGCGAAACAACCGCCAAGCTGATCAATACCCTGAACGAGGTGAAACAGATCCAGAAACAGGGAGCCGAAGGCAGAAGAAAACTGGATCAGGACCTGATGACCCTGGAACACGAACTGAAAGCAAACGTAAGAGGATAATGGATGTAAAAGGTGAATGAAGAGGCTGTACATATCATGTCCCAAAGCAGAAGGAGGTTAACGAAACTTAAGCTTCTCGCCAATTTTTTTGAAAATGTGGATATCATCTCAATCTATATCAAAACAGACAGTATCCATCATCTTTTTCAGGAAAACAAGGGGCTTGATTACAACAGGCTTGAACTCTTTCACCTTCAGTACACGGACAGCCTTATCGAGCTTTTAACAAAGATCAAAAGGCAGAAGGAAAATGATATGCTGGCGGTCCTCAATGAGATGGAGGTCAACAACCGGTATATTGCCGGATTCGAGGAAAAAAGGATAGACGGTTTTGAAACCGACCGTAAAATGTACAGCGGTATTTTTTCCAACCAGCTGAAAAGCCTGTACCGGGATCTTACCGAAGACCGCCTTACCCTGAACTGGGATAATGTGCTGTATTTCCACAGGAAGTATGCTGTGGAATTCTACTGGTCGGAAGTAAATGAAGAAATGCTGAAGACCGGCGATTTTCCGGCTTATCAGCATCAGGACTACCGGATCGAGAGGAAACTGCTGGGAAGGCTGAATATACAGAACTTCAAAGTGCGGTTTATCTGCGGATATGCAGTAAACGGAAATGAATATGAGCTGTTCAAGGTTTTCCAGTCTGAAGATTATTTTATCTTTGACATCGAAGCCCGGAAAATCTACCTGGCAGATCCGGAAAAACTGGAAAAACTGAATACGATGCCGAATGAATCGAACCAGGGAAGCATGATCCGGCAGCTGAAAACAAAAAATGAGCAGCTGGAAAATTCCATGAACGAAAGGAAGAAAGCATTGCCGGAACAGGTGGCGGAGGTACTGAAAGATTACATTAAGAATCTGGAAGACACGGATATCATCAGCAGAATGTTCGATATCAACGAAGAGACCAATATCCTTCGCGCTATGCTGAAGTTAAATTTAAAACAATAAGAAACGGGTTGCATGGCAATTCAGAAAATAAAACAATAAACCAAACATAAAAAGATGGCTATTAACTTACAGAAAGGTCAGAGAATCAATCTGACAAAAGAAAACGGAACGGCACTTACACAGGCCTGTGTGGGAATCAACTGGGGGGCAATCGAGAAGAAAGGATTCTTCGGGGGAGTATCAAGGGAAGCGGTGGACCTCGACGGCAGCTGTATCCTGTACGATGCCAGTAAAAATGCCACCGAAGTCATTTATTTCGGAAACCTGAAATCTAAAAACGGATCTGTAAAACACAGCGGGGATGACCTTACGGGAGATGTAAACGGAAATGATGGTCTGGATAACGAGGTGATTACCGTAGATTTCAGCGGTCTTGATTCCAGTGTGGAACATGTTGCCATGGTCCTTAACAGCTACAAGGGACAGGATTTCGGAACCATTCCGTTCGCTTCCATCAGAATTTATGAAGGTACGCCTACGAATGTGAGAGAGGTTTTTGCCAAATATGATATTGCCAATGATATTTCCTTCAAAGGACATGTGGCTATGGTGATGGGCGTCTTCTACAAAAGGAACGGGGAATGGAAGTTCAATGCCGTCGGAGATCCTACCAAAGACCGGAAACTGCAGGAAACCATCGAAACGGTAAAACAGAGATATCTGTAGAAAAGAGAATGGCCGACAGGCCCGGCAAAGACCATTTACAGCCGGGCATTACAATCTGCCGTATGCAGCGGCAGTCTATTATGGGCAATACCTGTACGATGTGCAGCTGTTGCTTTTATCATTTAACAACACATTATAAAAGTGGGACAAAATACCAGTATTTTAGATCTTCATCCCGGTCTGGTTTGGGGATTTGCGGTAACCGTAGTTATCATGTTGCTCCTGGATTTAGGGGTTTTCAACAAAAAGAGTCATGAAGTTTCCTCCAAGGAAGCTACCATCTGGTCCATTGTATGGATTTCGCTGTCGATGGTATTTTCAGGGGTCGTTTATTGGGTATACAATTCAGATCTGGGACCCGGCAGTCATGCGCTGGCGGTAGAGAAATTCACGCAGTACCAGGCAGCCTATTGGGTAGAAAAAGCATTGTCAGTAGATAACCTTTTTGTATTTATCCTGGTGTTCGGCTTCTTTAAAGTCCCTAAATACCTGCACCATAAGGTGCTCTTCTGGGGAATTATCGGGGCACTGATTTTCAGGGCCATCTTTATCTTCGCCGGAATCGGGCTGATCAACCTGACCTATCTTCCGGAAATGAGTATTTTCGGACATCCGGTGAAAATCAATGTAGTCATGGCGCTATTCGGGTTTTTCCTGGTATATGCAGGGATCAAGTCCTGGGGCGGCGGTGACGATGATGAGGACGAAGACTACAGCAATACCGCAGGCGCTAGGCTCATCAAAAGATTCTGGAAAGTCTCCGATAACTATGCAGGCGATCAATTCTTCACGGTGCAGAACGGAGTGAAGATGGCCACCCCGCTCCTGGTAGTGGTAGCCGTTATCGAGTTTACCGACGTATTGTTTGCCGTAGATTCCATCCCGGCGATCTTTGCGATTTCCAATGACCCGTTCATCCTGTACACCTCGAATATTTTTGCCATCCTCGGGCTGAGGTCGCTGTATTTCCTGCTGGCCAATTTTATCCATATGTTCAGTAAACTGCCGTATGGATTGGCTGTGATCCTTACCTTTATCGGAATAAAAATGCTGATTGCCCCATGGATCCATATTTCTTCTCCGGTTTCCCTCGGAATCGTGGCAGGCGTCCTGGTGATCTCGGTTATCCTTTCCCTTATTTTCCCTGATAAAAAAGAGGAAAAAGAAGGAATATAAACGGATTTTGCAAAATACATGAAAGGCTTTACTAAGGTAAAGCCTTTTTTATTGGAATAGAAGGGCAATAGTCAAGTATAACTTTCGCTAAAAATTGACTTTCAGTGCAAAATCCACTCTTTACGTTTCGTCAATAGAATTCCTGCGGCTCAATGGTCAATTTTAACAAAGTTCTTAAAATTCACCTGCGCAGCAAAATTAATTCGTGAAACGAAATTCACCCTTAACATTTTGTCAATAATCAATCCGCTGCGCTCGTCAATGGTCAATATTTAAATCAGCCTGAAATGACAGATATTGCAAAAACCTAACAGGTTTTGAAAACCCGTAGGTTCGGCGTCCGCCTAATATTAGGTATTCAGGCGTATATTAGCAATTTAAAAGCATCTTAAAATTCACCTGCGCAGCAAAATTGACTCGTGAAGCGAAATTCACCATTCACCATTCACTTTCACTTATACTTCAGCAGGGTGTTGATCTTCAGTCTTGTCTGCATGGAAACCTTATACGCTTCATCCCGCAGCTTCTGCAGTTTCCCGACCGGCTGGAAAAACGGATGGCTTTCAAACGGATTAAAGGACAACAACTCGTTTTCACAGGCTGCAGGATCAAGAAGGGCATTTTTCTTTATTTTCAGCTCCCCGATTTTTATGAACGGCGAGTTTTTCCATTCCACATTCAGCTTATTGATGGGCTGGTCTTCCAGGTTATAGCAAAGCTGGATCATTATATCTGCGGTAAAATCGTAATCAGCCAGGTATTGTTGCAGGGCTTCTTTCGTTTTTAATTTTTTTCCGAAATGCCGGTCTACGGATTTCGGGGAAAGCCTGATCTTCATCATATAGTCTCCCAGCCGGTAGACCCCTACCGAATGATAATCGAAGGAAAGGAAGAAGTCGTTCCGCCGAGCCCAGAGCTGGATGCTGTTTTTAATGAACGAGACCGTCAGTGTTGACGGAATAACTCTCAGGATCTGCAGGATCAGGGAAAAAGAACTCCATTTCTTCACAAAAAACCGGTTCACGGACGTAAAGAGCTTCAGGAATGTGCTTACCGAGTTAATGGGAAACAATGGGAAATTGACCAGCGGGTAATTGACGATCAGCTTTCCGCCTTCGTCCTGTAGTTTAATGGCAAAGCCGTAGGCCGGAATTTCTTTCTGCCCGCGCAGTATTTTGGGATGCGCATGGGAAAGGCGGATGGTAAGATCATATTTTTCACGGTCAAAAAACGGCCGGATCTTCTCAGGAATATCCTGGCGGAGGATAAACTCCCCTTTTGCTACAATATAGCTTTTGGCATGAGCATTCCTGGTGGCATAAGGCACATCGCTGATGGCTGAAGACTGTTCAACAAAATCTGCGATGCTGCTCTTGTTGATATCAAGGAGTGCTCTTTCTTCATCAGTCAGCTTGTTATAGGAAGAATTATATTTTAATGGGCTTGGCATTAGTTTTTAAGTCCAATTATAACGCCAAGTTTCGGGAAATGTATTAACACAGTATTAAAGATATCTGAACTTTATGGTTGTGGAATCTGTAAATTAATGACGAGGATGCAGTGATGTTAAAAATAAGATTTTAAATGGGGTTCTTATGAGCCACGGATAAAAAACTTCCGTTATACGGCGTCCGCCATCCCGTCTTAAATCTTATCTTTGTAAAAAAAATCAATTATGGGCGTAGCAGATATGTTATTCAAGCGTAAAAAGGAACAGGCAGAGAAAAACCTTAAGGACGGCCAGGAGTATATGGCAGCATATGGGAAAAGAGAAAGTGTGGTTGAACTGTCAAGCGGTCTCCAGTACGAAATCATTACCGAAGGTGAGGGTGAAAAGCCGGGTCCGAGATCTACCGTTAAATGCCATTACCACGGAACCACTATTACCGGAAAAGTCTTCGACAGCTCGGTGAAGAGGGGAACGCCGGCATCCTTTCCTTTGAATAAAGTCATCAAAGGATGGACGGAAGCCCTTCAGCTGATGCCGGCGGGCAGCAAATGGAGACTGATCATCCCGCCGCACCTGGCATATGGTGATCAGCAGATCAGCAAGGAGATCGGGCCAAACAGTACCCTTATCTTTGAAGTAGAGCTGCTGGAAGTGAAATAAAGTAGCCGATCTTAAAAATACCTTAAAATTTACCTGATTTCCGGGTAAATTTTTTTATTTGTACTATCTTGGTACGGACAGTCCGGAGATCAGAGAATCAGCCGTATCGGAAAAAACTGAAAAAAGAGTCACGAAACAGATACGATTATCGGCGGACAATGGCCCGGATCAGCACTTTATACAAACGGAAATGAAAAAGCTCGGTTATCTTTTCGTGATGTTATGCCTGATGAATTCCTGTGTTTCAAAAAAGAACCAGGCCATAAGGCAGAATATCCTGACCCTGAAGGACAGCTATTGCAAAGCTCCCTTCCAGTACAATTATTCAAACAGGCTGCCCTCGTACAATTCCGATTCCATTATTACGGCCAACCGCGATCTGAAAGGAAATTTCTCCGATCAGAGCATCCTGATCCTGAATGCCCTGGATAATCTGGATGAAGTCCATGAAATCATGGAGCTGAAAAAAGACAGTTCCCTGGAGTCTCAGGTGAAAGTGCTGCAGCTGAAGACTAAAATCAACAGCAAAATCACCATTGCCCTGACCGAGCTGGATGCCGTGGCGGCAGAATTCGACTGTGAAGGCGAGCGGGTAGCCCAGATCGGGAATTATGTGGACAACCTTAATGCTTCGCGGAACAACAGGCTGATCCTGTATTCCATTGTTACCGGTGCAGTAGCATCCATTGCCGGCGGAATCGTAAAGGATGAAGGATGGAGCAGTGCCATTGATATCGGCGGCGGAGCATTGGGTGCCGGATTCGGGCTGGCTACCCTCAATCCGAAAGGCAGGAAAGTAGAATTTATCCATCAGCGTAACCTGCTTCGCGATATCTGGAACGAAAAACTGGAATCCCCGAATTTCCCGCCCTTTATCTGGTATATGTATACCGAGAAAAAATTCGCTACTAAAGAAAGGCACTCCATCATTACCAGCATGAAGGAACGTTGGCTGCATTATCAGTTTGATGATGATAAGGAAGAGGCAGACCGGTCCGTGATTTTCAGAGACGGAGGCTATTACCGGTCCGGCGACCTGCACAACCGGGCGGCCATGCTCAACCAGATGCAGTCGGCTACGCGTACCATTAACCAGAATATCAATTATCTGCTGCTGGATCTGGATAAATTGATTTTATAATCCGGAATCGGTACTTTTGTCTTTGTTTACTGTTGTATATGTCGGAACTAAAAAAAATAAGGGAAGCCAGGAACCTGACCCAGGAAGAACTGGCCCAACAGACGGGTCTCTCCGTAAGAACCATCCAGCGGGTGGAAGCCGGAATGCAGCCTAAAGGGTATACCCTGAAAACACTGGCTGCCGCCCTTGATATCGCTGAAAAAGATCTCCGGGATCCCGGAAATGCGGTACGTCAGGAAAGCAGCGCTGAGGAAATACCCATAATACCGGAAAAAGGAGAGGCTGTAAACTTTACCCTGGTTAAGATCATCAATCTTTCTTCACTTCTGCTTGCATGGCTTCCGGTGGCTAACTGTATTCCGCCTGTACTCATTATGCTCTTTACAAAGGAAAAATCGCAGATCACGAAACAGATCATTTCCCTTCAGGCTGTCATAGCCATCATTTCTCCCGTGATTTTTATGATCATCGCGCTTCTGAAGCTCGGATCTCCTTCTGTCATGGTTACCATGGTCCTGCTCGTCCTGGCCAATATTTTTGTAATTCTGAGGAATGCTTATGAAATCGATAAAAAAGGAAGCCTTTACTATAGATTGAATTTCAGTATCTTATAGGTGTGTCGTATTATTGTCGGGTTTTTGTCGGGTCTTTTTTACAGGTCAAAGTGCAGTAATTCCGAATCTTTGCCAAAAATAAAACAATGGCTAAAAGATTCTTCCTGTATGTATTGACAGTATTATTTTCCATGGGCTCCACCTGTGCCCAGATTGCGGAAAACTCCCCGCTTTTTTCAGAACTGCAAAAGCAGGACAGTGTTTTTTTCGAGAAAGCGTTCAATACCTGTGACTTCACATATCTTAAAAAGGCAGTGGATGAGAATCTGAAATTTTATCACGATAACGGTGGCTTTCAGGATAAAAAATTATTTTTGAAGAGGACGAAAGAAAATATCTGTTCCGATCCTCTTAGAAAGCCAATCCGGAAAGTCGTTCCCGGCAGTCTTGAAGTCTTTCCGCTGTATGATAACGGGTTTTTGTACGGGGCCATACAATCGGGGGAACATCAGTTCTATATCCGTGAACCCGGTAAAAAAGATGCTTTAGGCGGAAGGGCAAAATTCACGACGGTCTGGACAAAGAAAGAAGGGACCTGGATCATGAGCGATGTACTGAGCTATTACCACGGAGATCCCGGTACCCGCCGTTCAGATATTGCTGATCCGGTTGAACAATTACTGAAAGACCATAAAATCCCAACATTAGGATTAGGGGTCATCGAAAAAGGAAAATTAACCCGGATACAGGTATACGGAACACTTGATGGAAAAACCACAGCCCCTTTTAACAGCCTCTTTAATGTAGCCTCCTTAGCCAAACCGGTAACCGCTATGACGGTCTTACGTATGGCAAGCCTCGGAAAATGGAATCTTGACGAGCCGCTGGATGCTTATTGGATAGATCCCGATGTGGCAAAAGATCCCAGACACAAAAAATTGACAACCAGAATCATCCTGAGCCATCAGACTGGTTTTCCCAACTGGAGATGGCAGAAAAAGGATCACCGGCTTAGCTTTGAATCTGATCCGGGATCAAAATACGGCTATTCAGGCGAAGGTTACGAATACCTTCGGAAAGCTGTTGAAAACAAATTCCGCAAACCTCTGGAAGTGTTGGCGGAAGAAATGGTATTTCAACCCCTGGGAATGGAAGACACAGGCTATATCTGGAATGAAAAGAAATATGCGGAAAGATGGGTTACAGGCTATGATGAAAATGGTAAGCCTTATGAAACCGTGAAAAATACCAAAGCAAACGCTGCAGACGACCTTGTAACTTCTGTGGAGGATTACAGCAAATTTTTGATTGCCGTCATGACTAATGCCCTGCTTTCAGAAGCGGTAGGTAAGGAGATGAAAACTCCGCAGGTTAAAACTAAAAAAAATAAATATTTCGGGCTGGGTTTTGAAATTTATGATCTGGGAAACGGAGAAATTGCCCTTGCTCATGGCGGTTCGGATAAAGGTGTCAATACCCTCGTGGTGATGCTGCCCGCAACCGGAAAGGGCCTGGTGATTTTTACCAATGTAAATGACGGGTATAGAATCTATGGGCCGCTGATTGATCATTATCTAGGCGAGGCCGGGAAAAAAATCATAGCAATCGAGACGAAATAATTTTAATGTAATAAATTTTGTTACATTAATAATTTGTATTATCTTTGCAGGGTAATTAAGATGAACAATACAAGATTTGCCACGGCAGTACATATTATGACTTTGCTTGCAGGCAGTCCGCAGGACTGGCTTACTTCCGAATGGATGGCAGGAAGCATCAATATTAATCCTGTGATGGTACGTAAGGAGTTAAGCGTATTGAGGGAAGCCGGCCTGGTCATCAGCCGGCAGGGAAAAGAAGGAGGGAGCAGGCTGTCGAGAACTGCGGAAGCCATTACCATTTCTGAAATTTATGCTGCCGTGAAAAATGCGGAAGTGCTTGGGAAGAAAAACAGCAATCCCAATCCGGCCTGTCCCGTTGGAAAAGACATCAATGAACATCTTAATACCTTATTTTCAGAAACCGACCAGCTGGTTATACAGTTTCTGGGTGATAAATCATTAAAAGAATTCTGCAGCCAGTTCAGCTGATTTTTTTTGAATATAAATGTAACATAATATATTACAATTAGTATAAACAATTAAATAAATGAAAATTATGAAAAAAGTAGCCGTAATCGGGGCCACGGGATTTGTGGGGACACATGTTGTTAAAGAACTGTCAGACAGGGGATATCAGGTGGAAGCTTTCGCAAGGAATACCTCAAAAGTTCCGCAGCTTGACAACGTAACCGCTAAGAGTATTGACGTTAATAACGCAGAGGAATTGTCCGAAGCCCTGAAAGGAAATGATGCGGTGATCAATACCTTCAACCCGGGATGGACGAATCCGAACCTCTATGATGATTTCCTGAACGGTTCCGTAAAGATCGAGAAAGCCGTGGAAGAATCCGGGATTAAAAGATTCATCACGGTAGGCGGGGCAGGAAGCCTTTTCATTGATGGAAAGCAGCTGGTGGACGGGCCGGACTTCCCTGCCGACATCAAACCGGGTGCTACAGCAGCGAGAGATTACCTGGACAGGATCAAAGAAAATACAACCCTTGACTGGACCTTCTTCAGCCCTGCTATTGAAATGCACCAGGGAACGGCAGGCGTAAGACCCAGCAGGGAAATGTGGAAATCGCCAAACCGGAATATGCCGGAAAGTTCTTCGTAAATTCCTTA
>NZ_CAJYMO010000131.1 GCF_913776365.1 uncultured Chryseobacterium sp. | reverse complement strand
TCCGGGAGCTCTTTCCTGCTATTCGCTCATACTCCTCGCGCCGATGCTTTTCCCGGCACCTGCTGTGGGGTAACCGCTGCTATCAGGGCTAGGGCGGAAGCCTTCTGTTCAGTCATTTGTTTCAATAGAAGAAAGAAGCTTTTAACGACAGATGTAGTGAAGAAGGTGGCATATTAAAGAGAGAAAATTTTGCAGTTCACAAAAGAAAAAATTAAATTTACATATTAAAATTTTTCCCTTGCAGTATGCCCAGATAGTTTTGCCGTTGAATGTGAAAGGATCTTTTACCTACAGAGTTCCTGAAGAAATGCAGTCTGAAATCCGGGTCGGGATGCGGGTACTTATTTCTTTCGGCGGGAAAAAAATCTATACAGGAATCGTATTTGAGCTTCACGACGTGGCTCCTGAAACATTTCTTCCGAAAGACGTCATCAGCCTGCTGGATGACAAACCCATCGTTCCGCAGCAGCAGATTGAATTCTGGACCTGGCTCTCAGGGTATTATCTTTGTAGCCTCGGTGAGATTTACCGGTTTGCCTTTCCGTCTTCCCTGAAGCTGGAAAGTGAAACCTATCTGAAAATGAAACCGAATGTAAAGGTGGATTTTGAAAACCTGGATGTCAATGAAATGTACCTCATCCATGCACTGGAAGTCCGGCAGCTCATCAACCTCACGGATATCGAATCCTTTATCCCGAAAAAAGACATCATCAGGACCATCAATTCGCTTATCGACCTTCAGTACATAGAAATCGATGAGAAAATTGCCGAAAAATACAGGGCCAAAGAAGTGGCTTATGTAAAAATAAAGCAGGAACTGATTGAAGGCCAGCAGATCACCGATATCCTTCTGAAGCTGAAAAGGTCGCAGAAACAGAAAGACCTCTTTCTGGCAATCCTGGAAAGACAGACTGAACATCCGGAAGTCCCGGTTAAAAAATCAGAACTTTTCGAAGACGGGCATTTTGCTTCTTCCCAGCTGAAATCCCTGGTGGAAAAAGGCCTGGTGGAAGAATTCTACATGCAGAAAGACCGTATTGAAAGCTATGAAGGGGAAACCGAAGCCTTAGAGGAACTTTCCAGAGCCCAGAAACAGGCAAAAGCGGAAGTAGATGAAGCTTTTGAGGAAGGAAAAAATGTCCTGCTCCACGGAGTGACCTCTTCCGGGAAAACCCATATTTACCTGGAGAAAATTGAAGAATGTGTCCGGGAAGGAAAAAATGTGCTCTTCCTGCTCCCGGAGATTTCGCTTACGAAGCAGATCATCCGCAGGCTCGAAAAAAAATATGGCCGCCAGCTTGGCTTCTACCATCAGAAACTCACGGATTTCGAAAGGGTGGAAGTCTGGAAGAGAATCAGGCAGAACGATATCAGGGTGCTTGTCGGTACCCGGAATGCGTTGTTCCTTCCCTTCAGCAACCTGGGTCTTATCGTGGTGGACGAAGAGCACGATTCTGCCTATAAACCCAAAGAAGTATCGCCTTACTTCAACGCAAAAGATGCCGCACAGGTACTGGGAAACTGTTATGGTGCCGGCGTGATCCTGGGATCGGCCACGCCATCCGTGGAAAGCTATTATAATGCGAGAAAGGATAAACTCAAATACATTCTCCTTGAGGAACGTTTCGGTAACGTCCGCCTGCCGGAATATGAGCTGATCAACCTCAAGGAAGCACAGGATTCTAAAAAGGTGTCCGGAAATTTCTCCTTACACGTCATCGATGAGATGAAAAAAATCCTGGAAGACAGGAATCAGGTCATCGTCCTCCATAACCGCCGGGGCTATGCCAGTGTGGTGGAATGTGAAACCTGCGGCTATGTGAACTACTGCTCCAACTGTGACGTGGTGATGACCTACCACAAGGCCGCGAATGAAATGAAATGCCATTACTGCGGGCAGCGTGCCTCCAAACCGAAAACCTGTCCCAAATGCCATTCTGAAAACCTCAATGAAAGGGGCATTGGTGTGGAACAGATCCACGAGGAAGTGGCAAACCTGTTCCCGGAGCATGAAGTGGACCGGATGGACGTGGATTCCATGCGCAAGAAATTCGCCTATGAGAAGCTGTACGAAAAAATAGAAGACCGTGAGACGGACATTATCGTGGGAACCCAGATGATCTCCAAGGGGCTGGATTTTGACCATATCGAAATGGTAGCCATTCCCAAAGCAGACTCACTGATCTATGTACAGGATTTCCGGGCGGAGGAAAGAGCCTATCAGCTCATTACCCAGGTATCCGGAAGGGCAGGAAGGGCTTCGGGACAGGGAAAAGTCCTGATCCAGACCTTCAACCCGGAACATTCCGTATTCCAGCTGATCGCGATGAAGAACCCGGCCAGGGTATACAAATACATCCTTACCGAAAGAAAGAAATTCCATTATCCGCCCTTTACCAAGCTGATCATGATCGTACTGAAACACAGAAAAGAGGATAAGGTAAACCGGGCCTCCCAGTTTATGGGTTCGGTACTCCGGAAATACCTGCCTGAAGACTGTGTGCTGGGACCTGAAAAAGCACCCATCGGAAAGCTGAACAACCTGTATCAGTTCCAGATAATGCTTAAGCTGCCGCGCGGGAAAAAATACGAGGAATATAAAAAGCTGGTGCTGAAAAGTATGGATGAATTTGCAGAAATTACAGCATACCAAAGCATTAAAAAAGATATTTTTGTGGATTTTTAACAGTCTTTAACAAACTTTATAGAGTTTTTATAGGAGTGCCCGGGAGGGCTGTACCGCAATATTTTCTACATTTGGGCGTTGATTATATGTTTGGGGTTTAACTTTCGATTTAACCGGTTGAATTTTAACCGATCCAAACTATAGCAAAATGAAAAAATAGATGGTAAATTTCAGAAAGTATATTTCAAGTGTTGCGGTGCTGGCTTCAGGGCTTTTCCTTGCACAGTCTACCGTTTCTGCAGTCCTGTATTCCCAGGCTTACGACAATCAGAAAAGCAGCCTCAACCTGCCTTCTCCCATTACTGCACTGGCAGAAAAAACGGTCCTGTCGGCCAAAGAACTGGTGGATATCAACGTAAACACCATGATGACCGATCCGGTGCTGAAAAATGCGACCTGGGGATTCGTAGTGTACGATCCGAAGACGAAGAAAGTCGTTTCTTCCTATAATGAAAATACCCCTCTTGTTCCTGCTTCCACTACCAAACTGCTTACCACGGAAACCGCCATGAGCATGCTGGGAGAAAACTACCGCTGGAATACCCAGCTGGAATATTCGGGAACCGTTGATGAGAACGGTGTACTGAACGGGAACCTGTATGTTGTGGGAAGCGGAGATCCTTCATTGGGAACCAACAAAGCAGGAGCATGGGCCTACAGGGACATCATTTCAGATTTCAAAGAAGGGCTTTCGCGTGAAGGCATCAAAAAAGTAAATGGCGATATTATCATCCAGACCGCGCTTTTCAAAGGCAATATTTCAAAGCTTCCGGAAAATGTGGTGTGGCTGGAAAACAACAACTACTACCTGCCTGCAGGAACCACCCGCGAAATCAATCCCGCCAATGAAAAACTGATCGTGAAAAAAGGGAACGGCTTTTCCACAGAGAAAAAATTCTTCTACGTTTCTCCTTATAACAACCAGATGGTATATGCCGATGTGTATGAAGGAAACGGCATCTTAACGACCAAACTTCCCGATGCACCGGCTTACCTGGCCAATTCTTTCAGAACAACCCTGGTAAAAAGCGGTATTCCGGTTACCGGAAAAGTAACCCCCAAAATGACGGATGCCAATCCTGAAAACAGAAAACTGGTTTCCGTATACAAATCCCCGACATTAAGCGATATTATTTATTATACCAACCAGCACAGTGACAACGGCCTTGCAGAAGCCCTCCTGAAAACGGTAGGATTCCAGAGCCTGGGCGACCAGACCACCGAATCCGGCCGGAAAGTGGTGACCGCACATCTTCAGGAAGAAGGTTTCGATATGCTGGGACTGAATTACATCGATGGCAGCGGATTGTCCAGAAGCAACCATGTAACCCCGATCTCACAGGCTAAATTCTTAACTTCGCTGATGAATGAGAAGTATTATGCCACTTACCTGAACTCACTGCCGGTAGGCGGACAGTCCGGCACCCTGAAAAGAATGTTCAACGGGGCAGGAAACGGCCAGGTGTTCGCAAAAACCGGAACCCTGAACAAAGTAAAGACGCTGGCGGGCTACCTGAAAACGAATTCCGGAAAAACCCTGGTGTTTTCCCTGATGGTAAATAACTACGCAGGATCGGTGGATATGGTGAAGAAAAGGATGGAACGAATTCTTGAACCGGCACTGGACCTTTAACAGAAATTAAAATCAGACCATACAAAACCTTTTAATCCACGATTAGAAGGTTTTTTTTATCTTTGAACTAATTTTACGAAGTATGAAAAAAATATACCTTTTTGTATTCAGTTCCCTGGTATTCCAGCAGATGTATTCCCAGAATGACAATGTGGAAAAGAAAGGGCTGATCGCAAAGGAAATGAAATCTTTTGCCCATAAAATGGCAGCAGGGAACATCAATCCCAATACGCTTAATTACGATCTCCAGTACCAGCGGATGGATGTTACCATCAATCCGGCGGTAAAAAACATTTCCGGCTCGGTAACTTCCCATTTCAAGCCGGCCCAGGCCATGAGCAGTATCTATTTCGACCTGGATAACCAGATGCCGGTTTCCCAGGTAAGCTATCACGGGCAGAACCTCAGCTTCCAGCAGCTTTCTACCAAGGAGCTCAAGATCAATTTCGCTTCCGCACTGTCAGCCAATGTCCTGGATTCACTTACTGTATACTATGCCGGCACCCCTGCATCCATTAACAATTCTTTTTTTAACGGTACCCAGGGCGGAACTGCCGTACTCTCAACCCTCAATGAACCGTATGGTGCGCAGGACTGGTTCCCGACCAAGCAAAGCCTGAATGACAAGATTGAAAGATTTGACATCAAAGTTACCACACCATCCCAGTACAATGTGGCTTCCAACGGAAAGCTGATGTCTGAAACAATGCTGGGAAACAACCAGAAGCGTACGTTCTGGAGAACACAATATCCTACGGCCGCTTACCTGATCGCACTCTCGATTACCAATTTTACCAAGATCAACGATACCATGGGAAACCCGCCGTTCCCGTTTGTTAATTATGTTTTCCCGTCAACGGCTGCCAATACCACCAGCATGAGCAACATTGAGTGGACCAAAACGGTAATGAATACCTTCGAAACCTACTTCGGACCTTATCCTTTCCGGAATGAAAAATACGGGCATATGGAATTCCAGGCCGGTGGCGGAATGGAACATCAGACCATGTCTTCCATGGCTTCCTGGGGCAGAGGGCTGATTGCGCATGAGCTTGCCCATCAATGGTTCGGAGATAAGGTAACCTGCGGTGCCTGGAATGACATCTGGCTGAATGAAGGCTTTGCCACCTTCGGAGAACATGTCGCCAATGAGAAACTGCTGATGAGCAATGCGGATTTTATGAATTACCTCATGGTACAGAAGAACTACATAACCGGTGCTCCCGGCGGAAGGGTTTACGTTGCGGATTCCGACCTGACAAGCGTAGGAACCATTTTCAACGGCAGATTATCCTACTCCAAAGGGGCATTCGTACTGCGGATGCTCAAATGGATTCTGGGAGATACGGCTTTTTATCAGGCCTTACAGCAATATCATGCAAGGCCCGCCCTGGCTTATAATTATGTAAAGACGCAGGATTTCAATGCTTCACTGCTGCAGTCGACCGGCCAGGATTTTACCGGCTTCTTCAATGACTGGATTTACGGGGAAGGGTATCCCATTTATGATATCCGCTGGAAACAGAACGGGAATACGCTTACTTTCAAAGCTTCCCAGACTCAAAGCAGCCCTGCAGTGAGTTTCTTCGAGCTTCCTTTGCCGGTAAAAGTCAACGGAACCGGAGGCCAGGTGGCTTACTTTGCCCTGAACAATACCACCAACAACCAGTACTTCGTTCAGACGGTTGCTTTCCCGGTAGCCAGCGTGGAATTCAACTATGAATACCAGATCCTGGAAAGGAATTCTACCGTAACCATGGACTCCACCCTGGGTACGGCTGAAGCGGACAGGGAGGAATTCGGTCTTTACCCGAATCCGGCAAAAAATGAAATCTTCCTCAAAGGAATCAAAAAGCCCGCTGAATTTGTTATTTATGCAATGGATGGAAAGCTGGTAAGAAAAGGGACTTATCTTCCTGAAGAATCAGTCAGTATTTCAGAATTGGTTCCCGGAACATATATCTTTAAGATCCATGATCAATCCATCAAGTTTCTGAAGAAATAATTACAGCGATAAAATTCAAAATCAAAACCTTCAGAATTCCTGAAGGTTTTGATTTATAGAGATTATATCATAAAGAACAGGGTAGGGGAATATCGGAATTTCCTTTACGAAAATTACGAGGGCCTGCCTGAAACTTTGCCTCTGGATTCCGGAGTCTGTGCCACTTTTCCTTTTTTAGACAGGCAACTGCAGATTCAGCAGGTTGATCTGCCTTTACCCTGCGCAGTTACTTTAATCCGCAGCAGTCCTGTTTCCTGCCGGGTATAAACAGAGACAGCCTTCCGGAAAAAAAGTGTATTTGCAGGAGGGTATCCGAATTCTGGTTAAATCTGGAAAGTCTTCTGGCGTCTGATCGCCCGGTTTGCCTTCCGTTTTGCTTTTTCCACCTTGAAGTCAAACCATTTTTCTTTAAACAGATGGCGCATCACATTGTCAAAATGCCGGATCAGCACCAGATTTTTGAATCCCCGCCATTTTTCCCGCAAGCTGAAAGGCAAGGCCCTGACAGAAACAGAATACCCTTCCGTTTCATATTGAATGTAATGCCACCATCCGGAAGGAATATACAGGGTTTCACCGGGCCTGATAACGGCTTCGTAGCCATTGATATATTTCAGCCCGGGAAATTCTTTAAAATCCGGCTCTTTGATATTGGTAATCGAGTGGAAATTATAAGGCAGCTTATACATGAGGTCCGACTGCTCCCATGGGAAAAGCCAGATTTTTTTGATCCCCTGGAACTGCGTGATGAAAACATGGGACATATCAATATCCACATGGTTCCGGGTAATGGAACCTTCACCGCCGAAAAACATAAAGGGAAGCCATTTTAAGATTTTTCCTTTCGTAACGTCATTATAATGGATGTCATTTTTAAGTTCGGGCTTGATGCTTAATAAATTAAAAAGGAACAGACGGTGTTCGGTAGGCGAGGAAGCAATCAGATCCAGATATTCCGCAAATGTGCTCTGCCCGACAGGCTTGCTGGCAACCCTGTCCAGAGATTCTATTTCACTGCCATAAATATTGACTTTCTGCTCGCCTGCAACGGTTTTGAAATATTCATAGTTCCATTTTGTAAAGGCAGGACTTTCAGCGGCAACAAAATCCTCCAGAATAACGGGTTTCGCAGGCTTCAGATAGGTTGTAAGGAAATCCTCGGACGATATATTTCTGATTTTTTGTACGGGTGACAATCTCATTCCCTGGTTTTAAAGACAAATATACGATTAGTCTACAAAAATAATAGACTAATTTGCAGATATTATGATTTTATACAGGCATCGGGAATAAGAAACAGAAAAACCTTTACGGTACTGCCTTTTTTGTTAAATTAGCATATCATAAAAATTATTAGAAATGATCTCTGAAAAGTATCTTGAAAATCTACGGAACGAACTGCAGAATATTGAAAATGACGGGCTTTACAAAAAGGAACGCATCATTACTTCCCAGCAGAGTGCGGAAATAGAAGCCAACGGAAAAAAGCTGCTGAACTTCTGTGCCAACAATTATCTGGGGCTCTCCAACCATCCGGAAGTGATGAAAGCTTCTCAGGATATGATCGAATCCCACGGTTACGGGATGTCTTCGGTACGTTTTATCTGTGGAACCCAGGATATCCATAAACAGCTGGAGCAGAAGATTGCCGGATTTTTAGGTCTTGAGGATACGATTTTGTATGCTGCCTGCTTCGATGCCAACGGCGGGGTTTTCGAACCTCTCTTCACGGAAGAGGATGCCATTATTTCGGATGAGCTGAACCATGCTTCGATTATCGACGGGGTGCGTCTGTGCAAAGCGGCAAGGTACCGGTACAAAAACAACAACATGGAAGATCTGGAAGCCCAGCTGAAAGCCGCCTCTGAAAAAAAACACCGTTTTAAAATCATTGTGACGGACGGTGTTTTCTCCATGGACGGCATTGTTGCCGATCTGAAAGGGGTCTGCGACCTGGCAGATCAATATGATGCGCTGGTGATGGTAGATGATTCCCATGCTACCGGTTTTATCGGGAAAACAGGCCGTGGCACCCATGAAGCCAATGACGTAATGGGCAGGGTAGATATTATCACTTCCACCTTAGGAAAAGCACTGGGCGGTGCGCTAGGCGGTTTCACTTCCGGAAAAAAAGAGATCATCGATATGCTGAGACAGCGTTCCAGACCTTATCTGTTTTCCAATTCCCTGGCTCCCGGAATCGTAGGTGCTGCTTTAAAAGTGCTGGATATGATTTCCGAGGATACTTCCCTACGCGATAAAGTGATGGAAAATGCAGAATACTTCAGAAAAGAAATGAAGGCCAAAGGTTTTGATATCCCTGACGGCGATGCTGCTATTGTTCCCGTGATGCTCTATGACGCACCACTTGCCCAGAAAATGGCGGAAAAACTCATGGACGAAGGGATTTATGTGATCGGATTCTTCTATCCGGTAGTACCGAAAGGAAAAGCCAGGATCAGGGTTCAGCTTTCTGCAGCCCACACAAGGGAGCATCTGGATAAGGCCATTGCCGCTTTTGAAAAAGTAGGGAGAGAGCTGGATGTGATTTCTTAAAAAATAAATATTTCTACATTTGTAGAGTTAAAGCAGGATTTCCTATATTTGTAGAAATCCTGCTTTTTTTATGAATAAAATTTATATTCCCATGGTTTTGATGCTTTCTTTGGCTTCATGTACTTCCGGGTTTAATCAGTATGTTAAGGACGAGCACCTCGTAAACAAAAGAAACGGAAAATGGGTAGAAGAATATTCCGCCGATGAGGGCGTCCTGATCGCCAAAGGAAAGTATAAAAAAGGAGAAAAGGTAGGAACCTGGACGACCTCTTTCAACAACATGAAATACCAGAAAGACGTGATCAGAAAGGCAGTGACTAAAACCAGAAAATATCATCCCAACGGAAAGCTCATGGAAAAAGGGCAGTCACAGATAGAAATTTCCGAACGCGAAAGGCACTGGTTTTATTTCGGACCGTGGAAATATTACGATGAGAAAGGGAAACTGCTCTACATAAAGAATTACCGGAAGGGACAGAAAACGGACAGTATTTCAATGGTAAAATAAAAAAACTTTGCATAAGGCAGAATTTTACTGAAGCCTTTTAATTTCATTTTGTGGTACCCCTGAAAATTTATATTTTTGACCCACTTATAAAACATAACCATGAAAGGAAAATTTTTGTCCTGCCTGTTCTTTATGATGATAACAGCAGGAACAGCCCAGGCACAACGGTCCCAGGCAACTTCACCGCCACACTCTGCACAGTTTCAGGCTTCAGAAGGTCAGCAGCAGGCTAATTACCATTCCATCATTACGGTAAGCAGTTTTGCGCCCTTCCGGGATCAGCGCTTTAATGTGGGCTATATGCACCAGCTGAACAGCCGCTGGTGGCTGGGAACGGAACTTGCCTACGGACAGAAAGGGATGACGCCCTATAATCTGGGGTTTGAGGGCGACTACAGGATCTATGAAATAAAGCCTGAAGTTTATTACAGCCTGAATCCCAAATCCCGGCTGAAGCATTTTCTCTCGGCAGAACTCTCTTACCTGAACCACAGTTCCGAAAGAACCAATGCCGGTTATTATGACAGCAGCGGGGAGTATTACAGATTTGATGCGGCTGATTTCAAAAGGATACGGAAAGGGTTGAGTATCAACTACAGCATCCTGCTGCACCGTGAATCTTCCTGGTTCGGGTTTATGCCGAAAGTAGGACTCGGGATTGCCCACCGGAGCGTTAGGTATAATCATGTGGAAGGAAAGCAGCCTTCTTCTGAAATCCTGGATGATATGCGGTTTTTTCCTAATTTTGACCGCGAACAGAGCAATATGCGGGTAATGGTGAATGTGGATATGAAATTTATTTTTAAATTCTGAAGCTGTAACCGGTATGTTCCGGAGATATCCGGCAGATTTCCCATTCCGCAAAACCGGCCGGCGGCGCTCATCATCCCTTCTTTTTCAGGGTTGGTAGTGAGCGCCTATATTTTACCGTCATTTTTTACACCGGAACCTTCTTTTTTTGTGAAATACCTTATCTTTGCAGACAAATTTTCAGGATGCTTTATACCATCATCAAGGCGCTGCACATCATTTTTATGGTCAGTTATTTTGCGGGGATTTTTTACCTGGTCAGGCTTTTCGTGTATTATAAAGACACGGATGCATTTGCCGAAGACAAGAAAAAGATCCTTCGGGAACAGTATATTTTCATGGCCCGGCGGCTGTGGAACATCATCACCGTTCCGGCAGGCATTATCATGGCCGTCTGCGGGCTGGTCATGATCTTCCTCAATACCGGACTGATGAAAACACCGTGGTTCCACCTGAAGCTGACTTTTCTTGTCGGCCTTGCATGTTACCATTACTGGTGCTGGAAAAAAGTGCAGCAGCTGAAAGTACTGGACGGCGATACCCTGGAAACTGCCAATATCAAGCTGAGACAGGCCAATGAAATTGCTACTTTCCTTCTTTTCCTGGTGGTATTCACCGTGATCCTAAAGTACCAGGTGATCGAGTACTGGTGGCAATTAATTACCGGATTTTTCGTTCTGGTATTGCTGATCATGACGACCGTAAAGCTGGTGAACAAAAAAAAGAAAAAACAATAAAAAGTACCGGTGGGAAGCAAAGGGTTTTCCTCTGGCCTTCACCACTTTTACTTTATAACCCATAACTGAAAAACATGTTTGCAATTTTAAAGAAAGAACTTTGGAGTTACTTCGGGAACTGGAGCGCATGGGTAATCATTGCGGCTTTCAGCCTGGTGACTACGCTGTTCCTGTTTTTTTTCGATAACGATTCCAATATTTTTGAAATCGGGACCGCTTCCCTGCAGAGTTACTTCGTATTGGTGCCATGGCTGCTGATGTTCATCATTCCGGCCTTATCCATGAGAACTTTTGCCGAAGAGCAGCAGACCGGCACCCTGAACTGGCTGTTTTCACAACCACTGAAAGTATCGGATCTGGTATTCGGAAAATTCCTCTCGGTATGGATCGTCGGGATCCTGTGTCTCATTCCTTCGCTGGTATACTTGTATACGGTGTATGTGCTGGGCGTACCGGCCGGAAATATTGACCTCGGAATGACCTTGGGAAGCTATATCGGACTGATGATCCTGATTGCCGCATTTTCCGGTGTCGGGATCCTGGCCTCTTCACTGTCCCAGAACCAGATCATGGCTTATCTGCTGGGCGTGTTCATGTGCTTCATCCTGTATTTTGGTATTGAGCAGCTCGCCAGCTACAAACTTCTGGGCGGGGCCGATTTTATTCTGCAGAACATAGGGTTTTACCAGCATTTCATGGGATTCACCAGAGGGCTCATCGATTTTAAGGATGTCGCCTATTTCGTGCTGGTCATCGGGGTAACCTTAGTATTGTCCAACCATTTTATCAGTGAAAAAAAGTAAAGAGATGAAAAAAATACCGTTTACCTCACCGGCAGGAATCTTACTTTTTATAGTGCTGCCACTGGCGATTATCCTGGCCGTTTCAGGAATCAGGCTGGATCTGACCCGGGAAAAAAGATATACGCTTTCCGAAAGTACGGTCAAAACGTTGGAATCCGTCAAAAAACCGATCATGATCGATGTGTATCTCGATGGTGATTTCCCTGCTGATTTCAAGCAGCTCCAGAGCGAAACGAAATTTATGCTGGAAAACTTCAGAAAAGTGAATTCTGATGTCGATTTCAGATTTATTGACCCGATCAAAACCAACATCCCGAAAGACACACTGCTGTCCCGAGGCATCTATCCGTCCGTTCTGGATGACCGCAAGAGCGGAAAGACTTCCCAGATCGAAATTTATCCGTATGCACTGATCAGGGCCGGAAAAACAAAGGTGACCGTTCCTTTGGTGGTTGAACAGAATTATGCGGACAATGCGGAACTGCTCAACAAATCCATCGAGAACCTGGAATATAATTTTATTTCCAAGCTCAAGATTGCTACGCAGGAAAGCTTTAAAAAAATCGGCGTGCTGGTGAACCAGGATGAGCTGAGCCCTTCGGAATTCCAGGGATTCATGAACCTGGCCCTGGAAAATTACGATGCCGGCCCTATTATCCCCAAAAACCAGAAAGAACTTTCCCTGGCCGACGTGCCGCTGCTGAAGCAGATGAGCGCCCTGGTGATTGCTAAACCGAGGAAAGCATTCACCGATAATGAAAAAGTGATCCTGGACCAATACATCATGAACGGTGGGAAAACCCTGTGGATGATTGATGCCGTAAATGCCGAAATGGATACCCTGATGCGTTCCGAAAAGCTGATGCCCTTCCCGGTAGACCTCAACCTTACCGATTTCTTCTTCAATTACGGGATCAGGATCAATCCTGCGCTTGTAAAGGATGTGAAGAAATTTGCCAAGCTGAAGTTTGTGGCCGGGGAAGTCGCCGGGAATGCCCAGTATTCCACACAGCCTTGGCCGTATTTCCCATTGGGGATTGCTGAAAACGAACATCCGGTGACCAAAAATATCAATCCCGTGAAATTCGAATTCCCGACTTCCATCGATACGCTGGGCGGAAGGAAAAACATCCGGACCGATGTCCTTTTTGAATCCAGTGACAGGACTTCCCTGAAGCAGGTGCCGGATTTCGTCAGCCTGGAGGAAATCAACAGTGTAGACAGCCTCGGGCAGATGGAAAAGCCGAGTCCACCAAGGATCTTTGCCGTGGCGCTGCAGGGAAAATTCACTTCTGCCTATGCATCCCGGATCGAACGTAAATCCTATCCGGGATTCAGAGCTTCCAGTCCGGAAAACAAAATGATCGTTATTGCCGACGGTGATGTGGCCCGCAACAAAGTGGTAAAAGGCAAGCCGATGCCGCTGGGAATGGATGTGCTCACCCAGGAACGCTTCGGAAACGAACAGTTCCTGAAAAACGCCCTCGACTACCTCCTGGACGACAGCAACCTGATGGAGCTCCGCAACCGGAATATCGAAGAACGCCTGCTGGACCGTTACCTCATCAATGAAGAAAGGAACTACTGGCAGTGGTTCAACCTGCTGCTTCCGCTGGTGATCATCGGGATTTTGGGCGGATTGTTCTTCTGGGTACGGAAGAGAAGATTCAGATAGAATAGAATAGATAAGATATATTAAAATAAAAAGAGAAGCTGCGGGCTTCTCTTTTTATTTCTTGTTTCGCTGATCATTCATTAGGTTGACAGGATTTTGACGCACGTCAAAAATATCACTGATGATAACGCATTCATGATTCAGTGTGTAAATGATTTTATAATGACCACTCAAGATATACCGGTATTGTTGACTGAGCTTTTCAAGATGCGATTCAATCTGACCGGATTCAGGATGCTGCATCAATTGTTTTGTTGATGTAAAAATTTTTTTCCGGATAGTATGGGCAACTTTTCTGCCGGCTTTAGAAGCATGATAATCAAAAATGATTTTTAAATTTTCAATAGCGAATTCAGTCCATACCAATTTCATATGCTACCAGTTAGATGATTGACTTTCCAAATCTTCCTGAGTCCTGTATCTTCCGTTTTTAAAATCTTCTTCAGACGTTTCTAAACGACGGGTCAACGTTTCAATAGTGAAAGGTAAGAAGTCAGAGCAGTCTGCTTTTTCTGATCTGGATAAAATATACTCTTCGATTTTGTCAAAGAAAGGCTCATCCTGCAACTGAGCAAGATAAGTAATAAGGTTTAATTTCCGGGTCTGAAGATCCATGGCAGATGTATTTTAAGCAAAATTACAAATTAAATTCTAATGATCTACAGATGCTTGTTTAAATAAGATCATATCTATATCAATGTACGAAATCAAATGGGGTTTCAATTGAATGATTTCCTGAATTCCCCCGGCGACTGCTTTACTTTCTGCTTAAATAGTTTACTGAACGACTGCGGATGCTCAAAGCCCAGTTCGTAGGCAATTTCACTGACGGAAAGGGTAGTGGTGCTCAGGCGCTCCTTGGCGTAATCGATCAGTTTGTTCTGGATATGCTGCTGCGTGTTCTGTTGGGTATGGATGCGCAGCAGGCTGCCAAGGTAATTGGGAGAAATGTTCAGTGCTCCGGCGATTTCTGTTACCGAAGGGATCCCGTTTTCAAGGAGTTTTCCGCTTTCAAAATACCCGGAAAGAACCGCTTCAAATTTTGCCAGCAGCTCGTGGCCAGATTTTTTCCGGGTGAGGAACTGGCGTTCATAAAACCGTTCGGAGTAGATCAGAAAGAGTTCCAGCTGGGCCACAATCAGTTCCTGGGTGAATTTATCCATATTGTTCCGGTATTCCTTCTCCATATTTTTAAACAGGTCCACGATGATTCTCTCTTCCTTTTCCGATAAGAAAAGAGCTTCATTGATGTGGTAGCTGAAAAATGCGTAAGTTTTCATTTTCTTCACGAGGGAAGTCCCCCAGAGGAAATCAGGGTGGATCAGCAGCAGATAGCCGGTAGGTTCCACTTCCACATCAGGCTTCATCTCAATCCGCAGAAACTGGAGCGGCGAAACGAAGCACAGGACACCGGAATCAAAATCGTATTCCTGCTGCCCGTAGTTGAACCGCGCATTCACGTTTCTTTTCAACCCGATGGAGTAGTAGTCCTGTATCCATTTCATCTCCTCATCATTTACCGGATACTGTACTTTACTGTAATCGATCAGGCTGATCAGCGGGTGTTCCGGCTTCGGCAGTCCGCAAAAGGCATGAAATTCTGAGATCGAATTAAAACGGAAAGTATCTTTCATAAAAGCTAAGATATTAAATTAAAATAAACAGGATAAGGAAGCTGAAACTCTTTGCCATAAAAGTCACCAAAGCTTTCTTACCCCATAAGTCACTTAAGATTTCAGACTGATGGATCACATAGATTTCAGAGCACACGAGATTAAAAATCAAAGATTTTTATATGCCTTGTTTTATGAATGTGACGGTCCGGTGGCTGAGGCTCTCGAAGCCACGTTATTTTGGATGCAATCATCTAAGCTACGAGAAAAAAAACCGGGATCCCTCTTTCAGCCTGTTTAATTACAGTTTCTTTTTTACACCTGTCTATCTCACCAGGATGATTTTACCGGTATGCGTGCCGTTTTCCAGTAACCGGTGTGCTTCGGAAGCTTCTGAAAAAGGAAAAGTCCGGAATATCACGGGCCTGAATTGTTTCGATTCGATCAACGGCCAGACATATTGCTGCACGTCTTTTGCCAGCTGTTTTTTGAATGCGTGTTCTCTGCCCCGGAGCGTGCTTCCTGTGACTGTCAGACGTTTGGTCATCACTTTTTTTATATCGAGACGGGCCGGACTTTTATCCACTGCATTGATGTGGACCAATCTTCCGTCCGGTTTTAAAATATTGATATTTTTAGCTAAATATTCACCGCCGATCATATCCAGAATTACGTCCACTCCTTCGTTTTGCAGTTCGTCTTCAAAATTCCGGGTTTTATAATTGATATACTCATCTGCTCCCAGGCTGAGACAGGTTTTGCCTTTTTCTTCAGAGCCGACGGTAACAATTACTTTTGAGCCCAAAGCATGGGCAATCTGGATCCCGGTAATGCCGATGCCGCTGTTTCCGCCGTGTAGCAAAAGTGTTTCTCCGGGCTGAAGGTTTCCCCTCTGAAAAATATTGGACCAGACGGTAAATACGGTTTCGGGTAAACTTGCCGCTTCCGCAAAACTGAGACCGGCAGGAACCGGAAGGCACTGGCCTTCACGAACACTGACCAATTCCGCATAACCGCCGCCCTCCAAAAGGGCGCAAACCATATCACCGACTTTAAAACCAGCAACCTCAGGTCCGCATTCAACCACTGTTCCGGCGACTTCCAACCCTAAGATATCGTTGGTAACACCAGCCGGAGCCGGATAATTTCCTTCACGCTGGAAAACATCCAGCCGGTTGAGTCCTGCAGCTTTCACTTCTATCAATACTTTATCTCCTGATATTTCGGGCGTTGGATATTCTTTTAATTCCAGCACCTCCGGGCCTCCGGGTTTTGTAATCACTACTGCTTTCATTTTTATACGAAGTTTGATTTTAAATTTTTTCCGGGTCAGTTGGTCAATGACCGCTCGGTCCTGTCTTCCTGCCGGAAATTACTTCGGTTAGACTTCATAATTTGTGCCGGTAACCGTTGAAATTATAAATAATTAAAAAGCTGCCTGAATCAGAGTATTCCCATCGGTCTCGATTGAACAATCATTCAGACAGCTTTTAACATCCAGCTTAGAGGTCCTGAGTTTTTATTGTAAGGAAAAACTAAATTGCCGTTGATTCCGTCAGGCTTTTCCAGTTTTCCGCATCTTTTTTCAGGGTTGCCATCTTGCTGTTGAGGAACTCATGGGTTTCGATCCCCAGCAGGAAATGTACCGGCGGATGCTGTTGCTTGCTTAGTTCAATCAGGGCTTCAGCCGCTTTTACCGGATCATTCGGCTGGTTGCCGTTGATCTCATTCAGGTGCGCCTGTTCCGAATTTCTGGCCGATTCATAGGCTGCAATGGTATGAGCCGGTGTCTTCGCCGATTCCTGGGTGAGAAAGTCCGTACGGAAATAGCCGGGATAGACCACGGTGGCATGCACCCCGAAAGTTTTGGCTTCTTCAGCCAGGGCTTCCGTAAATCCGGCAACGGCAAATTTGGTGGCGCAGTAAATTCCCCATCCCGGAAAATTCCCTGCATAGCCGCCGATGGAGGAGATGTTGAAAATGTTTCCCGATTGCTGTTCCCGCAGATACGGCATCGCATTCCGGATGACATTCAGGCTCCCGAAGACATTCACGTCGAAATTGGCTTTTGCTTCTTCATCGGTAAGTTCCTCCAGTGTTCCGATCTGGCCATAGCCTGCATTATTAACGATGACATCCACAGCTCCGAAATGTGCTACGGTTCCGGCAAGAGAAGATTTCACATCATCGTTACTGGTAATGTCCATCCCGAGCGGAAGGAAATGTTCTGAAGATTCCCCGAACGAAGAGATCAGGGCATCAACGGTACGGCTGGTAGCCGCTACCCTGAACCCTTGCGACAATAATTTTCTAACCAGTTCAAATCCCAATCCTTTTGAGGCGCCGGTAACGAACCATACTTTTTTTGTTTCCATTGTTTGTTTGTTAGAGTATGTTTAAAAAAGATTTGTATTATTTATCTGATTTTATTGAGGATAATTTGACAATTTTGCCATAATATCCAATATACCTGACTTTCAGGTGTCTTTTCATGGTCTTTATCCAGCCTTCT
>NZ_CAJYMO010000130.1 GCF_913776365.1 uncultured Chryseobacterium sp. | reverse complement strand
TATTTCGCAAAACATTAAAATTCAATTGTTTATATTTAAAAAAATCCATTTAATTTAAATTTCGTAAATTTGCAGAGTCAATAATGTACAAAGCAATGCTTTTTATTGGCCTGCATTTTGTCAAAATGTAGAAATTCCAGTTGTATAGTATATCTATCGGATCATTATTTTTGGGATAATGATTCTCTGTTAAAAAGAAAATTTTTCTTTTCTGATCTTATTTAAGAAGTAAAATCTGCAATTGCATATAAGCATCATGCTTTATATTATTATTTGCATTGAGGTTATCATCAAACTTTCATAGGATGCTATTCAACAGGTAAATTTCACCATAGATTAAACGTTTAATTAGCGATGTTTACGTCTATGCTAAATACAAAAGATCTGATATGAATACAATTGAAAATAAAAGAAAAGTAAAACTTAAAGTCGAAGATCTCACCATTATCTTCGGCAAAAACAAAGAGAAAGCCCTTGAACTTCTCGACCAAGGCTTTTCCAAAAAGGAAATCCTGGAAAAAACCGGCTGTACGGTCGGAATCAACAAAGCGAATTTCGAGATCTATGAAGGGGAATTCTTTGTGATCATGGGATTATCAGGAAGCGGAAAATCCACGCTGCTGCGCTGCCTGAACCGGCTGAATGAGCCGACTTCGGGGAAGGTCTATATCAATGACGATAATATTACCGGTAAAAACAACAAAGACCTGCTGGAAGTACGGCGTACGGAAATGAGCATGGTGTTTCAGAAATTCGGCCTCCTGCCCCATCACACGGTGCTGAGCAACGCTGCTTTCGGACTGGAAATCCGGGGTGAAGATAAAAAATCCCGAGAGGAAAAGGCACAAAAAGCACTGGATATTGTCGGGCTGAACGGTTTTGAAAACCAATATCCGTCACAGCTTTCCGGAGGGATGCAGCAACGGGTCGGCCTGGCAAGAGCTTTGGCCAATGATCCTGAAGTATTGCTGATGGACGAAGCGTTCTCTGCCCTGGACCCACTGATTAAATCGGAAATGCAGGACCAGATGCTGGAACTTCAGGATACGCTTCAGAAAACCATTGTCTTTATTACCCACGACCTCGACGAAGCCATCAAGATCGGCGACCGCATCGTGATTATGAAAGACGGGGTGATCGAGCAGATCGGGACCGCCGAAGACATCCTTACCAACCCGGCAAGCGATTATGTGAAAGCCTTCGTGGAAAAAGTAGACCGTAAGAGCATCATCACGGCAAAATCTTTAATGTTTGACAAACCTACCGTGGTGCGGTTCAGGAAAGACGGTCCGGAAGGCGCGTTAAGGAAAATGAGGGCCACCGGTCTGGAAAACTTGCCCGTGGTGGATTTCCAGAATACTTTCCTGGGATTTGTAAAGCTGGACGACATCCTGCAGATTGCCAAAAAGAAAGAACCGACGGTGGAATCGGTGATCAACAGCAATGTCCCGTCCGTATTTCCGGAAGCTACCGTGGAAGAAATGCTGCCGCTGATTTCGGGAAGCAAATCCTCGATTGCCGTGGTAGACGCAAACAATAAATTCCTGGGGCTGGTAACGCAGCTGTCGCTGGTGATTGAAGCCACGAGGTTAAACAAAGAGGAAATCATCGAATTGAAAGAAATTGCAAACAACCAATAACAGTACATCACATGCATAAAATTATAGATATAGGGCAATATGTGGAAACGGCCGTCAACTGGCTTACCGATAATGCCAAACCATTTTTTGATATCATCAAACACATCGGCAACGCTTCGATCCTCGGAATCGAATGGCTGCTGACCAACACGCCGTTTTACATCATCATTCTTCTGTTCACCTTACTTGCCTGGTGGAAATCCGGGAAAGGAACGGCTTTGATGACCGCCGGCGGACTGACGCTGATCTTTCTGATGGGATTCTGGAAAGAAACGATGGAAACATTAGCGCTGATTTTCGTAGCCACACTTACGGCGCTCCTCCTTTCGGTTCCGCTGGGGATCTGGGCAGCAAAAAACAAACTGGCAGCCAAGGTGATCCGCCCGATGCTCGACCTGATGCAGACGATGCCTGCTTTTGTCTACCTCATCCCGGCAGTACTGTTCTTCAGCATCGGTAAGGTGCCGGGTGCTTTTGCCACGATTATCTTCGCCATGCCGCCGGCAGTCCGGTTAACGACGCTGGGAATCGATTCGGTACCGAAAGATATTGTGGAAGCGGCTCGGGCTTTTGGAGCTACCAACCGCCAGATTTTATTTAAAGTCGAACTTCCTTTAGCCATGCAGACCATCCTGGCAGGAGTAAACCAGACCATTTTATTATCACTTTCCATGGTGGTGATTGCCGGAATGATTGCCGCGGGCGGTCTGGGTGAAAAGGTATTGGAAGGAATTAACAACCTGGATATCGGGCTTGGATTTGAAAGCGGATTATCCGTGGTAATTTTAGCCATTATCCTCGACCGTATAACCCAGGGATTTGTAAAGAAAAAAAAGTAAAATGAAACATTTAAAATATATCATACCCGTCTTTTTAACCGTAATCGCAGGAATGCTGATTTCCTGCAAGCAGTTGAAAAATTCAAAATACGTCACCATCGGCATGGTAGACGGCTGGGCGGAAGATGTTGCGATGACGCATGTGGCCAAAGCCATCCTTGATGAGCAGGGTTATTATGTCATCATCCAGAAAGCCTCTACCGATATGATCCTGGCTTCGATGAACAATGAAGACACCGATCTTTTCATGGGCGTCTGGCTGCCTTACACCCATACTTCGAAAGTCAACCGCTTCCCAGATCTGAAAGTGCTCGGAACAAATTACGATGCCGGCCGGATCGGTCTCGTGGTGCCTGATTATATTCCTGTTAATTCAATAGCGGAATTAAACCAATATAACGACCGGTTCAATCACCGGATCATCGGTATTGAAAAAGGAGCCGGGCTCACGACCGCTGCCGACAAAGCAATCCGGGATTATCAGCTGGACTGCCACCAGGTAAATTCTTCCACGATTGCCATGATTACCGAGCTTCAGAATGCGATCCGCCAAAAACAATGGATCGTTGTAGCGGGATGGCAGCCGCATTGGATGTTCGGGAAAATGAAGCTGAAATTTCTCGAAGATCCCAAAAGAACATTTGGCGAGGCAGAGCAGATCAAAACCTACAGCCGGAAAAGCTTCGCCAAAGACCATCCGGAACTGGCAGAATTCTTCTCCAACATGCATTATACAGATGCAGATATGACCGATCTCTTAACGAAAATGGAATACAGCAGAGACAAGGAAAAAGCTGCTAAACAGTGGGTACAGACTCATCCTACGCTGGTGAGCTCATGGCTGAATAAGAAATAATATCGCAAAGCCAGACAAAGGCTTTTAATATCCTGTTGCTTATTTTTAAAAAACAAGGGTGCTTTGCTTGACTAGGAAATACAAAGTAAGAACTTTTGTATGGTTAGGCTAAGTGAAATCAAAGATTCGACGAAGTCAAACACCTTTGTTTATCTTTTATATGCATTCAGATGGATTCAGTCTTTATTTAGCTTTGCGATGAATTAAAATCTGCGCAATCAGCCCAATCTGCGAGAAAAAATAAACGTCTTAAAAACCCGGAATTTCCAACAACTTTTTCTTCAATTCTTCCGGCAGAAAAATTCCTTCATGATAATCGACGAGATTCTGATTTTTATCCAAAATGATCCAAAGCGGATAAACCGGCCGGCTTTTGTTCCTTGATAATGCCAAAGCCAGTTCATGAATCCCGGAATTGCCGTTCGGAAGGTAATGAAATGCTTTTCCCTGAAACCTTATCGTTTCCGTCGTTTTCTCTGCTTCAAACGGGATGAAATAAAAAT
>NZ_CAJYMO010000129.1 GCF_913776365.1 uncultured Chryseobacterium sp. | reverse complement strand
GTTCCGATGCGGATTTTGGTACGGATAAAAGCTTTAATCCAAATAATTACCTTAAATTTGCAGCTTAATTTAGACGAAATATAATCTTAAAAGCACTCAATACGGAGTGCAACACAAAACAATTTATGAGTGTACCTCAAGCAATTACAGAGCTGATTACTCTTGCAGACGGCAGAGAAATCACTATTGAAACAGGAAAACTGGCCAAGCAGGCCGACGGATCTGTTGTCGTAAAAATGGGCGGAACCATGCTGTTAGCAACGGTAGTAGCCAATAAAGAAGCGAATCCCGGAGTGGATTTTCTGCCGCTAACGGTAGATTACAGGGAAAAATTCTATGCCGGCGGTAAAATCCCCGGAAATTTCTTCAGAAGGGAAGCACGTCCTTCCGACCAGGAAATCCTGACCATGCGTTTGGTGGACAGGGTATTGAGACCGCTGTTCCCGGATGATTTCCACGCGGAAGTTCAGGTGATGATCTCCCTGATTTCTTATGACGGACAGTCGATTCCTGATGACCTTGCCGGTCTGGCGGCTTCTTCAGCCATTGCCATTACCGATATTCCTTTCAACGGGCCGATGTCTGAAGTAAGGGTGGTAAGAATCAACGGTGAACTTTCCATCAACCCGAATTATGCAGATCTTAAGGATTCAGACCTTGACATCATGGTGGGCGCTACCAAAGATTCCATCGTTATGGTGGAAGGGGAAATGAAAGAAATCTCCGAGCAGGAAATGCTGGAAGCGATCACTTTTGCCCATGCTGAAATCAAAAAGCAGGTGGAAGCTCAGGAAAGATTAGCCGAAAAAGTAGGGAAGTCTTTTCCGAAAAGAGAATACAACCACGAAAACCACGATGAAGCCATCCGTGAGAAAGTGTGGAAAGAAACATATGACAAAGTATACGAAGTAGCCAAGACGCCTTCAGGTAAGGAGGAAAGAGGCGAAAAGTTCAAAGCGGTACTGGCTGAATTCCTGGCCCAGTATGTAGAAGATGCAGAAGAGCTGGAAAGAGTAACGCCTTTTGCCAAGGTATATTACCACGATGTGGAAAAAGAGGCGATGCGCCAGATGATCCTGAATGACAAGATCCGTCTGGACGGACGTGATCCTGAAACCATCAGGCCGATCTGGAGTGAAATCGATTATTTACCGGGAGCTCACGGATCCGCGATCTTTACAAGAGGGGAAACCCAGTCGCTGACTGCTGTAACCTTAGGTTCCGTAAAAGATGCCAATATGGTGGACAGTGTAATGGTAAACTATGACGAAAGATTCTTCCTTCATTATAACTTCCCTCCGTTCTCTACAGGGGAAGCAAGACCTTTAAGAGGAACTTCCAGAAGGGAAGTAGGACACGGGAACCTGGCCCAGAGAGCACTGGCCAACATGATTCCTGAAGAAAACCCGTATACCATCCGTATCGTTTCCGATATCCTGGAATCCAACGGTTCCTCTTCCATGGCAACGGTTTGCGCCGGAACCCTGGCATTGATGGATGCCGGTGTCCAGATTGCAAAACCGGTTTCCGGAATTGCCATGGGACTGGTAACAGATGTTAAAACAGGTCAGTTCACCGTATTATCCGACATCCTTGGAGACGAAGACCACCTGGGAGACATGGACTTCAAAGTAACCGGAACGGCAGACGGAATCACCGCCTGTCAGATGGATATCAAGATCCAGGGACTTTCTATGGATATTATGGAAAAAGCTCTTTTACAGGCTAAAGACGGAAGACTTCATATCCTGAACAAGATCACGGAAACCATTGCTGAGCCAAGAGCCGATGTGAAACCGCATGCTCCGAAAATGGTGATGATGGAGATCCCTAAAGACTTCATCGGTGCCGTAATCGGGCCTGGAGGGAAAATCATCCAGCAGATGCAGAAAGATACCGATACCGTTATTGCCATTGAAGAAATCGGCGAAATCGGAAGAATCGAAATTTCCGGTGTCAGCAGAGAGAAGATCAACGAAGCCATTGCGAAGATCAACGAAATTACTTTCGTTCCGGTAGTAGGTGAAGTATACAATGGAAAAGTAGTAAAAGTAATGGATTTCGGTGCTTTCGTAGCGATCGCCAAAGGAACCGAAGGCCTTCTTCACATCTCTGAAATCGAATGGTCCCGTCTGGATACGGTTCCTTATAAAGAAGGGGATGAAGTGGAAGTGAAGTTCATGGGCTTTGATGACCGTAAGAAAATGAAGCTTTCGAGGAAGGTATTGTTGCCGAGACCTCCTAAAGCGGAAGGGCAGGGAAGACCTGAGCGTTCTGACCGACCTGAGCGTTCCGACAGACCGAACCGACCTGAAGGTCAGAGAAGATCTGAAGGCCAGAGGAGAAACGACGGAGACCGGGAAAGAATACATGACGGAGACAGGAGAAATGACGGGGAAAGAAGACAGGAGAGAGAAAGAAGACCTGAAGGCGATCAGCCGGCAGGAGACCAGAACCCCTCTTCTGAAGAATAAGATCATAAGATGATCAATCATACTAAAACCACCGGAATCCGGTGGTTTTTTTTAGGTTGGGCTCAACATGGATGTAGTTGCAAGCAACTGAAAAATAATGCTTTATCATTTATGTCGGATTTAAAGTGAGTCTTATCAGGGATCAAAACGATATTAAAATCCGATATACTTATCAATAACATCGGCTTCAGCCCGATGTAATGATAACGGTCTAAAAATCCGGCTTCAGCCAAAGCTTATGACAAGTTAAACTGAGGCCGATTATAGTACTATCGGCTTTGTCCGACTTATTCAGGATGATAACTCCTGATTTACATTGAGAATAAAGTCCGTTTATTTAAACCCGTGTAAAATTAAATTTTTGCCGGATCGTATTAAATATCCTTCTTTTGTCCTTCTTTTGTCTAAACTTTTAAAATCATATTATATCTTTCATAATACATTCTTTCCTTTGCATGACAAAAACCATCCTATGACGAAGAGAGAACAATATGGTTTAGAATTTTATAAAGTAAGTTCTGATGGTACTATAGGTTATCATTGCCTTCGCAAAGACGGAATTATAGACCAGAATAACAGTCTGCAATTCCTGTCTTATCTGGATCGTGCCGGAACAGAATTTCTATTACGGGAAGTCGTTGCGTTTCTTAATACTGATGATCCTGACAGGTCAATGTATGAATCGATGGTATCGGAGCATGTGGATCTGGATATAGAATATCCGGATTTCAAAATTGACAAATTGCCCTATACTTTTCCTTTGGCTGATGTCAAGGATTTGCTGCAGGAATGGCTCAATTTTCTGGATGCTTAAAATAAATTGAAATTCAATTTCTTAAAGTAGGATAATCCGTTATTTTTTTGTAAATTTGTATATCAATAAAAAGGTGTAGTCCCTTCCTTTCTCTGTAACAGTTTAGAATTTCTCATTTTCTCTACTTATTTCTGCTTTTACAGCTGACGGATTTTCAGTATTATTTTGGATTTGAACTGTACAGGCAGTCAGACATAAGTTGGTTAAACAGCTTTTTATTGCACCCGGATAAGGGTTTTATCAGAAACAATTAAATTTTATAATAATATATGGCGGATTCTTTCTCTAAAAAAGAAAATTTTAAGAAAAAAGTTCAAAAAGCAAAAGAAAAGGCTCAGAAGCGTGAAGAGCGTAAAACGAGCAATAACAAAGGAAAAGGTCTGGATGACATGCTGATGTATGTGGATGCCAACGGCCAGCTGACTTCCACACCACCGGATCATTCAGAAAAAATTGAAATCGATCTGGATAACATCCAGTTGGGTGCCGCTCCTATTGAGGCGGAAGAGCTCAGAAAAACAGGAATCATTACCTTCTTCAGTGAAAAAGGATACGGATTCATTACGGAAGATAAATCTAAAGAGAATATCTTCTTCCACAGCAATAACTGTAAAGAACCTGTGAAAAAAGGAAACAAAGTATCCTACGAAAAAGAAAAGTCTCCGAAAGGATTTTCTGCAGTAGAGATCGAACTGGTAAAATAAACCAGGATCCATCAGGCATCCGATATAAAAAAGGGCTCCCGTTTGGGAAGCCCTTTTGTTTTATATTGCTATGGCAACTGACTGATTATTTCAGGTACAAAGCTTCGCGGATCTGTACCAATGTTCCTGAGGTTTTCTTCAGATCCGGGACTTCCGGCAGTCTGGAGCGGGAATGATAATGTTCAATGGAGCGGATAAGCACCTCCGCTTTCTCCATCACCGCTTCGTAGGGCAGGTTTCCGGCTTTGATATCCAGCAGTTCTTCGCGGTTCTCCACACGGATGTCCAGGAAACCGGTTTTGAAAATCTGTTTGCAGGACTGCAGGAGCCGGATGGTATGCATCATATTCTTGCTGTCGTAATGCTGTCCATGGTTCTGATTGACGTTGTAGCGGTCTTCGTTCCGTTCCGAAACCCATTTCCAGTATTCACGGTAGTCTTTACAATAAGTGGAGTAGGCATCCAGGTTGCAGAAAAGATAGGCCAGCGGCTTTTCGCCTTCCGGAACCGGTGAAACGGAAACCTGATTGGCTTCCTTATGCTGTATGATCCCTTTGTATCCGAGACTTCCGGATCCGTCGTAAAACAATGCAAACATGCCTTTGGTATGGTCGATACTTGCCAGTCCGCATTTTTCCTGTACCAGCCCTTGCAATCCTCCGTCAGAATGTTCCTGCAGCCATTTCCGTAAGGGTACCGAACCCTGGCCCTGCAGAACGAAGCAGAAATCCAGAACCGACTTTCTTTCCTTATCCACTGGATTCAGGATTTTCTTATTGAGCCCTTTGGCTTTTTTAATCTGAGAAACGGCATACCCTGCAAATGTATCTTTGCAGAGCTTCGACAGGAAATCTTCCGGCTTCAGCAGATCCATCAGCGGATGTTTCTGGAGAATACAGTCTGCCGGACCCGCCAGGACTTCCAGAATGTTCGGGTTGTTTTTCTGCAGTAATTCCACCAGCCTTCCGATCTCGTAATAGGTAATGTCATTGGTTTCATTGGAAACCTGCGGCACGTATTTCAGTCCGAAAAAATCTTCTTTCGGCAGATAATACACGCCCCGGATGTCCGTATCGGAATTTTTAGTTGCCAGCCCGAAAGCCCGGCTGCCGGAGATGGCTTCGAGGAGGATGAGGTTTTTGGTTTTTAGATCTTGGATGGTCATAACTTGTCTAAATCTATAATTTCTTCAAACCAATTTTTTGCAGTTTCAATAACTTGTGTTGAAGGATTTTGAAAATAAACTGCTAAGTTTTCTTTAGAACGAGTACAACAAACATAGAATAATTTTTGAGTTCTTTCAAATACACTTGCTCTATCTATTCTATTGGTAAATAAATAATTGAAATTATATTTTGTCCAATTCCCATTATCTAAAATTACCAAAACATTATCAAATTCATTTCCTTTAGTTTTGTGCTGAGTAGAAAAGGGAGTTAATCCCTCTAAATAATCATATAATTTAATAAACTCTTGATATGAAACTTCTTTTAGTCTGTCATAGATGTATTCTGACGAATGAATAAAGTTATCAATTTTATCATCTTTTTTTACAATCCCCAATTCGTCTGCCCTATCTATTACGTCTCCTATAGTTGTATTTTGATTAGTTAGTAATTGTTCAATATTATTTTTAAGAACTCGTTTATCATTAATTGTCTTGATAGTAGTTCCATTTCTCTTCATCACTCTAAAAAACTCAGGGAAGTTTTTATCAGAATAAAATCTTAATACATTTTGAATTTTGAACAAATGCTTAATAAAATTATCTCTCTTTGATCCTTTTTTTGAGTTTTGATCATCTAATTCTCTTTTGTCGTCAATAAGATTTTCTTTATCAATATAAATTTTTTTTATTTCATTAAAAGATTTATCCTTAATTTTCTCATAGAATAATCTATGAGTTTCATTTGATAGTATCTTATCTTTTTTTAAAACAGTAGTTATAAAATTCAACTCTCCTACAAATTCTTCAATGGTAATGTATTTATATAGATTTTTTTTAGGAATCTTTTTTTGCTTTATCGTTTTTTCTTTTAGTTCGATCAATAGTTTATGTTTAAATTCTAAATCTGAAAAATTTACTATAGATAAATCTTTTACTTTATCAAATTCTTTTAATGCTTCTAAATCTAATTTTATTTCATCTAATAGATATGATCTAGATTCTAATTTTAATTCATTAACTATTTCTTCAAATGTTTTCTCATCTTCAATATTTAAATTCTCATTTTTAATTTTCTCACTTAAATCCTTTTTAAGATTAATAATTGGATCTTCATCATATATTTCCATTAAGGTTGAGAATCCAGCTTGTGCAGAAATTAAATTATGAGTAAGATTTAATTCTTTAGTTGTTTTGGAATTAGCAAAGTCCCAACTTTGATTAAGGCTTTTTAAATAATGTTTGATTTTTTCAGTATTCTTTTCAACAGAGTATAAAAATAAAATATTACCATCTTTTACATTTCCATTCGGTAAAATATTGGGAGCACTTAAATCAGAAGAATGTTCTTGTTTAACATTATCAGTACGAAGATTGTTTGCAAGCTTGTAAATCTTTTTTGGATTTCTTCTATTTTGATTTTTAACAACCTCTTTTACGTAATCTTTTTCCAAATAAAGATTTATGTTACCAATTCCGTCATCATAAATAGATTGCATTGAATCTCCAAATAAACCTATAATAGATTGTTTTTTTGATATTCGTAAATGATCTAAGAATATTCTGATTACTTGTTCATTAGTATCCTGATATTCATCAATAAATATAAATTTAAACTTATCTTTTAAAATATCACATAACTTAGGATACTTTATAAACATATACTCAGAAATAGTTATTACTTCATCATGGGAGATAATTCCTTCTCTCAATCTGACATATTCTTTATATTGAATCTCAATATTTTCAGATAAAGTTTTCTCAGGGTCATCTATAATAAAAGTTTCCTCCTCTGCTAATTGTATTAAAGCTAACTTTAATTCTGACTGAAAATTTTTAATGCAATCCCAAAGAAAATCGTGAATTGTAGAAACTTTTAGATTTTTATGATTTATACGATCCTCAATCTCTTTTACCGCAGCATTTGTGTATGTTAAACATGCAATTTTAATTGTTGGATTTTCTTTAATGACTTGCCTAATTACAGAAACTAAAGAGTATGTTTTACCACTTCCTGCACCACCACTTAATAGAAAATTGTGTCCATTATCAATATGTTCAAAAATTGATAATACTTCAAGCTGATCTTGTATGTCTAGTCTTTCCGTAACCATAATAATCCTTCTTTAATGTAAGCTGGAATTTGCCAATTAGAATAAGTTTCGTTTGTACATCTCAATATATCAATCGCAAAAGAGCCTTTACTATCTACGCATTTTTCTGCTAAAAAATATGCATCTTTTGAATTATCATAGAAATATTTAAGATTTTTAAGACCAATGAATTTACTTCTATTATCCTTTATGAAAGTTTTGTTTTGTGTTAAATGAAAAAAACTATCTTCAAAACTTCTTGCACAATATCCTTCTTCCTCTGTCTGCATAATTATTTGCAAATATCCATCAACTTGTTCTTTCCATACTGAGGTTTTGGAAAATCTTTTTTCTTCAAAACTTTTTTTCAAAATATTTTGAAAAGAAATTGAATTTGATGGATAAAAGAAGAGCAAGGTCGGATTACTTGTTTTTTCTGCTTCAGAAACTCTACAGCTAAAATCAGATTTTCTCTCTTTGTCTTTTTTTGTTTTTTTTATAGTTCCATCACTATTTCTTATAAAATCTTTTTTTACAGAATCTAAATCTGTAACTATTAAAGATTTTAAACCAACAAAGCTTATTAATTTTTCAAATATATTTGCATAATTACCAACTTCTATAACAGATATGTTTTGTGACAACAAAGGAAGTTCGTTCGTATCTAATCCAACTTCTAAGTCTAATTTTTTCATCATTGCAGGTAGTAAAATCCTTTCTGTATCACCTTCGATAAAAATTGCTTTATCAGCAAAAAATAATTCAGCTCTATTTAAAGTTAAATATTGTTTCAAAAAACGGTAATTTTTTTCTTCTCCTGCATCAGCATATTCTTTTTCTAGCTCTTTTATGTTTTTTGCTTTAATGTTATTTATTGATTCTTTCTTTAAATATTTAATAGAATTAAATTCTTGACAATTAGCAACTATATGAGATGAATGTGTACTAATAATATATTGGAAAGGTTGACTTTTTACAATCTTCCCACTTCCGTCCTTTTCAAGAGTAATTCCGTCCTTTAAAAGCTCAGTAATATTTTTAATGAATACATATTGCATTTGTGGATGAGTATGGGCTTCCGGTTCCTCAATAAAAAGTAAATTGATATCAGCTGGGATTTCATCTTTACCTTTTTTGAATTCACTTACTAAAATTTCAATTTCAAAAATCATACTTATAAGATTCATATAACCCAAACCATTATAATGTTCAGGAAATTCAGAATCATTACTGTGTTTATATATAACAGTTGTATTTCCTTTTAATAATTCTTTTCGTTGCAAAGTGGAAATTACTTTTATTATAGATTCATCTTTCCTTATGCCTCCAAATAAACCTACTTTTTTAGTAATATCACTGAATAAAGCTTCATAAACATTTCCTAAGACTTCATCAGTATCTTCAATTACTGATTTAAATTCGTCAATTTTCTTTTCATCATCATCGTTTTTTTCACTTCTTTCATATATTTCAGATGTTTGTGTAGATAAAGTTTTTTCATTTTCTTTATTTGTTACATTTCTCTTGGCACTTATATATTTAAAATTGATGATATTGTTTAAATTACTTTTAGTTTTAGAATCTTCCAAATCATTAAAAATACTTTCATCAATCAATGAATTTTCATAATTATAATTAATGCTTTTATATCTGTAACTAAAAAAATTTTCTACATTTATTTTAAGAGTATGTTTAAAAAAGATTTGTATTATTTATCTGATTTTATTGAGGATAATTTGACAATTTTGCCATAATATCCAATATACCTGACTTTCAGGTGTCTTTTCATGGTCTTTATCCAGCCTTCT
>NZ_CAJYMO010000128.1 GCF_913776365.1 uncultured Chryseobacterium sp. | reverse complement strand
TAAGCATCATGACCGGATGATAGCTGGGATTTCCTTCCTTACTGTACGCTTTTAGCAGCGGAGCCATATTGATTCTTTCCAAAATGCCGTTCACAATCCGTACCGGATGATTCTCCGGAATCAAATCATCAAAACTGTAGGGAAACAACACGGTCTGGTTCTGATTGTAATGCTTGAAATTCATAAACAACTATCTGACTATCAATTATAAATTTACAAATTCTTACCATCATACACAAAAAATCCGCCTCAGTTGTGAGACGGATTCTTTTTATTTTACAATTTACGGATTCTCACTATGCGGCATATCCACAGGTTTTGATTCCGGGGATCCTTTTTCACGAAGCTAGACTGAAAGGATAACTAATGAGGCAACGGCCAGGAATTCACTCTGCCAGTTCTGGAACGACTCGAACCAGAACCGGGAATCTGTAATATACTGTCCGGCCGTAGTCCCCGGCTGATGCTTAACCAGCTGTTCTTCATTGAAATCTTTCAGGCTCCCATAGAAATGGAGTGCGAAACTTGAAAGGAAGAGGATAGCAAATGCTATCGAGAGGGAATGTTTATAGATCTTCAGCCATAAGCCGCCTTTCCTGACTGGCCATGGGGCATCCGGGCGGCCAACGGGTTCCCGGTCAACTTCTTCTTCCTCCTCAAGTGACTTGGATTCACTGGATCCTTTTTGCCGGAGCCATATGGTCAGAACCACATAAATCATCATCTGCAGAAATTCACTTTCCCAGTTTTCAAACGTAGCCTGGATAAAGTGGCCGCTGGAAATGTACTGTACCATATCCAATGCCGGATGTCCATGTTCAGCGAGCTCCTTATTGTGGGTCTTCCATCCGGAGAAAAACTGTCCGGCAAGGCAGATCAGCATGAAGAGCAACAACACGATGCTTAAACTATTGCGGTACAGGAATCCTTTTTTTGCCATAAGTGCCTGATCTGATCGTTTGTTTTGGTTTTATTCTGAATCTATTTTCGGTAAATCCTTTACGGTAGGGCCTGTCAGCAATTTTCCGTTTATATTAAACCTGGATCCGTGACAGGGACAGTCCCACGAAAGTTCGGCATTGTTCCATCGTACCTCGCATAAAGCATGAGGGCAAGTACTCCTTACCAGATGAAGTTTCCCATTGCTTTCTTTATATACGGCATACGAGTCGCCTTCATACCTGACCACTTTAGCTTCACCCTCTTTTACTTCAGCCAGCGAACTGATTTTATCTGCAAAAAGCTTGTCTTTGATAAAGTCATAGGCAACGACTGCATTTTCCTTAACAAAATCCGTAAAACCGGCGGCCGGCTTGATCCTGGAAGGGCTGAACAGGGTTTCATACTTATTGCTTCCTTTGGTAATCAGGTCAGTAATAATCTGTGAAGAAATGGTCCCGAAAATCATTCCGTTGCCCCTGAATCCGGTAGCCGTAAATATTTTCCCGCTGCTTCCGGGCAGTTTCCCGATATATGGAAATCCGTCCGCCGGTTCATAATACTGGCTTGACCAGCTGTAACAGGCTGTTTCTACATCAAAATATCTGCGGACATAATTTTCTAGCCTGGAAAAACATTCTCCTGTATTTTCTTCATGACCTGTCTTGTGATCTTCCCCGCCGGCAATCAGCAGGGTTTCGCCGTTGATGTCCTGTGTCCTGTAATAGTGGTACGGATCAGTAAGATCATAGCCGAGATCCTTCGGATAATTACCATCTTTAAGACTGAAGGCAATGGCATAGCTGCGGTACGGCGCATTGGTCGTATGAAGGATGCTCAAACCCGGCGGAATATGGGTAGCATATACAACATGGGTTGCCTGAAATTCCCCTTTTGACGTTTTCAGAATGACTTTATCATCCTGTTCATCATGGCTTTCACATACACATTCTTCCAGGATCGTACCTCCGAGGCTGATAAAAGCTTCACATAATCCCCTGATGTACTTTACCGGATGGAACTGCGCCTGGTCCGGAATGCTTACCGCTCTTTTAAAAGGGATCGGGAAAGGGATCTCATCAACATCATTCATTACGTGATTCACTTTTCCCGCACCGTCTGCCAGGTCTTCCAGCTGCTTTTCCTGCTTCTCATCCAAAGCAAAAAGGTAAGCGGTTTTCTTTTCAAAATCACAGTCAATACCGTAGCTCTGGATATGGGTATAAATGATTTCAATTGCCTCCTGCCCGACTTCAGCAAACAGTTTGGCATTATCAAGCCCGAAGTCACTGATAGCTTCCGTAAAAGTGGTATCAAAGAAATCATTCAGGTGAGCAGTCGTTCCCCCTGTTGTTCCGAAACCGATATTGGAGGCCTCAAGGAGAATACACTTTTTCCCCGCCTGCTGAAGTTTCAGGGCAGTAGAAATCCCTGTAATCCCACCGCCCACAACGGCAACATCAAAGAATTGCTGACCGCTTTCCGTAGAAAATCTTTTAATTTCCTCCTGCCATATACTCTTTCTTGCTCCGTCTCTGTACATACATAATTTTTTTGGTGTTAGACTTATCTGATCCGCAGGGTATCTGCTTTTGACCCATTATGGCCTGCGGACTGATTTTTATTTCCGTATTTTTTTTCGGGTTCATCTTCATCAAAATCGCATCTGCATGATGAACAGGCCAGAAGACCTATCATTCCCAGCATTAAGGCAGTTGTTTTCATATAAAAGGTGTTGTTTTTATCCGTTAACCACCAGTCCGCCGTTAGGGTGAAGGACCTGGCCGGTGATCTGAACCGAATCCTCTGAGGCCAGGAAAAGAAAACTGGCTGCCACTTCTTCCGGTGTTGCTTTCCTTTCAAAAGGAGGCTTGTTCGGATCATCTTCTTCATCGCCGAAGGTTTCTTTGGTTAAAGGTGTCGCCACCGGACCCGGCGCAACGGCGTTCACCCGGATGCCCTTAGGTTTGGACTGCAGTGCCAGTGAACGCGTGAATGACACGATGGCCCCCTTGGTAGCAGAATAATCCAGCAACTCGGCATGCCCCTGATAGGCTGTTGCAGAAGTGGTATTGATGATAACACTTCCCTGCTTCAACAGCGGGTACACTGCTTTGGTGAGCAGGATCATCCCGATGATATTGGAATTGAAAGTGGTACGTATATTCTCTTCTTCAAGATCTTCAATACTTTCGGAAGGAAACTGGGTTCCTGCGTTATTTACCAATATGTCGATTCCGCCGAATTCCGACTGTACTTTTTTCACGGTTTCTTCACAGAATGCAGCATCTCCCACATCCCCCTGGAATATGGCAGATTTCCTCCCCAAGTTTTCAATCTGTGTTTTGGCTTCTTCGGCTCTTTCCCGGTCCGAATGATAAATAATGGCCACATCTGCCCCTTGTTCAGCGAAAAGCAAAGCCACGGCTTTGCCTATTCCACTGTCGGCGCCGGTTATCAGCACCGATTTGTTCTCCAACTTTAATTTTCCCATACTCTCTTATTTTTCGTCTTTTGGTTTCTGCATCTCCGACATTCTGTGTGCTGCCATGCTGTCTGTTGCAAGATTGGACATCGCGACAGTCAGTTTATTTTTCAATCCGGAGATTACTTTATCATCACCGTTCATTAGTGCATTATACCCGTCAACAGCTACTTCTTCGGGAGAAGAGAGGTTGTCTTTATCTTCAAGGATTTTGCTTTCGTTCATATCTGCTTTATTGAAGAAATCGGTATCGGTAGGTCCGGGAAGCAGTGCCGTAACGGTAATGCCCGTCTCCTGGAGTTCCTCACGGATGGCTTCTGACCATGAAAGGATGAATGCTTTGGTTCCATGGTAAACGGACTGCCACGGACCCGGCGCCTTGCTGGCAATGGATGCCAGGTTCAGGATTTTTCCGGATCCTTTCGGCAGCCTGTCCTTTACAAAGAGTTTGGTAAGAATAAGAACCGATATAATGTTCAGATTCACCACATCCACTTCCCGGTGAATATCCGTGTCCTGAAATTTCCCGTAAATCCCCTGTCCTGCATCGTTGACCAGGATTTCAGGGCTGATGCCATTGAGCGTAAGCTCCGAGTAAAGGGAGAAAACATCTTCCTGGTTGAAGAGATTCTTGGACATGGTGATCACGTTGATCCCGTAGTCTTTAAACTCATCCGCCCTGGCTTTCAGTTCGTCATGGTTACGGGCTACCATCACGAGGTCGTAGCCGTTTTTTGCAAACTGTTTCGAGAGCTCATAACCGATTCCGCTGCTGGCCCCGGTGATGAGCGCATATTGATTTTTCCGGCTCATAAAGACTATTTTAACATAAGCAGTTGATTGATCTCGCTTTTAAAACAACCCAAGATAAATTCCGTATAATACAGCTGTGCATTAAGAGACTGGGTTTTCGGATGAAGCTCCAGTTTTTTGGTAAGTACAATTTCGCCTTTATAAGCAAAGGAAAAATAAGCATAGATCTTATACAGTGAATTCCTGATCGGCGTGCAGTATCCTGTCGTGGCAATGGACCAGTCGGATTCGAAGAGCCTGCCTACGTTTAAAGCCATGGTCTCGGCTATATTTTCAGATACGCAGTCACATTCCTCAGCCTCACTGGCATCTACCTGAAGCAGCCTCACTTTTTCCTGCATGGTATAGGTGGTGAGACCGCCCTTATAAAACATCGATGCATTCTGCATCTGTGAGAAAGCCAGCTGCAGGCAACCTGAGGTTACGCTCTCCGCAACGGCAATAGTCTCATCAGCCGTGATCAGTGACTGGCTGATATATTCCAGAAGACTTTTTTGAAATTCCATAATATTATATTTTAGATTGTGGTTTATAGATTAAATGGCAAAACATGTACACGGATCAGATGCTATTTCAACACAGCCATCTCATTTTATGTCAAAAATCTGATAGCCTTTGCTCACGTTTCAAGCGAAAGCCGTTGGATCATGATGGTATCCGTCTGAACATGATCCGGCAATTCGTCAATAGTCGTATGGACATTGCATTGCGCGGCCTTTATAGTAATATCCTCATCAAAAATCTGTCCAAGCTTGAAATGATCATAATCAACCGGACAGACTCCAAAGATCAATATCACTTCTCCTCTTCTGACAGTGCCTCAAAAAATGGCCGGCCCAGGCTAAGCGAACGGTAATACTACACAATCACCCGATTCAGGTTAGTCATGCACAGTACTGATTCTCTTTAATATCCATTAACTTACGCCCTGTAAACTTAGGACGCACCTGGAAATTCCTCCCGGGTCCCTTTGTAAATTACTTCCACAGATGGCTGTGGAAGTAACTTTTAGGATGATATCATTTGATACTTTCTGATCAGAGGATCATCTACGGTATTGCACCGGATGTTTCCGGATCCGTGAATGACGGCTGCTCTCACACGATCATGATTGATATGTTGTCTTTTGAGTTTATGGATTGTCCGCATTCATTTCCGGCGCATTTCTATCCAGTTCCAGGTCCCAGACCCTGTGGCTGGCGATGGCCTTGATAAACTTGTCTGCCGCATCACTGTCTTCCGCTGTAATAATAGCAGGGTCGGTATGCTTTTTCATCGCAACATTACTGTTCATATACAGAGGTTCTGTCCCTTCTCCGAAGCTGATGGCTTTACAGTGCTTATATGCTTCATTGATGAAGTTGAGGGCAGGATGTTTATTGAACGGCTTCAGAAGTACCTGGGCAGAATTTTCACCTGCACTGATGTGGAGCGCATCGAAAGCTACGCTGGCAATGCTGTTGAGTGAATGTTTAGGAGTCAGTGACGATCCGTCATTCAGCTGTACAGGTGCCATGGAGGTTCCGATGATTTCCACTACGGCATTTCCTGCTTCCAGTTTTGTTTTCAGGGCATTCAGTGCAGCTGCATCAGCACCGTCAGCAGTAATGAATCCGATTTTCCTTCCTTTAATGGAATCCTTTATGGTATTCATCATGCTCAGCGCCTCTGATGAGTGGGTATCCGGCTCTCTTTCTTCACTCTGAAGCTCCAGCGGATTGCAGTCTGCCGGAAGACTCTGGTTCGGGAATTCAAGTTCTGTAATTTTGGCACCCACATTTTCCGCCACAATCTGTGCCAGCTCCTTATTTACAAATGCCAGCTGGCTGACTACCCTGTCTCTGATGTCGGTAATGGTAACCTTGGAGAGTTCAAAAATCAGCGCGTTCTGAAGATGTCTTTTTTCTGGTCCGGACTGGCTGTTGTAGAACATTTTTGCCTGGGAATAATGATCCACGAAGCTCTTGCTCCTCTGTCTTACCTTAGTTCCGGAAACCCTTTCTTCCTGCGAAACAAATCCTCCTTCTTTCATCATCGCCTGGAACGGACAGCCCCCGCCGATGGAATTGGGAGAATAACTTACCCTGCCTTTATCAATCTGTTGCCTGTTATAACCTTCTCTCTGGTTGTTGTGTACGGTATTAACGGATCTGTTGATCGGGATTTCATGGAAATTCGGTCCGCCCAGCCTGATCAGTTGCGTATCGGTATAGGAAAACAATCTTCCCTGCAACAGCGGATCATTGGTGAAATCGATTCCCGGAACAATATGCGCGGGATGGAAAGCAATCTGCTCCGTTTCTGCAAAGAAGTTGTCTGTATTTCTGTTTAAGGTTAAAGTTCCGACGATCTCTACGGGAACCAGTTCTTCAGGAACCAGTTTAGTAGGGTCCAGCAGGTCGAAATCATATTTATGCTCGTCTTCTTCCGGAATCAGCTGTACGCCGAAATCCCATTCCGGGAACAGTCCGCTGTCAATAGATTCCCAAAGGTCTCTTCTGTGGAAGTCCGGATCTACTCCGGAAATTCTCTGCGCTTCATCCCAGGCTACGGAATGCACTCCCAGTTTCGGTTTGAAGTGGAATTTGACAAAATGTACTTTTCCTTCATCATTAACCAGCTTGAAAGAATGGACCCCGAAACCTTCAATCATCCGGTAGCTTCTCGGAATCGCCCGGTCGCTCATGATCCACATGATCATGTGCATGCTTTCCGGCATCAGTGAGATAAAGTCCCAGAAGGTATCATGGGCAGACTGTGCCTGCGGAATTTCATTATGCGGCTCCGGCTTCACGGCATGGGCCAGGTCCGGGAATTTCATAGGATCCTGGATGAAGAACACCGGGATATTGTTGGCCACCAGGTCATAATTTCCCTCTTCCGTATAGAATTTCACGGCAAATCCTCTGACGTCCCTTGCCAGATCCGTACTGCCGCGATTTCCTGCCACCGTTGAAAATCTTACAAACACAGGCGTTTCTTTTCCCTCTTCTGCAAGAAATTTAGCCCTGGTATAATTCTTCAGGCTTTTGGTGACTCTGAAAACACCATGAGCACCGGTTCCTCTGGCATGGACTACCCTTTCCGGAATCCTTTCATGATCGAAATGGGTCATCTTTTCCCTGAAGATAAAGTCTTCCAGTAAAGAAGGACCCCGTTCTCCTACCTTTAAGATATCCTGATCGTTGTTTACCTTTAAGCCCTGATTGGTCGTCATTTTTTTCTCCTCATTGGAGACCTTATAGCCGTCCAGCTGTTCAAGTTTTTCATTGCCCGGTTGATGGTCTTTCATAATTCTATAATTTTTTGATTTGGTGATATTTCCTTTTACGACATGGTAAATAATTGATATTATAACCGCCGTTGCAGAACTACCTCAAAGGCGACAAAGGCCGTACCAGCTTTTACTTTTCCTATGCAATACCCCGTTATTCTTCAATAATGTGGTATATTTTTGGTACATGCCGTCAAATAAAGCACTGCAGGGGTTTCCCACGGGTCTCATTGATGGGAATTAATCTTCCTGCTCGGCATCGAAATTGATGAAAGTTTCAGCGATTTCGGTAAGATTGTAATCGGTGTCTTCCTCTTCCTGCAATGTTTTTTCCAGGAGGTCTGCAGCCTTGTCATGTCCCATGGTGATGGCCAGCTGAGCCAGTCCCCCGTAGGTGGCTATTTCGTAATGCTCCACTTTCTGCGCAGCGATAATCAATGCGGCATCCCGGGTCATAGAACCTTCTTTTGTTGATTTGATGATCTCGCGGCCCTCTTCGATAATTCCTTTAATGGCCCTGCATTCTTTTTTTTCAGGGGTTTCATCAATCAGCCTGAATACTTTTTCCAGCCGGCTCACATGCTTCTGGGTCTGCAGCTGATGGTCTTCAAAAGCTTCCTTCAGCTCTTCCGTAGTGGCTGCTTCCTGCATTTCGCCCAACGCTTCAAGGATGGCGTTTTCTGCAAAGTAAACATCCTTGAGGGATGTAACGAAGAACTGGTGCAGCGGAGAACCTTTCATCTGGTCTCCGTTAACTTTCGCGTTATCGACGGAAGTGGTATTTCCTGATGGGGCGGTATTACTGCTATTCTGGTTGTTGTCTGATGTTTTGGTTGCCATAGTGGTAATGGTATTTGTAAATTAGAAAAGATTACCCCTTTACTGAAATTAATAAAGAGGTAACCATGGAAAAGAATTATGAATTGCGTCTGCCTCCGAATCCTGATCTGCCGGAGCCTGAAGACCTTCCGCCTCCATGCGATGCCTGGCCGCCCATACGGGCAATCCTGGTCCGTTCTTCCTTGCTCATGGAAGCAAAGCCCCGTCCTGAATTTCCGTTACCTGAACCGCCGCTGTTTCCGGACCTTCCTCTTCCGCCGCCATTACCGGAACCCGATGACCTGCCCGAATTTGAATTTGAGCCCGATCTTCCGCCTCCATGTGATGCCTGGCCGCCCATACGGGCAATCCTGGTCCGTTCTTCCTTACTCATGGCAGCAAAACCTCTTCTTGAATTTCCGTTGCCGCTGCCGGAAGAAGACCTTCTTCTTACGCCACCATTACCGGAACCCGAATTAGAACGCCCGCGGGAACCGCTTCTGCCGTTTCCGGAAGTAAATCTTCCCTGGTCGTCTCTCTGCTGGTTGCCGTTGCCGTTGCTGTTTCCTCCGCGGCCGCGGCCTCTTCCCCTGCTGTCGTCATTATCCTCATCATCCTCATCATCGTCGTAATCGTTATCGTATCCGTCGTTGTCATATTCATCATCATAGTCCCCGTCTTCATCATCCTCTTCAAAGTAGTCTTCATACTCTGAAAAATCATCGTCGTATTCTTCATCCCGGGAGGCGTCATTGTACCCATGATCATAGCCTAACTGGTAAATTTCTTCCAGGTTACCTGATGAATAGGAATGGCCTCTTGAACTACAGTTTCTTGAATTTCTGTTGTTCATAATTTAATTTTTTTATATTAATAGATAGTGATATCCATAGCCGGCCGTAACTAGTATAAGCCGGCAATGGGTTGGATTGGTTGCTGTTTGATGATGTGAAAGCCAAACGCTTTCAGGCTGTCCCTTCCTAAGGATCAGGGATATGATGAATTATTGATTCAAATGTACGGGGAAATAATTCACTGTTTTATGACGAAAGTCATGTCGGAAAATATTCTGGTTTTTTCCGGTATGCAGACCATGCCGCAGCAAGAGATCTGTTTTAGTTACAGGGCACCTTTGGCCACGGACCGGTTCAATAGAGGATCTTCCGGTTTTCTATTCTAACGATCTTATCCCTTTCCATTCCTTTGATTGTCCTGATGGCTGTTTCCACGCAGAGACCGGTGAGGCTGGCCATTTGCTGCCGGGTCAGGGGAATCATGAACGAATAGGGTGACTGCTCTTTCTGAAAGCTTTTCAGGTAGTCCATCAGTACTTTCAGTTTAGCGGTAGGGTTCTGGGAAGACAGGTTTTGCGTCATGATGAGCTTAAAATACAGCCTTTGGGAAAGCACCCTGTTCATATCAAGGCAGATATCCGGGTAAAGCTTCATAAGGTCCAGAAAGACTTTTTTGGGAAGCCTCAGGACGCTGCAGTGGCTCAGCGCAATGGCATTCATGGGATAAAGCTTATCCATGAAAAGCAGGGACTCCCCGATGCTCTGGCCATCTTCCAGAAGCGTCTGGATGATTTCTTTACCGTCATCGTTATAATTATTGAGTTTTACATCGCCGTTTATAATCTGATAGTAAAAGTTAGGAACATCTCCTTCGCTGAAAATAATTTCCGAAGGTTTGTACTTCCTTGTGATTGCTCCTACTGAATACAGAATTTCTTCTTTAATTACCATATTAGCTGTTCTTTAGTGTGTAATATTATAAGGACATTGCCAGTAGAATAAAACATTGAGTTGATAAGTGTATGCAAATATCGAACCTGTATTGTGATTATTGATAATACAATAATATTATAGGTTTGGAATAATTAATTTTTTTTATTTATGGCTAAATTTTATTTAAAATTATTTGCATTGTTTTACAACCCATCCATGATCATCTGACGACGCGGTTGCATCCGGTCCGGTATATCATCATGGATACCATTACTTACGTTCCGGATTCCGGCCGGAGGTCTGGTGAAAAATCAGGATGTATAAAATGAGATAAACAACGGAATGCTGGAGTACAGCTGTATTCATCATATTGATGCAGGGTTACAGGCAATCCGGAAGGCCTGATTGACGTGATTATTTTCATAATGTTAATGTTAAGTGTGGTTAACAAAATTAACCTAACAAAAACCATTTTTTTATGACCTAAATCATAGGGTGTCCGATATCAGGTCTTTAACAAAACGTGGAGATACCATTAAAATACCTCAGTAAAGACGATAATCCATATCAGGATCAGATTGAATCGTACTTTTCTTTTAAAGACATGCAATGTACAAAAGGAAAGCGGAGGCCGGTTGAATTCCCGCCTCCGCTCTACAGTTTCTTGTCTGTCCATCATTTATTTGCTGTCCGGAACAAACTTTTTCCGGGCCAGCTCTTTACGTACCCGGCTCAGGCTTTCAGGAGTAATGCCAAGATAGGAAGCAATCATCCATTGCGGCACCCTCAGCAGCAGGTCCGGATACATGGTAATGAATTTCATATATCGTTCCTCTGCCGTCTCGCCTAATAAGGAATTGATTCTGTCCTGCAGGCTTCTGATGTGTTTCTGAATGAGAATATCGCTTTTCTCAAGGCTGTTCGGGAACTCCCCGACGAGTTTGCTGATGAAATCGGGATGCATCAGCAATACTTCCGAATCTTCCACCGCTTCGATATAATAAACGGATTTCTCATTGAAATAAAGGCTGCTCCGGTCGGAGATCAGCCAGCTCTCGGGAGCAAACTGAATGATGTGCTCCTTTCCGTTCTTATCAATGGAATACATTTTCAGAAGTCCTTTTTCCACGAAGTAGATATACCTGCAGACCTCACCGTACTGCAGCAGAAACTGGTTCTTCTGGATCTTTTTGGTTTCATACTGCAGGCTGCAGGTATTCACCTTCTCCACAGGAACGTTCAGTACTTTGGATAAATACGTATTGATATTTTTCATTAGGCAATCTGATCGGCTGATATATGTTGATGGGAGGCATTGCTGACGGCTTTTCCGTTTTCAATAACAAGGAACTGCGGGCTTTCGTGCCGGATTTCCAGGTCGGCAGCAATCTTGTTGGACAGCGGGCGGTGAGCCAGCAGATCCAGGTAATACAGCTCCGGTTTTTCATGCAGTGCATTGATCTCCTTTTCAAAGTTCTTAAGAACGGTGCGGCTGATGAAGCAGCTGGTGGAATGCTTGAAGATCCCGATTCTATGCTGGAAGGATCTTTCCAGGGCTTTTGCCAGGTCTTCCTCACTTTCTATGGTTTTCCAGATCGGGTTCTGGTCATTGCTCTCTTCTTTTCCGCCAAATATTTTATTAAAAAAGCTCATACATTAAATTGTTTTAAGTGATGATGCAGGTGTTTGTATTCCAGGAAGCCCCAGTCTTCCACTCGCATTTTACCGAAAAGGGCGTGATGCCCGGGCAATTGCCCATTCAGGTAATGCTGCCGGTACTTTTCCAGCGTTTCGAGCAGATATTGCTTTTCCACATCAAAGTCACATTCAAAATTAATGATAAGTTTCCGAAAAGTAGGCATATTTCTGGGAATTCCGTTATTGAAGACCTGCATTTCCTTTTTCGTAAACGCTCCGACAGCCGTATATATGAAGGGAAGCGCAGGCAGTACTGTTTTTCCCAGAGGCACTTCCAGCACCCGGCTGCAGTGTTTCAGCATCTGCCCGGCATCCATTCTGCCCCATTTTCTTTCTGCATCCCGGGAGAGTAAAGAAATCCTTCTTATGATTTCTTCAAAATGTTCGGGATGATGGAGGCTTTTTTTTACCAACCTTTTTCGTTTTTCAGGTTTTCGATATGAGCGAAATGATGGTGGCAATGCCAGACATACAGCGCCAGACTGACCCTCAGGCTGTAGTCCTTCTGATGTTCAGGATGATGGAACGTTCTTTCAAACTGCTTATTGGTCATGGTTTTCAGTAAGGTCGCCCATCTCTGGTGAACTCCTTTCAGGCTTTTCAGCGCAGGCTTCACCGGCATATTGGCACTGTCCTGCAGTTCTGCCCAGGCTGCTTCGTTATAAGGCTTAATGACCGGATTATCCTCGGTAAGGGCCAGCTTGAAACGGATAAAACTGTTCATGTGGCTGTCTGCAAGATGATTCACCACCTGCCGGACCGTCCAGCCGCCTTCCCTATACTGCGTGTCCAGCTGGCTTTCACTGAATCCGGCAACCAGGCTTTTCAGCTTTCCCGGAAAATCCCTGATCACTACAATATGTTCATCCAGTGTAATGTCACAGATTTTATCCGGATATTCAAATTTTCCTACCGGATATTTTTTCTTTTCTAAATCATTCATTTTACTCGTAATTTGATAAAGGTATGGCTGTTAAAATGCTTGAACCTGCATGTCATATTCTGGTGAATGAACCGTCCGGAAAGCAACAGCCTCCCTTCCGGATCCATCTAAACCATACACAAGTGGATATTCTGATGAAAAAATATGCAGATTACCACCTGGCCGGCATTCAGGTTTTAGTAACCGTGCAGGTCGATATCCTCTGTCCGCTGCAGGGTAACTTTCTTCCCCATCTTCTTCTGGATGACCCTGAAATGGTGCAGCTCGTCATCCGTAAGAATGCTGATTGCCGTTCCTTTTTCACCGGCCCGTCCTGTCCTGCCGATGCGGTGTATATAATCTGCAGGCGACCGGGGAAGCTCGTAATTGATGACATATGGAAGGGATTCGATATGGATGCCGCGGCCGATCAGGTCTGTGGCAACCAGCACCTGCGCACCTTTGCCCTTGAACTCTTCCAGGTTATTCCTGCGGGCCCCCTGGGATTTCTGACTATGGACAGCTACCGCTTTGATTTTATTTTTCTTAAGCTTTTCCACAAGCTGGTCGGCTGATTTGGTAGACGACACAAAAACCAATGCTTTTTCTATCTTTCCTTCTTTGATCAGATAGCGCAGGAAAGGTCCCTTCTTCTCCGGAGATACATGATAGGCCAGCTGTTCGATGTCTTCTATCTCAACCTCTTCCCTTTTGATCTCGATCACCACGGGGTCTACCGACAGCCGCTGCTTCATTTCAGACACCTTATCATTCAGTGTAGCTGAAAAAAGGATGGTCTGTTTTGCAACGGGCATCATACTAATCAGGCGGTTCATTTCTTCCCCGAAACCCAGATCAAACATTTTATCCGCTTCATCAATCACCAGCTGGGTTATTCCTGATATGCTTACGGCATTATGATCGATAAGATCCAGCAGACGGCCGGGAGTTGCAATAAGGATTTCC
>NZ_CAJYMO010000127.1 GCF_913776365.1 uncultured Chryseobacterium sp. | reverse complement strand
TCCACTTTCAGATGTTTATCGAAAAACGTAGGAGTAATTCTTAAAGCACCTGAAAATCTTTCATAATCACTCGTTTTAACAACCCCTTCGGTTCTGTTATATCCCAATGATAACCTTACCGGTAATTTTTTATCAAATACAGCTCCTGATAAACTTAAATTATTATCAGTAGATACGGATGTCCTGTAGATAACATCCTGCCAATTGGTATCATAAAGTGTTCCGGTGACAGTAGGTGAATCTACAGTTCCACCAACCCCTAGTTTCCATCTGCTTTGCGGAAAGTAGGTGCTTACATAATCGACAAACTGCTGAGAGCCCATTACATCAGAAAATTTGGTAACCTGACCAACAGACATATTGGTATTGAAACCAACTTTTAACTTTCCGCCTCCTTTCTTGGTGGTGATTATAATAACCCCATTGGATGCTCTTGAACCATAGATCGCCGTTGCGGATGCATCCTTTAGAATTGAAAATGATTCAATATCATTTGGATTAACCAAGTTCAGGGGGTTTGCAGATCCTGCTGCAGTAACAAAATCTAACGGGACACCATCAATTACAATGAGAGGGTTATTTTGTGCAGAAATAGAAGAGCCTCCTCTGATTCTTATATTCGGAGCCGAATCCGGTGAACCGCCGCTATTGGTAATTCTTACTCCCGGCGCTTTTCCGTTAATTAACTGATCTGCTGATACAATTGCCCCTTTATTAAATTCCTTTTCAGAAACTGAAGTAATAGAACCTGTAAGATCAGTTTTCTTCTGTTTCCCATATCCAATCAGCACCACCTCCTCTATCTTTTTTTCTTTAGTGGTAGAGTCCGTTTGTGCATGGACCATCGCACTGGCCAACAGGAAGGCCGGAGCGATTTTTAATACTGTCGTAAAATTCTTCAAAATATTATTTTTATATAGTTTCGTATCAATAATAATCAGACAAAAGTCCTGATGCAATTTATAAAAAAATTACAACTATGTTAATTTTATTATAAATTAAGTTAAAATTGTGTAGATTATAGGCTCGCAAAAACACAATATCCTAATTAACAATCATATACATTTAAATATGCATAACATAATACCTGCTTGAATTAACAAAAAGTTAAACTAACGTTTAACTAAATGTAATATTCCGGTGCCCTGAATTGTCTTTTGACAGGAAAAAGGAAGCGCAGAATGAGTATTCCGGGATATTCCTTATCTTTGCCGATAAAACTTTACGATAAAATGTCGAACAGAAAGATGATTACGGCAGCGTTGCCTTACGCCAACGGACCGGTTCATATAGGACATCTCGCAGGCGTGTACATTCCTGCGGATGTGTACGCAAGATTTCAGAGAAGAGCAGGAAAAGAGGTGGCTTTCATCTGCGGTTCCGATGAACATGGGATTCCCATCACCATCCGCGCCAAAAAAGAAGGCGTAACCCCTCAGGATATCGTGGACAAATACCACGAAATCATTAAGAAATCGTTTTCTGACCTCGGAATTTCATTTGATGAATATTCAAGAACAACGTCTCAGAAACATTACGAAACCAGTCAGGAATTTTTCAAAGTCCTTTATGAGAAGGGGAAATTCACGGAAGAGGTTTCGGAGCAGTATTTTGACGAGCAGGCCGGAGAATTCCTGGCCGACCGATATATTGTAGGAACCTGCCCGAACTGCGGCAACGATAATGCCTACGGCGACCAATGCGAAAAATGCGGCTCTACCCTATCGCCTTCCGAGCTGATCAATCCGAAATCCATGCTCAGCGGAAATATTCCCGTGCTGAAGGAAACGAAAAACTGGTATCTGCCACTGAATGAATATGAAGATTTCCTGAATGAATGGATCATCGAAGGCCATAAAGACGACTGGAAAACCAATGTATACGGACAGGTAAAATCCTGGCTGAATGACGGGCTGAAGCCGAGAGCCATGACCCGGGACCTCAACTGGGGCGTTCCCGTACCGCTGCCGGGTGCCGAAGGGAAGGTGCTCTATGTTTGGTTTGACGCGCCGATCGGATACATTTCGTTCACCAAAGAATGGGCGGAAAAGAACGGAAAAGACTGGAAAGACTACTGGCAGAGCGAAGAATCGGATCTTGTGCATTTCATCGGAAAAGACAATATCGTATTCCACTGCATCATCTTCCCGTCGATGATGAAAGCCCACGGTGATTTCGTGATGCCCGACAATGTTCCGGCATTTGAATTCCTGAACCTGGAAAACGACAAGATTTCGACTTCAAGGAACTGGGCCGTCTGGGCACACGAATATGTAGAGGATTTCCCGGGACAGCAGGATGTGCTGCGATATGCACTGCTCTCCTCCGCTCCGGAAACCAAGGATAATAATTTTACATGGAAAGATTTCCAGACGAAGAACAATTCGGAACTGGTAAATATTTTTGGAAATTTCATTAATCGTGTTGCTGTTTTAATTAATAAATATTTTGAAGGCAAAGTTCCTGACGGAAACATCAACGCTCCAGAACTTGAACAAATCAGCAAAAGTGCTATTGAGATCAGAAGTAATCTGGATAATTACGAATTCAGAAATGCCTTGACAGCATTCATGAACTTAGCGAGATTTGGAAACGGATATCTGCAAAATGAAGAACCATGGAAAACTTTCGAAAATGATGTTGAAAAAACAAAAAACACATTATTTATCGGAGCGCAAATTGCTGTTGCACTAGGAAATTTAGCAGAGCCATTCCTGCCTTTCACAGCTGAAAAAATTTACAAAATTTTCAATGTTGCTCAACTAGACTGGACTACAGTTGAAAATTCAAAAGTTTTAATTGAAGCTGGCCATAAAATCGTTGAAAAGGCTCCCTTGATTTATTCTAAAATTGATGATCAAGTAATAGATGCACAAATAGAAAAATTAGAACAAACCAAGCAAAACAACAAAAAGACCAACCCTAACGCCAACCCTATGAAAGACGAAATCACATTTGATGATTTTACAAAAATCGACCTGAGAACCGCTACCATTCTGGAAGCTGAAAAAGTAGAAAAAGCCGATAAGCTGCTGAAGCTGAAGGTGGATACGGGAGTTGATGTAAGAACCGTTGTTTCAGGGATCGCGGAAAGCTTTACCCCGGAAGAACTGATCGGCAAGCAGGTGATGATTCTGCTGAACCTGGCACCGAGGAAGATCAGAGGCATCGAATCCCAGGGAATGCTGCTGCTGACGACCAAGCCGGACGGAAAACTGTCCTTCGTAACGCCGGATGACAGCAATGTGGAGAACGGTATCGAAATCGGATAATTTTACTATAATCTATATTCAAAATGGGCATTTTTTGCCCATTTTTTTATCAATCATGGTACAGAAAAACGTTCTGCAGAAACTTACCAATCCGGAACTGGAAAGTTACCTGCGGGAAGGCAGCAGGTTTACACCGGAAGCCATTCATATGGCCGCTGAAATTCTTGAAGAGAGAGGACGTATATTTACGGATGAAGAAAAGTTCCGCATCAGGGAACTTATCCGGAATAAAAAAGAAGCTGAGGTACTTAAAAAGCTTGAGCAGGAAGAACTGCAGAAAGACCACATTGCTGACGATCCGAATGCCATCCGGCTGTACCCGCGGGAACTGGTCATCCTGTCCGGACTGTTTTTCGGATTTATCTCCGGTGCTGTCCTTCTTGCCCTGAACCTCTTCAAATTAAAAAAATATAAACAAGGGACCGCCATTATTTTGATCGGTATCGTCTATTCCGTGATCCAGTATTCCGGAATCCGGCTGCTGCATGAAACGGCAGACGGTGAAACCACGACACGTTACTGGTGGCGTCCGGAACTCCAGTTTGCCATCATGGGGTTTGCCGTGTTTTTTTCCTCTGGATCGAAACCATCAAAAAGATTCCGTACCGCCCGGCATCACCGATGGTTCCGGTCATTATAGGATTAACGGCTGCTTTCCTGATGTGTATCAATTACAACGGGTTCCTGCCGTCTTATCTCCTGGTGAGCTTTGCCAGGTAAGAATCTTCTTCCTGACGTACTTTTTCGATCCTGAAACCGTTGTTTTCAGCGGCATTTTTCAGGGTGTTGAAATCGAGGTACAGCCATTTGATCGGGTCTTCCGACTGCCCTTTGTAATGCACCACGTAATCCAGCTCGCCGTAGTAGCCCTCCGCCGGAATATAGACGCCGCCGTCTTCATCCGCATCGAACATGTAGATAATATCTGTGCTGTCAATCAGGACCTGCCCGCCGTCATTCAGCAGGGAATGCAGCTTTTTCAGGTAGATGTCGATCACCTGCAGGCTCTGGAAGATCCCGGTGCCGTTCATCAGCAGCAGCACTGTATCAAATCCCTGTTCCTGAAACTGCAGCATATTTGCGCAGAACGCCTGCCGGATGCCTCTCGCTGTACAGACCTCAATGGACTTCGGCGAAATATCCAGTGCCGTTACGTCCAGTCCTTTTTCCTGCAAATACAAAGAATGCGAACCGGCACCGGCACCGATATCCAGTATTTTTCCACGGGATAAGCTGAGGGCTTCCTGCTCCAGGGGATTCATTGCTTTAAACTCCCTGAACAGATAGGCCACCGGAAGTTCATCCAGCTCGGAAATTGAGGTTTCGGTCTGCAGGTCTTCAGGATTATGGTCATGATAATAGTCATGGATGGCTTGGCCCATCAGGTCTTTCATAATGCAAATTTTAGGAATGCAAAGATAGGGTTTTCAGGATAAAACGGCGGGCGCAAAATGGTTTGCGGATAAAAATTAAACCGCTGATGCCGGCTTATATTTGTATATTTGAAACTACAGGACTGATAACCATCCTTTATTGACATGATGACTATGAAAATCAAGAATTACAGAAAACTGCTGTTTTTATTGCCCGTGCTCTTACAGGTCTGTACCGGCCATCTGTCTGCACAGTCGGAGACCGTCAGGAAAATCGACTCAGTAGTAAAACATGCAGACTCCACAGGGATATTCAATGGAAATATCCTGGTTTCCGAAAACAGCAGAATCATCTATGAAGCATCTTTTGGTTTTACCGATGCTGCAAAACAGGAAAAGCTGAATAAAAACTCCAGGTTCCATCTGGGTTCCATCACCAAAGAGTTCAGTGCCGTGGCGCTGATGCAGCTAAAAGAAAAGGGAAAGCTGAAACAGACAGATGAAGTTTCAAAATTTATCCCTGAGCTTCCTGCCTGGGCAAATGAAATGACCATAAAAGACCTTTTGCAGTACAGCAGCGGGCTCCCTAAAATCAACTGGAAAAATATAAAAAACGACCGTGATCTCTTTAATGGCTTACGGGCTGTTGAAAATCTCGATTTTAAACCGGGAACCCGGTATGATTATAACAACAATACCATATTTTTACGGCATTTCGTGATTGAACATGTTACCGGGATGCCTTACAAAGCCTATGCTGAAAAGTTCATTTTCAAACCTGCCGGAATGAAATATTCAGTGATGACGCCTTTGATGCAGGAGAAAAACATAGCCACAGGTTTTAAAAATACAGGCGTACAGGACCCTGCAGAACCGGCCATTACCGGAGGAACCTATGCCACGGCCCGCGACCTGATGAAATGGGCGGATGCTTTACATGCAGGGAAAATCATCAGTGAACAATCGCTGTATGATCTTGGGCAGGGTTTTCCTGACGGGAATAGCGAGTCTGCACTTGGTCATGCCGGGTATCACAATAAGAAACTGACAAGGCATTTTCACCAGGGAAGAGCCGGAAGCTTTGAAGCCGTGCTGTTTTCAGATCCCGGAAGAAAGATCAATATCATCATTCTGAGCAACAGCAGCGCCGGACAACTTTCGGCCCTTTCGGATGCCATCTGTTCTGTTTTCGGGCTTAAAAACCCGGATTCCCGAAAGTAAAATTGTGAGATGAATGACAAAAAAATTGACTTTCATCCCTTTTGCTTTATTCTATTTTATGATAAGCCAAAATCTACAGTAACCTTTGGCTTAAGCCGAATTTTGATCGCGTTTGATACGTCGGGCTAAAGCCCGACGCTATTAATGATCACATACTATTGGATCTGAAATGATAAATCACAGACTAAATTCATATGAATCATAAAACGGGAAGATTTCAGCCGCTGAATAAAGGTTACTCCCATTTGCAATCACATCATTAATCAGAATAATAACCAAATTCTATTTCCCGGACTATAAAACATATCATAATAATTGCTAACTTGTATTGTTCTAAAGAAGAGTGATTGAATGACAAATAAAGAATTTAATTTCAGAAAAGGATACGTCTTCAGCAAACATGTTCCGGAAGAAGTCTCGCATTTTGACCGGGTTTTTGATGTGTTCAAAGATCTGCTGACCCATACCTCCGGCGATATTGAAGAGGCTTTTGAATGGCTGGATATGCTGAATCAGGAATATGACATCTTTACTGACGAATATACCCTGGAAGATTTTGAGGAAGACCTGAAGAAGCGCGGCTATATCCGGGAAGAAATCGATCCCGAAGATGGCAATGCCGGTACCGGAAAAGGAAAGAATGTGCTGACTCCCAAGCTGGAATCTGCGTTACGCGAATTTGCCCTGGACCAGATCTTCGGAAAGCTGAAGAAGAGCGGCATCGGAAACCACCGGACCTCGAAAACAGGCGTTGGCGATGAAAAGGACGGCGACCACCGCTCCTTTCAGTACGGAGACGATCTCTCGCTGGTGAATATGACCGAAAGCCTTAAGAATGCCCAGGTCAATAATGGTATCGGAGACCTCCGGCTTACCGAAGACGACCTCATTGTTGAAGAAACACGCCATAAAGCCCAGATGAGTACTGTTCTGATGATCGACATCAGCCACTCGATGATCCTCTACGGTGAAGACCGGATTACACCGGCTAAAAAGGTGGCCATGGCACTGGTGGAACTCATTCACCGCAAATACCCGAAAGATTCGATCGACATCATCGTTTTCGGAAATGAGGCCTGGCCGATCAGCATCAAAGACCTTCCCTACCTCAAAGTGGGGCCGTACCATACCAACACCGTGGCCGGACTGGAACTCGCCATGGATATTCTCCGGAGAAAAAGAAACACCAACAAACAGATCTTCATGATCACCGATGGTAAACCGAGCTGCATCCAGCTGCCGACAGGAGAATTTTACATGAACAGCGTCGGACTCGACCAACGGATCGTGTCCCAATGCCTCAACAGAGCAGCTCAGGCCCGGAAACTGAAAATCCCGATCACCACCTTTATGATCGCCCAGGATCCGTATCTCAGGAAGTTTGTGGAAGCTTTCACCGCACAGAACCAGGGGAAAGCATTCCTGACGGGACTGTCCGGATTGGGAGAAATGATTTTTGAGGATTACGAGAAAAACAGGAAAAGAAGGATTTAAGAGGCTGTTGGCAACTTGCTTCCGGCAGTTGGCCGTACAGCGAATATTTATATTAACAGTATATCATCTATAATTAGCAGGATTAATAATGAAAAACGAGACGACATTTAAAGAATTAAAAAACTCAGGATACACCCACAAAACCATCAATGAAGAGATACAGGCAAACCTGGTTGCTAAGATCAGGGCAAAAGAACCCGTATTCGAAGGACTATGGGGCTATGAAGATACCGTAGTTCCGCAACTCAAGAAGGCACTGCTTGCCGGCCATCATATCAACCTTCTCGGATTGCGCGGGCAGGCGAAGACCAGGATTGCCAGAAGCATGGTAAGCCTCCTGGACGAATATATGCCTGTGGTAAAAGGATCTGAAATCAACGACAGCCCTTTCCAGCCGATCTCAAAATACGCCCGTGACCTGGTAGCCGAACTTGGCGATGAGACCCCGATTGCATGGGTACACCGGTCCGACCGTTTCTTTGAAAAGCTGGCGACACCGGATGTCAATGTGGCTGACCTTATCGGCGACATCGACCCCATCAAGGCCGCTACGTTAAAGCTTCCGTATTCGGATGAACGCGTATTGCACTATGGAATGATTCCAAGGGCAAACCGGTGCATCTTCGTGCTGAACGAACTGCCGGATTTACAGGCCCGGATCCAGGTTTCCCTGTTCAACATCCTGCAGGAAGGCGACATCCAGATCCGCGGATTCCAGCTGAGAATGCCGCTGGATATCCAGTTCGTCTTCACCGCCAACCCGGAAGATTACACGAACAGGGGAAGTATTGTTACGCCGTTGAAAGACAGGATCGGTTCCCAGATTTTCACCCACTATCCGGAAACGGTAGCTTTAGCCCGTCAGATTACGGAGCAGGAAGCACATATTTCCGCAGAAGATCAGTCAAAAATAACAATTCCGGATCTGGCAAAAGACCTGCTGGAAGAAGTTTCATTTGCCGCCCGCGAAAGTGAATACGTGGATGCCAAAAGCGGGGTAAGTGCCCGTCTCAGCATCAGTGCCATGGAAAACCTGATGGCGGCTGCAAGGCTGCGGCTCATCGAATCCGGTGCGGAACGTACCACCGTCAGGTTACTGGATTTTATGTCCATCATTCCTTCCATTACCGGAAAAATAGAACTGGTGTACGAAGGCGAGCAGGAAGGAGCCGATTATGTAGCCAAAATCCTGATTGACAAAGCGGTGATGACCCAGTTCGAAAGCCTTTTCCCACGCATTTCAAAGCTGGAAAAGGAAAGCATCAAGACACCGTACACCGACCTGATCAAATGGTTCGGGAAAAACCATCTGGCCCTGAATTACAATGATACCGATGAGGAATTTTACGATAAGCTGAACAGCATTGCGCCTTTAGCCACTGTTGTGGAAGAAAACACTGCTGAGCTGAGCCCTGAAGATCAGAATTTCTGCAAAGAGCTCGTACTATGGGCACTGACAATCAGTAAAAAGCTGGATAAATCTGAAAACAGCAATGCCTTTACTTTCGATTCTGCGGAAATCAATCCGTATTACAGGAACTAGCGGGTGGCAAGTGGCTGCTGGCTTATAGCATATGGCACTAGCTTTTTGCTTTCCATACATATCAATGTCCTCTGAATGATTCAGGGGACATTTTCTTTAACAATTTAAGATAGTAAGAGTGGCTTATGGCTGCTGGCAATTGGCTTGTTGCTTCTGCCCTGCATACAT
>NZ_CAJYMO010000126.1 GCF_913776365.1 uncultured Chryseobacterium sp. | reverse complement strand
AGTCTTCCTAACGGCTGTCCTTCAGCGTCTACCACAACCCATTCTTTATTAGCAGTAGCTTTGTTCGCTGAAACAGTTTTGTAACTTAATGTATTCACACGTTTTAGTTAAAGATTAAACATAATTTTCCCCTAAAAGGGTGTGCAAAGGTACAAATTATTTTCGTAATGCAAAAACATATTTTATTTAATCTCAGTACCCTTGCCCGGGAACGGCCAGCCGGGATCACGGAAACCTCCATTACGGCATAAAAATTGTTAGGAAATCTGCGGAAAAAATCAAAAGATTCTAAAGACACGAAAAAGTAAAGAAAGAGTTAATATGATTAGCTCTTTTTTTATTTAAAAAACAGGAAGCAGTGGCTTGCCGGCAAACAGATTACCGGACTGAAATTAATTCAGGAGATCATCTAATTACCCTCTGAGCGTTTTATTGGCCCTGAAGCTGGCAATAAGGTAATATGCCACAAATACGGTAGAAAATTTAAGGATGGAAGGAATGGCGAGCTCAAGGCTGAACACCAGAGCACCAACAAGTACCAGTATGCCCATTGCTGCAAAAGACAGCCCGAATTTCTGAACCAGTGAAAAATCAGGCGTATCGAGGTAATACGCAATCCCCCAGGCCAGCCCGAATGCCAGTGCATAAAATATATCAAGCCCGATGTTCTCTGAACTGTAGAAAAGATAATTGATTAAAAAACTTAAAACCGTTCCCAACGCAAAATACAGCAATGCCTTTTTCATATCCTGATCTTAATAAGATGCAAAAATAGTTATTTTTAAGCTGAAACCCCTGAACAGATGCGAATAAAAAGCAAAACAACAGGTTTTCCCTTACCGCCTGCGTTTGTGACGCCTTCAATTTCGCACACCAATTCTATTTCACTAATAATCAAACATATAAACCCATACGATCGGTTGTTATTTTATTGTTATATTTGGAAATTCAGAAATTTTCTAGATTTTTATGGAAACCCAAAAATATACTCCGACAAATAAAGTAAGAATTGTAACTGCCGCTTCGTTGTTCGACGGCCATGATGCAGCCATCAATATCATGCGCCGTGTGATCCAGGGAACCGGATGTGAAGTCATCCATCTCGGACACGACAAATCCGCTGAAGAAGTGGTAAACACGGCCATTCAGGAAGATGCGAATGCTATTGCCCTCACGTCCTATCAGGGAGGCCACAACGAATATTTTAAATATATCTATGATCTGTTACGGGAGAAAAATTCACCGCAGATCAAGATTTTCGGCGGCGGCGGCGGTGTCATCCTTCCGGAAGAGATCAAAGAACTGATGGATTACGGTATCGACAGGATTTATTCTCCGGATGACGGCCGTGAGCTCGGGCTTCAGGGAATGATTGACGATCTGGTGCAGCGTTCAGACTTTGCTACCGGCAAAGAAGCCACTGCACAGGATCTTGACTCCATCAGCTTTGAGAACCCTACAAGCATCGCCAAAATCATTTCGGCCGTGGAAAACTTCTCCGAAGAAAAACCGGAGCTGATACAGGCCATCGATGAAAGATCCAAAGATCTGAATATCCCGGTGATCGGGATTACCGGAACCGGTGGTGCCGGAAAATCTTCACTGACCGACGAATTGGTGAGACGTTTTCTTCGTTCGAATCCGGATAAAAAAATGGCCATTATTTCAATAGACCCGTCCAAGAAGAAGACGGGAGGCGCTCTTCTCGGCGACAGGATCCGTATGAATGCCATCAATGATCCGAGGGTTTATATGCGTTCCATGGCAACCCGGGAAAATAACGTCTCTGTTTCTCCTTTTATCCAGTCCGCATTAAATGTGCTGAAACTCGCCCATCCTGATGTCATTGTCCTTGAAACCTCAGGAATCGGGCAGTCGGGATCGGAAGTGTCTGATTTTGCGGATGTCTCTATGTACGTGATGACCCCTGAGTATGGTGCTTCCACACAGCTGGAAAAAATAGACATGCTGGATTATGCAGACCTGATTGCATTAAACAAATCGGATAAACGCGGCGCCCTGGATGCCCTTCAGGCCGTCAGGAAACAGTTTCAGCGAAACCATCTGCTGTGGGAACAGCCACTGGATGAAATGCCGGTCTATGCCACAAAAGCTTCCCAGTTCAACGACCATGGTACTACTGAGCTGTACAACAGGCTCATAGAGAAAGTCAATGCAAAATATTCAGATGTAGGCCTTCAGGGTTTTGTAGAGCAGGAAATTACGGATGAGGTCACCATTATTCCGCCGAAAAGGGTACGTTACCTCTCTGAAATTGTTGAAAACAACAGGCAGTATGACGCCACCGTTGAAAAACAGGCGGAACTGGCCCGGACAATGTATCATATTGAAGGTGTTAAAAAAATTATTTCCAGTGAAGCCCTCGATGCCGAATACCAGAAAGCTGAAAAAGAGCTTCAGCAGGAAAACATCGATTTCCTGAAAACCTGGGACGATACCAAAAAAGCATTCCATGAAGAGTTTTATTCCTATTTCGTAAGAGGCAAGGAAATTAAGGTGGAAACCTCAACAGAGTCTTTATCCCATCTGAGAATTCCGAAAATTGCTCTGCCTAAATATACTGACTGGGGCGACCTGATCAAATGGAAAGGCCAGGAAAATCTTCCGGGAGGCTTTCCGTATACTGCCGGGATTTATCCTTTCAAGAGGACCGGAGAAGACCCCACCCGGATGTTTGCCGGAGAAGGCGGCCCGGAGAGAACCAACCGCAGATTCCATTATGTATCTGCAGAAATGCCGGCTAAACGTTTGTCCACCGCTTTTGACTCGGTAACGCTCTACGGCCAGGATCCTGCCCTGCCGCCGGATATCTATGGTAAGATCGGGAATGCAGGAGTTTCAATTGCAACATTGGACGACGCTAAAAAACTCTATTCCGGATTTGATCTTGTCAACGCGCTGACTTCCGTTTCCATGACGATCAACGGACCTGCGCCAATGCTGCTTGCTTTCTTTATGAATGCAGCTATTGATCAGAATGTTGAGAAATACATTAAAGAAAACGGCCTCGAATCCAAAGTTGAAGAAGTTTTAAAAACAAAATTCGATGATAAAGGTTTAGCCAGGCCAAAATACAACGGCGAACTCCCGCCTTCCAATAACGGGCTGGGATTACAGCTCCTCGGTATTACAGGTGATGAAGTGATTCCTGCCGAAGCATATGCCGAAATCAAGGCGAAAACCATAGCGACCGTCCGTGGAACGGTACAGGCCGATATCCTGAAGGAAGACCAGGCCCAGAATACCTGCATCTTCTCTACTGAATTTGCCCTACGGCTGATGGGTGACGTCCAAGAATATTTTATAAAGGAAAAAGTAAGGAATTTCTACTCCGTTTCCATTTCAGGATACCATATTGCGGAAGCAGGAGCCAACCCGGTTTCCCAGCTGGCCTTTACCCTGGCCAATGGTTTTACCTATGTGGAATATTACCTGTCCAGAGGAATGGACATCAATGATTTCGCCCCTAACCTCTCCTTTTTCTTCTCGAATGGGATTGATCCTGAATATTCGGTGATCGGCCGTGTAGCCAGAAGAATATGGGCCAAGGCCATGAAGCTGAAATATGGTGCTGACGAAAGAAGCCAGATGCTGAAATACCACATCCAGACTTCCGGGCGCTCGCTCCATGCACAGGAAATTGATTTTAATGATATCCGGACGACTTTACAGGCATTGTATGCCATTTACGACAACTGTAACTCACTCCACACCAATGCGTATGATGAAGCGATCACCACTCCTACGGAACAATCTGTGAGGAGAGCCATGGCGATCCAGCTGATCATCAATAAAGAACTGGGACTGGCGAAGAACGAAAATCCGCTTCAGGGCTCGTTCATCATCGAAGAACTGACGGATCTTGTAGAAGAAGCCGTGTATGCAGAATTCGACCGTATTACGGAAAGAGGCGGTGTATTGGGAGCCATGGAAACCATGTACCAGCGTTCCAAAATCCAGGAGGAATCCATGCACTACGAATGGCTGAAACATACCGGAGAATATCCGATCATCGGAGTGAATACATTCTTAGGAAAAGACGGTTCGCCAACGGTTCGTCCGGGAGAAGTCATCCGTTCTACCGAAGAAGAAAAACAGGCCCAGATCGAAATGCTTCACAATTTCCAGAAATCGAATGAAGATAAATCGGAAGAAGCCTTAAAAACACTGCAATATGCTGCCATCAACCAGCAGAATTTATTTGAAGTGATGATGGATGCGGTAAAATACTGTTCGCTTGGGCAGATTACGAATGCCCTGTTTGAAGTGGGTGGTAAGTATAGAAGGAATATGTAAGGCCGTCCATAGCCGGACAGAGAACTTAAAACAACCCTTCAAGGTTTTGAAAACCTTGAAGGGTTAATCAGACAGTAACAGTCAGCAGGTGAAAGCCGAACTGCCTGAAAAGTAAAGCTTTCATCATCTGTATTATATGATATGGATGGAGAAGAAACAGATTTTGAAACACTTTCAGAAACAGTAAACGGAAATCCCAAGGACTTCCTTTATTTTCTTCTACCTCCGGAACTGGCCGGTATTCTCCTGGAAAAGAAAACAAAGAAATATATGTTTATTGCCTGCAGCAGATGATACAGACACAATATAAATCCTATTTTTGTGTTATATAAAAAATTTAATAATCAAAACCAGCCTCTATGAGAAATTCTTTAAAAAAAACGCTGCTTTTCTGTAGCCTTTTCACCCTGTCTATTCTAAGCGCCCAAAAAAAAACAGAGGATTTTTCTATCAGTTTCCCTGATCAGAAAACGGAAAAAAGTTTTTACAAGACTTTCAGGCTGATTGATGCCCGTACGGATACCACTTCCCTCGGAATCGTTCAGAAAGGAGCCTTCAATACAAAGGCTAAGGTAATTCCGGCAACCCCTCTTTCCGGGCAGTTCCAGAATCTGCTGAATCATATCAATAATGAAAATGCTGAAGACGGTACTGTGGTAATGTATCTTAAGCAGCTGTATTTTGCAGAACTTACCGGTGCATTTAGTGAACACGGTTACTGTTATTTTCAGGCATATCTTTTTGCTAAAAATGAAAACGGCACCTATTCCTACCTTGATAAAATAGATTCTGTAATTGATCATTCTTCGATGGATGTTACCAAAGCCACTATGAAAAAAGGCAGTGAGATGGTAAGCCGCTTTATCAGCCGCAATCTTTCAAAGAAACCAGGGACAGCCGACCGGTATTCTTTTGAAGACATCAGAAATTTTGACGATATAGAAAAACAGAAACTGAATCTGTACAGCGCAGCCGAACTTAAAGACGGTGTTTATTTTACTTATGAATCATTCAGGAATCAACAGCCTGAAAAAGAAATCATCAATACCAAATTCTATGGTAAGACGCCTAAAATTATCAAGATCTATGAAATGGCTGATGGGAAAGAAAAAGAAATCAGGAAGAATAATGTCTATGCCATTGTCTATAAAGGCTCTCCCTATCTGTATCTATCAATAGAAGATCTTTTTACACCCGCAGAAAAAAGGAACGGCGATTTTTATTTCACCGGAAAAATAAAATCTACAGCAAAAACAGGAGATGTTGTACTCGCATCGGCATTTTTCGGGATTATAGGAGGATTGATTGCATCCGGGCCATCGGCAACCTTATTCGAACAGAAACTTGATTATATGAACGGAGGCTTTATACCTTTGAAAGAGGTGGATAACAAAAGATAGACGGCCCCTGCTTTTTTAAGTTTGCAAACACTCACAATGAAACCCAAAGCCATCTTCAACTGGAGCAGCGGAAAAGATTCTGCCCTGGCTCTGTATAAAATTCTACAGGAAGACCAATTCGAAATCACCTCGCTCCTGACCAGCGTTAATAAAGAATTCCAAAGGATTTCCATGCATGGTGTTTCTGTATCATTGCTGGAAAAGCAGGCGGAAAGTTTAGGGTTGCCTCTTATCAAACTGGAGCTCCCGGCAGAACCTTCGATGCAGGAATACCAGGAACTGATGCTTCGGACGATGAATCAATGCAAAAGCCAGGGTGTTACGCATTCGGTTTTTGGCGATATTTTTCTGGAAGATTTAAGAAAATACCGGGAGGATCAATTACAGTCCGTCGGCATGCAGGGCGTTTTTCCTTTGTGGAAAATCAGCACCACAGACCTCATCCATGAATTCCTGGATCTTGGTTTTAAAACCATTGTCACCTGTGTAAATGAAATGTATCTGGATAAAAGCTTCGCGGGACGAATTATCGATCAGGATTTTATTACGGATTTACCGGAAAACGTCGATCCCTGCGGAGAAAACGGAGAATTCCACACGTTCACTTTTGATGGTCCTATCTTTAAAAACCCGATCAGTTTTGAAATGGGTGAAATTGTAAAGAAAACCTATCCGAAACCCAGGTCCGCGGACAATGAGGAAAATGGCGACTATGTTTTCTGGTTCTGTGATCTGATAGCAAAATAATTAGATATAAATGGCGTTCAGATTATAAACTGTTACTATGAATCTGATTTTAAAAATTGACAAGCCTTGTAAGGAATCTTTAGACCGAATGAAGGATGTTGATGGAGGAAAATTCTGCAGTACCTGTGCTAAAAAAGTATTGGATTTTTCTCAATTGCAAGGTTCGGAAATTAAGAAAATCTTTCATGAAAACAAAGGAGAGAGAATTTGTGGGATTTTATCCAAAAATCATCTGCATAAAGCGATTTCAGAGCATATTTCTAGTCCAGAGATTCCATTAAAGCGTATAAGATCTTTTACTAAAATTACAGCAGGGCTGGCCCTCACCGCAAGCATCATCAATCTATACCCTGCGCAGTCTGCAAAACCTCGTACGCCCGAAGTTTCCATCACCACAAATACGGTAAAGAAACAAAAAGTAAAAGAGCCCCACAAAGATGACGGAAATACGATTATCAGAGGGAAAGTCATCAATAAAAAAACGGGAAAGCCAGTGCCTGACGTCACTGTGAAATTAATTACCTTTCAAAAAGTTTATAAAGGCATAACAGACAAGGATGGCTTTTACTCTCTTGAAATCCCTAATACAGCTATTAGGGAAGAGAATCTGATTGAATTTAAACCTTTTGCTGAAACGTTAAGTACCGGATTGGTAACTTTTAAAAAAGAAGAAATTTTAAAAAAGAATATCACCCATCTTTCAGAAAATAGAATTTACGCAGAATATGGTGAAGTGAGTGAAGTATAGCCTTACCAGAACTCGATAGTAGTTTTGGAAGGTAAAAAGGTAGATTATAAAATCTTCAACAAAAGCTATTTGCTTTTTCATGACCGCTATGAAGTATACTATATTCCGAAACCTTACACCCGGGTATTTACCAATAATGAAAAAATCCAGGATATATTTATTGCTTTCATTAAATAATCTGTTTATTGATTAAATAACACCAACTCATTTTCACCGGCACATTCTTACCGTTTACCTCAAATTATTCATTGATTGTCAGATAAAATATAATTTTGAATTAATAAAATTAATTGGACAATGAGAATAATTCAACTTTTAAGCAAGACTTTTCTCCTGCTGTTATTTTTGTCTGGCGTTTATTCTTTTTCACAGACAAGTATAAAAGTCACCTATTACACGGGATCGTCTCAGGATTATACCATCACCGCGGGCGGAAAACTTTATTTTTCAGGAAACAACCTGCTGGTGAAGACTTCAGGTTCTGCTGCCGACGTTTCCATTCCTACCGGGATTATCAAAAAGATCACCTTTGCTTCATCCGTGCTGGCGCTCCGGGAAACCGAAGCCTCCAAAAACCAGATCCTGCTTTATCCCAATCCGTCTGCAGATTTCATCCGGATTTCATCAGGTGAAAAAGACCCGTTGAAGGTGAAAATTTTCTCTGTCGAAGGAAGACTTGTCCTGAGCGGAACATTCCACTCCGGTGAAGATATTGATATCAGCAGCTTACAGCAAGGCTTTTATCTCGTTCAGGTAAATACCAACATCATAAAACTGATTAAAAAATGAGAACCTGCTATTCTATTTTACTCGCCTTACTGTTATCTTTCGGCGCAAAGGCCCAAAGCACTATAGTTGCCCACAATTCCGGAAATACCCTGTATGCTTCACCGACACCGGTCATAGACAGTATAAAGTTTGATACCAGCGATGCCAGGTTTCACCTCAACGGAAATACGGCGAGCCTGAACCTGCCCAAGAGCATTGTCGACAGCCTGACATTTTCCACAGCTGCTGTTAACCTGACTAAGATTTACATTATTTATAAAGGTTCGGAGAATGCCACCATCATCAATCCTTATTCCGCCCAGGGCGTTAACATTACGGCAACCGGAGGTACGGTAAATGTTGTTTCAACAGCTACGATCAATAACCTGGAATATAATTTACTGGGGACCAGCACCACAGGAAGCCTGACGATGAGCTCGGCACTTCCGGTAAATTTCGTCATGAATAATCTTAACATTACGAATATCTCCGGTCCTGCCATTCATATTACAGGCGGACAGCCTCATACCTTTACGCTTCAGGCGGGTACTGTTAATTCATTGACAGACGGTTCTTCAAGCACAAAGAACGGGACTTTACAGACCGATGGAAAAATAATTTTTAACGGCACCGGAACATTAAACATCAAAGGAATTAAAAAACACGGCATTTCTACTTCTTCCGGAATTGAAGTCCAGAATGGTACACTAAAAGTAATTTCGGCCGCATCGGACGGTTTTCATTCGGAAGGATATACCATGAGCAACGGAACGGTAAATATTACGGCAACGGGCGATGCAGTTGATGCCGGAGATGCTGCCGTTTCCATTTCCGGCGGAACGATTACCGCAACTCTTGCTTCTGCTGATACGAAGGCGATCAAAACCGGAACTTCCACTATTGCCATTTCCGGAGGGACAATGAACTTTACCCTTACCGGAGCCCAGTCCAAAGCCATCAGCGCCAAAGGGAATATTACCTTCGACGGCGGGAATATTACGGCCAGTCTTTCCGGCGCTGCCGTTCTTACCGCATCAGGAAGCGGATATGATCCCTCCTATTCCACGGCCATAAAAACGGATGCCGGCGTGATCATCAACGGAGGAACATTTAATCTTTCTTTAGCTTCAACGGCCAACGGAGGAAAAGGGATTTCTGCGGGCCAGAATATCACCATTAATAATGGAAATATCACCATTACCAATGCAGGCAACGGCGCAACTTATACCAATACTACAGGAACGCTGGATTCGTATTCTGCTTCTGCGATTACGACTGACGGAAATCTTCTGATCAATGCAGGATCGGTAACGACCACCAGCTCAGAAAGCGGAGGAAAGGGACTGAAAGCTGACGGCACGGTGACCATCGGCAGTACTTCAGGAATCCCCGTATTGAATATAAAGACTACAGGAGCGCGGTTTCTGGTTTCCGGAACCGATTACAGCCATCCCAAAACATTGGTAGCCGCCGGAGCAATCACCATCAACAACGGAAACAATACTTTCAATTCGACTGATGACGGCATTCATTCCGATGCTTCAGTTACCATCAACGGAGGAACCAATACCGTTTCTGCGATTTCTGCTACTTCAGGAGTTGGCGAAGGCGTAGAAGCGCCCATCATCACCCTGGCAGGAGGACTGAACAATATCACAGCATCCAACGATGGCATCAACGCAACGTACGGAACCGTTGCGGGCGGAACGGAATCCAATGACAACAGCCATCTGTATATTACCGGCGGAATCCACATCGTGACTGGAAGCGACGCGATCGACAGCAATGGAAACATTACCGTTACCGGAGGCACAACCATCGTCAACGGGCCTACCAGCCAGCCGGAAGAAGGGATCGATTATAACGGAACCTTCCTGATGAACGGCGGGCTCCTTATTTCTGCAGGCTCAAATTCAAACATGACAAAAGCGATGAGCACAGCTTCCACCCAGGTCGGGATGTATTTAAAATCCAGTGCCCAGCTCGCTACCACCTCCATGCTGCACATCGAGAATGCAGCCGGTACCGAAATGGTAACTTTCAAGCCAAAAAACGGGGTCTATTATTTCCATTTTTCAAGCCCTAACCTGAATAAGAATGTTACGTACAAGGTATATTTCGGCGGAAGCTATAACGGCGGAAGTTATACAGGAGGAACTTCCGGATGGGGACTGTATACCGGAGGAACCTATTCCTCTTCCGGCGGCACGCTGAAAAGTACGTTTACATCTTCAGCTACCAATACAGTAAATACGGTCTCTTTCTAACTCCTGTCCATATCAGATCAGTATAAAAGCCTCCCGATTTGATCAGGAGGCTTTTCTTTATTCTACTCTTACGAGATTGATCAGTCAGAAAAATAGGTATACTATGCATGATCACGAAGAAAGTCCTGTATCTTAGTGATCGCTTTCTTGTGCCCGAAAAAGTTCAGCAGTACAAAAATAATAAGGAAATGTAAAACAAAAGGAAGCGCAAAATCAATTATCACAGAAAATGCACTTACGGGTTCATTCATTCTGAAAAAACGGAAAGCATGATAAAAATCCCTGTTAATCAGTTGAAAAACAATGCTAACAGATCCAATGTAAATTCCTAAATTTTGCTGATATATACTGTAAAATACCTTTCCTTTATATTGAAAATCCCGTTTTATGTATTTTCTTACATGCGGATAAAAGATCCACATTATCAATGGGCTTACAGCAACAATTGAATTGTATATCCGGAAAATTATACTGTATACCGACTCACTGGTTGACAAATAAATCAATATGAAATTAACAGCAAAAACTACCAGCCCGAATAATAAAGCTTTGCCCATCATACTGTTGTTTCTGGCCTTTGCAATGTTTTTAACGATTACCGGAATCTGCTCACGGTAAAAAGTAGAATAGCTTACTATTTTGAACTCATCCGCCCAGCATTTTTTGGTTTCAAGAAAAGCTGCATCAAAATCCACGTTTTTACTAATCTGAAGGTCGGCGACCTGTGCTACCATATGGTCTTTCACTTCCAGCAGGAGATCCAGCGGAAGCCTGTGGAAAATAAGGTAATCCGTAATCTGATGCTCCTGCTCTTTAGTCATCATCTGTTAAAAATTATATTTAAATTAAACAAATAACTTTTCATTTCAACTTCCTGCTCTGCCTGCTGTCTTTTGCCTTTATCGGTCAGCAGATAATATTTGCGGTCCCGGCCGTTTATTTTCCTGATTTCGGAAATAATCAGGCCTTCCGACTCCAGTTTATGCAAAAGCGGGTACAGTGCGCCTTCTGTCATTTCCAGCTCACCCCTGGTCAGTTCCTTTGCATGCTGGGTAATCTGATAGCCATACATTTTTACTTCTTTCGCCAGCAGCTTCAGAATGATGTTTTGCAGGGTCCCTTTATAAAGACTGTTCTTTTTCAATACCGGATTTTTATACCTTACAAATCTATGCATAATTTTCTTATGTATGGAAATTTATTTTATTTTTATACAATATGAGACAGGAGACTGGAAACAATAGCTATAAGTTGACCTATATATTTAGTTTATTACAGTTATTTTAAATCCTCTATAGAAAATTACCATCTCGGATATTCAATAAATATCAGTCAGGAGAATCCGGAAAGCCGTATCTTTGCCTCAATGATTGCAGAAAAGATTATTCTGGGGATTGACCCCGGAACAACAGTAATGGGATTCGGACTGATTTCAGTAAAAAAAGGGGTAATGGAAATGATTTCCATCCATGAACTTCTGCTGATGAAATACCCGAATCATGAAACCAAGCTGAAGTATATTTTTGATAAAACACTGGCCCTGATTGATGAATTCCATCCGGATGAAGTGGCATTGGAAGCCCCGTTCTTCGGTAAAAACGTGCAGAGTATGCTGAAACTGGGCCGTGCGCAGGGAGTTGCCATGGCCGCCAGCCTTCACCGCAACATCCCGATCACGGAATATTCGCCGAAAAAAATTAAGATGGCCATTACCGGAAACGGAAATGCCAGTAAAGAACAGGTAGCCGGAATGCTGCAGAACCTCCTGAAGCTAAAGGAATTCCCAACCAAGTACCTGGATGCCTCCGACGGTCTGGCGGTAGCGGTTTGCCATCACTTCAATTCGGGAACGATTGCCGATACCAAATCCTATACGGGCTGGGAAAGTTTTTTAAAGCAGAATCCCAACCGCCTAAAATAAAAGATCCCGCAGCGTACATGTCTGCGGGATTTTGCTATTTCCAGGTTACAACTTATTTCGCTTTGTATTCCTCAGGTGTAATTTTAAAATCAGCGGTTTTCTTACCGTCTTTGTCATAATAAGTGTAAACCATCGTTACATCATTGTCCCGGAACTGTTTGATATCAGGAGACGTTTTTATTACCCGCAATGCCCCTTCTTTAGCCGAAGTCTTGAAAACTTCAATCTGTTCAGGGCTTACCCCTTCCTTCGCATCATCCGTTAAAGTATAATTGTAGCTGAAAATTTTACCGGGCTGTGCCGATACACTGTCGAGGCGCACACCATCGGCCAGCATCTGCGGTGTCGTCTTGTTGATATTGACCGCCACTTCTTTAAGATCGTCATCAATTTTGCTTTCCTGTTTGCATGAAGTCAACGCCAAAGTAAAGCATACCAGGGAAAGGCTGATTACATTTTTCATATGTAGATTTTAGTGATTGTGATCTAAAGATAAGAATATTTTCTTTAATAAATTTAACCTATTGATTAACAACACCTTAAATAATCCGGCAATTATACTGGGTAAAACATAATACTATCTTTTACATTGGTATGGATTTTAGTAGTACATTTGTATAAATTTTCTGTCATGAAAAACAAACAACAAACTATAAATCAAGCGAATCATAACATCAATTGGTTCCAGAAGTTTCTGATGCTATGCTCCGGAGGAAACATTCACATTTTAAGAAAAACGCCCAGCGAATGGAACAAGTTTGCAGGGATCGGCGGAATCGTGCTCTTTACGGCAGTTTTTGCTACCCTGTCTGCCGGATACGCCATGTATACCGTCTTTGATGAAATCTGGACCGCCATCGGTTTCGGTGTTCTGTGGGGCCTAATGATCTTTAATCTTGACCGTTATATCGTTTCCTCCATCAAAAAAACAGGGACATGGTGGAACCAGATCCTGATGTCGATTCCAAGGTTGGTACTGGCTACTTTTTTAGGAATTATCATTTCAAAGCCTCTGGAACTTAAAATTTTCGAAAAAGAAGTCAATAAACAGCTGAACACCATCATCCAGCGGAATAAAAAGCAGCTTCAGGGCGAGATGAGCGGAAGAATCCTTCAGCAGAGCGGACCTTTTGAAACCGAAAAGAAGCAGATTTCCGACAAGATTGCGCAATACCAGAAGTCATATGATTCCGCATCGGTGGAACTTGAAAAAGAAATTTTAGGGAAGCAGTCCGGTTTAACCAGCGGTAAGGAAGGCTTCGGGCCGAATGCCAAGCGTAAGCAGGAGCTGAAAGAACAGAGAAGACTGGATCTGGAAAATTACAGAAAGCAATCTGCTCCCCGGCTTGAATACCTGGATAAGGAAATTTCAAAAGTCTATACCAATCTGGAAACGGAGCGGAAATCCACGGAAACTTTTGAGGATAAATTCAATGGTTTTGCAGCACGGCTGCAGGCTTTGGATGAGCTGGGAAAAAATTCCGCGATCATCGGATTAGCCGCTGCTTTTATTATGGGGCTTTTTATCTGCCTGGAGATTTCCCCGGTGCTGGTAAAACTGATTTCCCATGTCGGGCCTTACGATTATCTCCTGGAAAAAACAGAAAACGATTTCCGTTTGTATGCCAGAGAAAAAGTGGAAAAAGGAAATGCCCTGACGGATTTCCGGATCGAGGACTTTAAAGACCGGTTACAGAAATAACCGATTGTTTTTCAAAATAATATAAACCTTTCAAGATAAGTTGAAAGGTTTTTTATTTTATGATTATGGTATGTGTATTATTCTCTACCTTTGCGTGAATTATTATTACCTACTATGAAAAAAATTCTATTTTCGGGCCTTGTACTGCTAAGTGCCAGTACATCCCTGTTAAAAGCACAGTATGAACCATTTATAGGGCAAATTGCATTTGTTCCGTACAATTTTGTTCCTCAGGGCTGGGCAGCCTGTAACGGACAAACATTACCAATTGCACAAAACCAAGCACTTTATTCACTGCTTGGCACAACATATGGCGGAAACGGGACTACAACTTTTGCATTGCCTGATATGAGGGGCCGCGTTTTGGTACATGAAGGACAGTCACCGGAAGGAGGTACTACCTACACAATGGGACAAAGAGGCGGAGCAGAATCAGTAACCCTGCAGGTAACACAGATGCCGGTTCACAACCACACCATAAATGCGGTGACCGCAGAAGGCAACCAGAATTCCCCGGCGAATGCTGTGCCCGCAGATACTAAAGTACTGGATAAGGAATACTCCGATGCAACGCCGAATACACAGATGAAAGCCACCATGGTCAATCCTGCCGGCGGCGGACAGGCCCATGAAAA
>NZ_CAJYMO010000125.1 GCF_913776365.1 uncultured Chryseobacterium sp. | reverse complement strand
TCCAACTGAAAGAATGACAGCTGCATATTCTCTTCGGTTACCCGCCTGATGTTTTCCGACGTTCCTCTGCCTTGGGTACGGCTGGCTTCCAACGTTTTCAGGATTTCATTGGCGCGGCTCACGACTTTGGCAGGCATCCCGGCCAGCTTGGCCACGTGGATCCCGAAGCTGTGCTCACTTCCGCCGGGCACCAGTTTCCTCATAAAAATAATATTGCCTTTGTTTTCCTGGATGGAGACATGAAAATTCTTCACCCGCTCAAAATTCACCGTCATTTCATTCAGTTCATGATAATGGGTGGCAAATAAGGTCTTGGCCTGCGACGGATGCTGATGCAGGTACTCTGCAATGGCCCAGGCAATGGAAACGCCGTCATAAGTGGAAGTCCCGCGGCCGATTTCATCCAGCAGGATCAGGCTGCGGTCGGAAATATTATTCAGGATATTGGCAGCTTCGTTCATTTCCACCATGAAGGTGGATTCCCCGGAGGAAATATTATCGGTAGCTCCCACCCTGGTAAAAATCTTGTCCAGAATCCCGATCTCCGCATGTTTTGCCGGTACAAAACTTCCGATCTGTGCCATCAGGCATACGATAGCCGTCTGCCTCAGAATAGCCGATTTACCCGCCATATTCGGACCGGTTACCATAATGATCTGCTGGGAGTCCTTGTCCAGGAAAATATCGTTCGGAATATATTTTTCACCTAACGGGAGGGCGTTTTCGATGATCGGGTGCCGGGCTTCCTTGAGATCGATGGCAAAGGACTCATTCAGCACCGGTTTTGTATAACTCTCAGAAACCGCAAGATCAGACAAACCTACGGCAACATCCAGCTGGGCAATAATATGGGAATTCTCCTGGATCTGATCGATGTGTACAATCGTATCGGAACACACGGTGCGGTACAGGGTGTTTTCCAGCATACCTATCTTCTCTTCGGCGCCCAGGATCTGGTTTTCATACTCTTTCAGTTCCTCCGTGATGTAGCGTTCCGCATTCACCAGGGTCTGTTTTCTCAGCCAGTCGGCCGGAACTTTATCTTTGTGGGTATTCCGGACTTCGATATAATATCCGAAAACATTGTTAAAATCAATTTTAAGGCTGGAAATCCCGGTTCTTTCGATTTCGCGGCAGCACATTTCATCCAGGAACCCGCGGCCTTTGCTTTGCAGGCCTCTTAAGTTGTCCAGTTCTTCAGAGATTCCCTGCTTGATGACGTTTCCTTTGGCAAGATGCACCGGAAGTTCATCATTCAGGTGGTTCTGCAGGCAGTCGATCAGCTGGCCCTGGTCGTAGAGCGGATCCAGCCAGGCCAGCACACCGGCATGAGGATCCAGCAACGTCCTTATTTTCTGTATATTGCTCAGGCTCTGGCGGAGGTAGCCCAGTTCTTTCGGTGAAATTTTTTCTGCTGCCAGTTTCCCCACCAGGCGGTCCAGGTCGGAAATGGATTTCAGGAGCTGGGAAATTTCGTATTTAAGCTGGTCATTTTCGTTTAAAAAATCAATCAGGGCCAGTCTCCTGTTGATTTCCTCAACGGATTTCAGCGGCAGGATCATCCTGCGCCTCAGCAGCCTTCCGCCCATTGGGGTGGAAGTCCTGTCGATGATGTCCAGCAATGATTTTCCCTGCGGATGGCTTGGATATACGATTTCCAGGTTTCTCAGGGTAAAGTGGTCCATCATCAGGAAATCTTCCTGTGGAATGGTCTGGATTTTCGTGATGTGGGCCAGTAAATTATGGTGGGTATCTTCCACCAGATAGGCGAAAATGGCTCCCGCGGCCGTAATCGCCAGCGGCTGCTCATCCACCCCAAACCCCTTCAATGAATTGGTCCTGAAATGGGCAGTCAGCTTTTCATAGGCAAAATTATACTGAAAGGCCCAGTCTTCCAGCTTAAAGGCATTTCTGCTTTTCAGCTGTTCAGGAATCTGTACGCTCCGCTGGTAGATAATTTCACTCGGATCGAAGGTATTGATGATGTGGAGCAGCTTCTCCAGGTTACCTTCGCTGACCAGGAATTCCCCTGTGGAAACATCCACCAGGGCCATTCCGAACTTCTCCTTTTCTTTATGAAGTGAAAGCAGGAAGTTGTTCTTTTTGGAGCTCAGTACCTGGTCATTGAACGTAACGCCCGGAGTCACCAGCTCCGTTACGCCTCTTTTAACGATCCCCTTTACCATCTTCGGATCTTCCAGCTGGTCGCAGATGGCTACCCTCATCCCTGCCCTCACCAGCTTCGGAAGGTAGGAATCGATGGAATGGTGAGGGAATCCTGCCAGCTCAATACTGCCTTCGCCGTTGGCCCTTTTGGTCAGGACAATCCCCAGCACCTGTGAGGTTCTAACGGCATCCTGCCCGAAAGTTTCATAAAAATCACCGACCCTGAACAGCAGAAGCGCATCAGGGTATTTTGCCTTGATGGTATTGTACTGTGTCATGAGCGGGGTCTCTTTCTTTGCCTTTGCCATTAAAAATCGTTCTTGAAATTAGGATGGTAAAAGTATGAAATAAAATAAAAGAAGTAAAGTCCCTGAAGGTCTTCCTTTAAAATTTGACCCATATAAAATATCCGGAAAGGACTTCTCCGGGCAGAAATTAATTCCGGAGATCCCCATTTTCTGCTTCTGTGGATGCTTCAGCGGAATGAACAGCCCATTGCGGCCTGTCTTATATCATCCTATTTAATTATCTTTGTCCGGTATGAGAGTCTACAATACCAAGCATTTCCTGAAAATCCTGTTCAGCCTTCATAAAAGTGATACGCTGAAGATCCTCTTCCCCACGATGATCCTGGTAGGACTCTATTCCTGGGGCATCGAATACCTGGAAGTGGAATACCTTCACCTCTCTTCACAATCGCCGGTCAGTAATGTAAGCATGATCCATTCCCTGCTGGGATTCGTGCTTTCCCTGCTGCTGGTCTTCAGAACCAATACAGCATATGACCGCTGGTGGGAAGGCCGGAAACTCTGGGGGAAACTGGTGAATGACTCCCGCAATTTTGCCATTAAAATAAAAGCCATCCTCGAAAACGACCAACAGGACCTGGAGCAGATCGCCCGTTACCTGAAATTCTTTCCGCATTTCCTGGCAAAACACCTTTCCAAGGAATCCACCAGGCTGGCACTGGATGAAGATTATTCTGAAATCGTAGAATATATCCGGCATCACGGACCGAGTGAAATCGTGATCCTGCTGACCCATAAGCTGCAACAGCTGAAAAAAGAAGGGAAAATATCCGGGATGGAAATGATTTATCTCGATACCCAGCTTTCAGGCTTTCTCGATGTCTGCGGCGGCTGCGAACGGATCAAGAATACTCCGATCCCGTATTCTTACTCTTCTTTCGTAAAGAAATTCATCATCTTATATGTACTGGCATTACCGGTAGCGTATGTGATCTCCATCGGCCTTTTCATGATCCCGCTGACGGTATTCGTCTATTACGTCCTGATGAGCCTGGAAATGATTGCCGAAGAAATAGAAGACCCTTTCAGCAATGATGAAAATGACATTCCGATGGAAGCCATTGCACAGAATATAGAAAAAAGCGTACACCGGATCATGGGCCTGCCCGGATGAAATCTGCAGGAATCTGAATCTCGTACATGATAATAACCCATCTATAAAATATTACCCTTGGTACAGAAATTAAAACTGGAAGAACTGAACAGAATTGATGTGGAAACCTTTAAGAAGGTTGAAAAAATACCGCTAATCGTGATCCTGGATAACCTCAGGAGCATGCATAATGTAGGAGCAACTTTCAGGACCGCTGATGCCTTTCTGGTTCAGGAGATCATCCTGTGCGGGATTACCCCGAGGCCGCCGCACCGCGAGATCCACAAGGCCGCCCTGGGGGCAACGGAAAGCGTAGACTGGAGCTATGAGAGCGACATCAATACGGCCATCCGGGATCTGAAATCCCGCGGATTTGAAATTATCGGGATCGAACAGACTACCGGCAGCCGGATGATTACCGACTTCACCATTGATACTGCAAAAAAATATGCGGTGATCCTGGGAAATGAAGTGGAAGGAATCAGTGATGAGGCACTTCCTAATATAGATTCCTTTATTGAAATCCCGCAGCTCGGAACAAAGCATTCTTTAAATGTAAGCGTTTGCGGGGGAATCGTGATGTGGGAATTTGCCAGTGCCCTAAAATAAAAAAACTGCATGTGCCTAATAGACAGTGCAGTTTGAAATAAATCTAATAAAAAGTAAAAATGAAAGGCGACAAAGATACCTATTTTTTCGTTACGGGCAAATTTTAAAATCGCTTTTTTTGTTTTTACGGAAAAAAAGTTGGAATTTCAGAAATAGTTTCATTTAATTTTTTATAAATTAGCACAATGTTTATCAAAGACTATATCTCAAAGGATTTCCCATGCTTTAGTCTGTCTGACTCTATAGAATCGGCAAGAGATATGCTGGATGCATTTGGATATTCTCATATTTTCATTAAAAAATCCAATCAGTTTTACGGGGCACTGGCCGAGGATTTCCTTTATGAGGAAGAAGGTACCCTGAAAGACTTGGAACACCAGATTGAGCGCTTTGCCATCCTGGAAGACCATAATATTATGGACAGCATCCGGCTTTTCTATACCTTCAATGCCAATGTGGTTCCGGTCATCAATAAAGCGGAAAAGTATCTGGGCTATATCAGCTGTGAAGACATCTTTCAGGATCTTTCCAAATATCCGCTGTTCTCCGAGTCAGGAGCCATCCTTACGGTAGAGACTCCGGCACGGAAGTATTCGATGACGGAAATTGCCAACATTGTGGAAAGCAACAATTCCAAATTCTACGGGGCCTTTATCAGCTCCATGTCCGATGAGGCCATTCAGGTAACCATCAAGATCGGAAATGAAAATCTGAGCTCCATTGATGAAACATTTGACCGGTACGACTACAGGATCGTGCAGAAATATTATTCTGATGACAAATCGGATCTGTTTCAGGACAGGTTCGGGTTTTTCCAGAAATTTATAGAAATTTAAATCCAGATGAAGGCAGCCATATATTCTCAGAAAAAAGATCTCGATACCTTTTTATATTTAAGCAAATTTATTTCCGAGCTTGAAAACAGGGGCGTAAAATCGGTTTTGTATGATGAAATGGCGGATTCCCTTCAGTTCTCCAAGATTTTTGAAACCTTCAGCGGAAAACAGGACCTGATTGATAAGAAAGTAGACCTTTTCTTCACTTTCGGAGGCGATGGCACCATTGTGAATTCGCTTACTTTCGTGGAAGACCTTGAAATCCCTATTGTCGGTGTCAACACCGGAAGACTCGGATTCCTGGCCAGCTTCACCAAAGAGGAGGCATTCAACGAGCTCGACTCCATCCTGAAAGGCGACGTAAAAACCAGCCGGCGTGCCGTTATTGAAGTCATTGCCGAAGGGCTGGAAGGCTTTTTTCCGTATGCTCTGAATGATGTGACTATTTCCCGGAAGGAAACCACCTCCATGATAACGGTAGACTCTTACATCAATGATGAATTCCTGAACGTCTTCTGGGGTGACGGAGTCATTATTTCCACACCCACCGGGTCTACCGCCTATTCACTGAGCTGCGGCGGGCCGATTATTTCGCCTAAAAACGAGAACTTCGTCATCACTCCCATTGCGCCGCATAACCTGAACGTGCGTCCGCTGATCGTAAATGACACCGTAGAAATCAAGCTGAAGGTGGAAAGCAGGGTTCCCCAGTATTCCCTTTCGCTGGATTCGAGGCTGATCCATATTGAGACCGACAAAGAAATTGTCCTCAGGAAAGCGGCATTCCAGATTCTCCTGGTACAGCCCAACAACCTGAGCTTCTACGAAACCATCCGCCAGAAGCTGCTTTGGGGGAAAGACAAAAGAAATTAGCAGTTAAGCAAAAATGATTACCTTTACAGGAATTTTACAAACCCTAATAATTGATATTAAAAAAGTAAAACAATGAGCAGAATTTTCCCGGCAGGAGTTGCCACAGGTCAATTAGTTACTGATATTTTTCAGCATGCTAAAGAAAATAAATTTGCATTACCTGCAGTTAACGTAATTGGTTCCAGCAACGTAAATGCAGTGATGGAAACTGCAGCAAAACTAAACTCACCTGTTATCATCCAGTTCTCCAACGGAGGAGCTGCTTTCAACGCAGGAAAAGGATTGAGTAATGAAGGACAGAAAGCGGCCATCCTGGGAGCAGTAGCCGGAGCAAAACATATCCATACCCTGGCTGAAGCTTACGGAGCTACCGTAATCCTTCATACCGACCACTGTGCAAAAAAACTATTGCCGTGGATCGACGGATTGATGGATGCCAGCGAAACTTTCTACAAACAACATGGAAAATCCCTGTACTCTTCCCATATGCTGGACCTTTCCGAAGAATCCCTGGAGGAAAACCTTGAAGTTTCCGCCCGGTATTTCGAGAGAATGGCAAAAATGCAGATGACCCTGGAAGTGGAGATCGGAGTGACCGGAGGTGAAGAAGACGGTGTTGACAACTCTGATGTTGACAATTCAAAATTATACACCCAGCCGGAAGACGTAGCTTATACTTACGAAAAGCTGAAAGCAATCTCCGATAACTTTACCATTGCAGCCGCTTTCGGTAACGTACACGGCGTATACAAGCCAGGGAATGTAGTACTTACCCCTAAGATCCTTGACAATTCCCAGAAATATGTACAGGAAAAATTCGGAACTGCCGAAAAGCCGGTAAACTTCGTATTCCACGGAGGATCCGGTTCTACCTTGGAAGAAATCAGGGAAGCCATCGATTACGGAGTGATCAAGATGAATATCGATACCGACCTTCAGTTTGCCTATACGGAAGGAATCAGGGATTATATGGTGGACAACATCGATTACCTGAGAGCCCAGATCGGAAACCCGGATGGAGAAGAAAAGCCGAACAAAAAGTTCTATGACCCGAGGGTATGGGTGAGAAAAGGAGAAGAAACTTTCTCGAAGAGACTGGTTCAGGCATTCGAAGATTTAAATAACGTAAATACGCTTAAATAATTTCTGTAAAATGTATAAAGTACGATGCTTATCCGTATCGGCCTTTATACATTTTATTTTTTTACATTGTACAATAATACAGACACTATGGCATTCGAGTGGTTTAAAAGAAAAGCACAAAATATTACGACCTCTACCGACGAGAAAAAAGACGTTCCCAAAGGTCTTTGGCACCAGACTCCGTCCGGAAAAATTGTTGAGCATGACGAACTGAAGAGAAACAATTATGTTTCCCCGGAAGACGGTTTCCATGTGAGAATAGGAAGTGCTGAATTTTTTGACATCCTTTTTGATGAAGGCAAGTTCACCGAACTGGATGCGAATGTTGAAAGTATTGACATCCTGAATTTCAAAGATACAAAACCTTACGCAGACCGTCTGAAAGAAGTAAAAGCCAAAACCAAGCTTACCGATTCCATCAGAAACGCAGTAGGTACTGTTAAAGGCACCGAAATGGTAGTTTCCTGTATGGATTTTGCTTTCATCGGAGGTTCTCTGGGTTCCGTAATGGGTGAAAAAATCAGACGCGCCATCGATTATTGCATCGAGAAGAAGCTTCCGTATATGATCATCTGCCAGTCCGGCGGAGCAAGAATGCAGGAAGCCACCTACTCCCTGATGCAGCTGGCTAAAGTTCAGGCGAAACTGGCCCAGCTTTCAGAAGCGGGACTGTTGTACATCGCTTATCTTTGCGATCCTACTTTCGGAGGGATTACGGCATCCTTTGCCATGACTGCCGATATCATCATGGCAGAGCCCGGAGCACTGATCGGGTTTGCAGGGCCAAGGGTTATCCGGGAAACCATCGGAAGAGACCTTCCGGAAGGCTTCCAAACCTCGGAATTCCTGCAGGAGAAAGGATTTGTGGATTTCATCGTCAAGAGAACGGAAATCCAGAATACCGTTTCCAAAACAGTGAAATTGCTTACTGCCCATGCTTAATCATTAACAACACGATATGGCAATCTCTCTCTTACCGGGAGAGATTTTTAATTTGATGAGAACATTCAGCATTTTTTTCAATACGATCCGCAGCATGAGCCTTAAAAAGATCATGCGTCTCCTGTCGCTGGTTCTGCCCCATCCGGTTTTTTCACTGCTCAGCTTCTATGCCACGCTTAAGGCCTATTCCATTGCCCAGAAAAAGTTTCCGGAAACCGCCTCTACCAATGGCATCGGAAATTCATTCAGGCATGCCCTCTGGTGCTGTTTCATCCTGATGTATTGCAGCAAGGTATCTTCTCCCGAAAAAGCCCTGAAGTTCTGCAAACGGCTTACCGACCTGCATGAAGAACTCTTCCCGAACAAACCCCTGGAGACCAAAATGGATCTTCACAACAATAAAATCGGGATGGATTATTTCATGGAAATGCTGCCGGGCGTCCACCGCCAGTTTTTTGAGAAAAGCTTCTTTATCGACGGACTGGAAAAGAAGATGAAAGATGCCAAGGTGCTTAAAAACACGGATGATGATTGTGAAGGCTTTCTGGTTTACCTGAAAGATGAGTAAATAGTAGTGAATGATGAATTTTGCTATGCAAGTCAATTGTGCTGTGCAAGTGAATTTTTGAATTGGTTTAATTAATGTGCATATAGGATATAGCAAAATACTGCACTCACAGATATCCTGTCCTGATTCACAAAATATCAGTATTACTTTTCTTGTCTGATTTCTTAATAATTTCTACATTTACCCTTTACTAACAAAAACATAGGTCATGGAACAGAAAATACATCAGGGACGCAATATAAAAAGATTCCGGGAGATGCTGGGCATCAAACAGGAAGCCTTGGCCTTCGATCTGGGCGAGGAATGGAACCAGAAAAAAATTTCAATACTGGAACAGAAGGAAGTGATTGACACCAGCCTGCTGCAGGAGATCTCGAAACTCTTAAAGATCCCGGTAGAAGCTTTTCAGAATTTTAACGAAGAACAGGCTCTCAATATCATTTCGAATACATTTACCAGTAATGATACTTCCACCTTGAATGCCATTAATTCCAACTGCAATTTCAATCCTCTTGATAAAATGGTCGAATTATACGAAAGAATGATTCAGCAGCAGAGAGAGATGATTGAAAGACTTGAGAAATTATTACAGGATAAATAATCTGACACTTACCTTACTGAACGCATACACAAACGTTATACTTATTAAAAGATGGAGGATACAAGGAAAAAATTTGCCATGAATAGCACGCCGGAGGTGTGCTATCTGCCCTAACCAGTATGTCGGTGAAAGATAGGACTCCGCCGGAGTTCAGATATCCTGCTAATCCTTTTGCTACACAGATATTGCTCCGCTGGAGCAAATTTTTTTTTCTTAAGCAGAAGAAAATTGACCATTGACCAGCGAAGCGGATTGACCATTGACCAAAAGTGAATGGTGAATGGTCAATTTTGCTCTGCAAGTGAATTTTCAAACTAGACTTAAATTGACCATTGACCAGCGCAGCGGATTGACCATTGATAAAGTATCATATGGCATTCCTGAACGTAAAACCACGTTTAAAAACCCGTACTTCTTTGTAATCCGGAGTTTTTTTGATAAGTTTACCCATCTTAATTCAATCCGATGGTTCTCAGCAGAATTTGGTCCGCCTTTATTATCGTGGCCATTGCTATTGCAAGCATAAAATATGTATCGTCAGGCAACTACAAAACCATTTTCAATGATATGGTGGTGGGAAAGGGCGGTGATACCGTTCAGATCGATACCCGGCCCGTGAGCGCCGTTTCCCCTTTCGTAAGAGACAGCCTGATGAGAAAGCCTGATTTTGAAGATAGCCGTATCCATTACAGGACGGATTCTCTGAAGCAGGACGTGAAGGTTTACCGTATTCAGGAATCTGACGGTGTCATCGGAACTTCCGAAACAGCCGTGAAAATCTGTCTGGGGCTGATCGGGATCATGGCCCTCTTCATGGGATTCATGAGCATCGCCGAGAAGGCAGGCGGCATCAACCTGCTGAGCAGGCTGATCCAGCCCTTTTTCTCGAAACTGTTTCCTGAAATCCCTAAGAACCATCCTGCTTTCGGGCACATGCTGATGAATTTCAGTGCCAACCTGCTGGGCCTGGACAATGCCGCAACGCCTTTCGGACTGAAGGCAATGGAAAGCCTGCAGACCCTGAACCCTGATAAGGAAACGGCCAGCAATTCACAGATCATGTTTCTCTGTCTCCATGCCGGCGGCATGACCCTGATCCCGGTATCCATCATTGCCCTCCGGTCTTCTGCAGGCTCGCAGAATCCTACCGATATTTTTCTGTACTGCATGATGGCTACTTTCGCAGCGACGATGGCCGCGATGATTATCGTTTCCCTATACCAGAAAATCAATTTACTGAATCCGGTAGTGATCGGTTATGTAGGAGCGATTTCCGCACTGGTCGGGTTGCTCGTATGGTACCTTACCGGACTCAGCAAAGAAGACCTGGATACATTCAGCCAGGTGCTGAGCAACGGGCTGATCCTGTTCATCTTCCTTGCTATCGTACTGGGAGCGGTTTATAAAAAAATAAATGTCTTCGATGCCTTTATCGAAGGAGCCAAAGAAGGGTTTACCACCTGTGTGAAAATCATTCCTTATCTCGTCGGGATGCTGATTGCCATTTCCATGCTGAGGACTTCAGGGGTCTTTGATGTGATCATCGACGGAATGAAATGGGCGGCTGATGCCGCGAACCTGGACGCCCGGTTTGTGGACGGGCTGCCGACTGCCCTGATCAAACCTTTATCCGGTTCGGGAGCCCGCGGAATGATGGTGGACACTATGGCTACTTTCGGACCGGACAGTTTCCAGGGAAAGCTGGCTGCCGTATTACAGGGAAGCTCAGATACCACGTTCTATGTAATTGCAGTCTATTTCGGAGCCGTAGCTGTACGCAACACAAGATACACGGTAGTGGCCATGCTTCTGGCCGATCTGGTGGGCATTATCACCTCGATCTTACTGGCTTATCTGTTTTTTGCCTGACACTGATCCTATGAAAACCTATATACAAACCGATAAGGACGGAAACTTTTATAATGTCAATGCCTTTGTGGCTTACGAAGGATTCAGACATTTTGGCTTTACAACTGAAAAGTATACGGATGCAGATGATATTACCGGCTTCAGGCCGGAAGATATTGTAGTCGGCGGGATCGGGAATGTGAGAAAACGGTTGCGCCGTTTAAACATTCCTCAGCCGGAAAAGGAAATTGACTATCCTGAGGAACTTATTCCTTTCCTGAAAAGAAAAATATGGTCTTCCACCGTCAATACATTATTTGAAAAGAAAGAAGGATGGAATATCTTTATTAAGCCCAAGAAGGAAACCAAATTGTTTGCGGGTACGGTGATTTCAAATGAAAAAGACTTTATGGGAATCATGAGCAGGGAGCATGATACTGAAATCTGGTGTTCTGAAAGGATGGATTTCAGAACGGAATGGCGGTGCTTTATCCGGTATGGGGAAATCTTGGATATCAGGAGATACAAAGGCGCATGGGACACCGCATTGGATCTTAAAACCGTGTATTCAGCCATCGAAGCATTTTCATTACAGCCCAGGGCATTTGCACTGGATTTCGGACTGAATAAAAATAATGAAACCGTACTGGTGGAAGTGAATGACGGTCATTCATTAGGCACCTATGGTCTTTCACCTCAGCACTATGCAAAATTTCTCTCAGCAAGATGGAGTGAACTGACCTGCACTGAAGATTATCTGAATTTTTAATATAAAAAATAGTGTATGATTACCGATAAAGAATTTACCCTGCGGCTGATCCGCCAGCTGAGCCAGGCACTGGAAAAACTGATCCTCGACAAGCCTGAGGAAAGCCTGATGCAAAAAGAGCTTGATTTCGATTCCCTGATGAAAGATATCTTCAAGATGGATTTCACAGAAATTTCCTCGAAACCGAAAGAAGAACTTACCGCCATGGTTGAAGAAAGGCAGGAAAGGGACCGTAAAGACTATTATGAGATGCTTGGAAACCTTTTCTATTTCAAGGGCAGAGGGGAATCTGACAAGGATTTTCTGGACAAAGCAAAGACGTTCTATGAACTTTATCTGCAGACCAGCGGAATTTTTGCACTTCCGGTCATCAACCGGATCAATGAAATAAAAAAAGCACTTGAATAAAGTGCTTTTGTATTTTAAAAAGTAATTTTATACGTTCCGGTAGAAGAGACGCTTGACTTTTCAGCCTTTACATATTTCTTGACCCATGAGACCGCATTGGAGGTGATGCAGGGATCCGCTGTTCCTCCTGATCTTCTGGCAGAAACCACGTTGCCGGCCTTATCTACCGTGTAGGCAACCGTAATGGTTCCGCTGGCTGTACAATTATTGGCAGGCTGTGCACCGCCCCTTCCCATGGTTCCGGGGATAAACCCTACCAACTTTCTGTCGATGCCCACCTTGCTGTCGCCGTTTCCGTCACCGCCCAGCGGGTCACCGGCATTTCCGATGCCTTCGCCGTCTCCCTGGCTTCCGGCTTTTGTTCCTCTCCCGCGGATAAGGTTCCCGATGGCTGCCGTTCCTTTTCCGTCACCGCTTCCGGTCTTGGAATTCGCAGTTACGGCCCCGGATTTTTTAGTATTCTTTGAAGCGCTTGCGCTGGTGGATGATTTTTTGCTTTCCGTTGATTCTTCCCTTTTCGGGACCATTACCTTCGGATTGTTTCCGGTAACTATTTTTTCTTTAGCTTCGGATTTTTTAGTTTCCGGCTGTGGCTGCGGTTCAATAGTGGTCCTGGTTTCCGGAACGGCTGTTTCAGGCGTTTCAGCGGTAGGCTCATCCGTAACGGCGGCCAGGCTTCCCGGCTGGTCGGCCGGCTCTTCCACCCCGTTTCCGTTTCTGTTGTCCCCGAAATTGACCAGCATGGTCGTCACGATTTCCGGTTCGGGTTCCTGAGGCTTTGGCTTTAATTTATACAGGAAAACAAACAGCAGGATAGCAGACCAGATCAGGACTGAAAGCAGGGCGCTTTTAATCCGGTCTCTGTTTTCTTCGTTTTTATTGATGGTATCGCTTCTCATCCCGTCTGGTGGTTTCTGAATACTCAGGATTTATTATTTATCTTTTACCGTAGCTATGGCAATATTGAACTTATGCTTTTCTGCGATTTCCATGGCAAAAACCACGTCTTTGTGCATCGTGCTTTCATCGGCCCGTATGGTAAAGGCTTTACTGCCCTGGCTGTTCAGTTTGTTTACGATCATCTGTTCCAGGTCGGTCCGGCTTACAGGTACATCGTCCACAAAATAAGATCCGTCCGGTTTAATGCTTACCGTAAGCGGATTCGGGATATTATCATCCACGGCACCGGTTTTCGGCAGATTCACTTCAATGGCGCTCTGGTTGGCGGCAGAAGAAGTGATCATAAAGAAGATCAGCATCAGCAGGATCACATCGGTCATGGCTGCTAAACTGAATTCCGGGCGTGCTTTGTTTTTTCTCTGAATTTTCATCTGCTGAATTTTGTTTGTTAAGGTTCAACCTTTCGGCATATTCCAAAGATTACAACGGCTTGTTGATCAGGTCCAGAAATTCTCCTGACATGTTCTGTGCCCTTAATACAAATTTATCAATCCTCGTTAACAGGATGTTATAGAAAAAGTTGGCCGGGATGGCTACGGCAAGACCCACCGCTGTCTGTCCGAGCGCGGTATAGATCCCTTCTGAAAGTGTTTTCGGAGAGAAAGCCCCTTCCATATTGGAAAGGTCAAAGAACGCAATGATCATCCCGATTACCGTACCCAGGAGCCCCAGCATCGGGGCAATGCTTGGCACTACTGCCAGCAGGTTGAGGTTTTTTTCCATGTTGGCCACTTCCACCTGTGCCTGCGATTCCATGGCGCTTACGATATCGGAAACCGGCCGGCCCAGCCTGGAAATTCCTTTCTCCAGGATCCTTCCTTCAGGAGAATGCTGCCTCTTACAGTAATCCGCCGCCGCTTCTATCTTTCCTTCCCGGATGAAATCTTCAATGTTATTCATAAAATCGGCATCGGTTTTCGACACCATTCTTTTGATGAAGAAAAACCTTTCGAAAAAGAGGTAAACAGAAAAGACACCGAGTAAAAGTACGGTTACCATTACGATTTTTGCGAATATGCCGCCATGAAACATGATTTCCCAAAATGAAAATACTTTTTTAGGCGCTTCTGCCACTGCAGATGTGGTAACCTGTGCAAATAAGATCTGAATAAGTTCCGTTAACAGCATTAATATCTATTTTTATAAAAGTTGTAACGACAAATGTAATGGAATATTATGAAAAGCAGTCTTAAAAAATGCTTAAAAAACAGATGAAACAGCTTAAATTACAAACAGCAAAATTCTCTTCAAAAGAAATTGAAAAGAATTTTAACTTTATCTGCTCAGAACGTGATTTTTCAGTCCTCGTCTACTTCAATAACATCCTGCTTAAATTCGCACTTCAGCCTGAAAGGAATCGGGTTTCCGGATCCGGTATAGAAATCATCGATGGTTCCCTTCCAGATTACCTGGAGCTCGCCTTCTTCATTTTTTTCAAACTGAAGTTCATTATCATATATAAAAGCTTCTTCATCATCAAAAAGATCCACTTCCGTAAAGGTTTCTTCATCAGAATCATTTACCGTAATGGTTTTCCCTTCTATTTCCGCAGATTCGATAGGGAAATCAAAGACTTCAAGTGATAACTGAGGAAAGTTGTACTGCAGAGAATCATCATCCACATGATCCAGACTGTCATCCGTAATAATCTCAACCTCTAACAGGTGTTGCTGGTTGCTGTACACCGCTTTACAATAAGTGTTTCTGATATTGTACTTTAGCGTTTCCTCCGGATGGTAAATTTTTAAAATCCCTTTCATTATTTCTTAAAAAAGAGCTGTAATACTATGATTGTTAAACGTTTTCAACA
>NZ_CAJYMO010000124.1 GCF_913776365.1 uncultured Chryseobacterium sp. | reverse complement strand
AAGGTTTTCAGGATGAATTTTGCTATACCGCCGGGCTTTTTGTGCTTTTGAGGCTCATATACCATTTCATAGGATACATTGCAGTGGGCCAGCATCTGGTCTACCGTCATTTTCCCCCACAATCCCTGGGTTTCAGGAGTGAGCCTGTTAATCCGGTCTATATACTGCTGTGCGGTTTTCGCATCAAAAACGTTTTCCATAGTTGATCTGATTGTAAAAGGCAAATATATCGGTTTTTCCAGAATGTAAAAATGCTCAGAAGCTCATTTTTACCGATCACCGGATTATTTTTACGATGCGTCCTGTAAGCAGGCCGGGAAAGCACCGGCAGGTTAGAGATAAGAGTCGGACGCCTGATCCATACTGCCCTGTGATCTGAACTGAAAAGCCTGATCTATGCAGGTCATGATGATTGTGCAGATGAAGACCAGTAAGAATCCGCGCCATCTGATTTAACCTGCAGGAATATAGTGATGGTTGATGCTTATTTAAGAACGCTTGCTCTTACTCAACACCATTTTCGAGAACCGGTCTGATCCGAAGCCATAGTATTTTCTTTCAAAGGAATCTTCCAGCTGGGCGGCATCATACCGGGAAGCCAGGAAACCGGCCAGCACCTCTTCATCTTCTTCGGTGCTGTTCCATTCGCTGCGTGACCGTACTGCCATCAGAAATTTATATTTATCCGTGGAATACAGTTTTTCAGCATAGGTATTAATTACAGCGGTCGGAGTATGGCTGTCGATAGCGTCGAGCATCTTCTTATATTTTTTCTCATAATCCATGATGGCGAAATAGAGGTCTGCCATTTCCGGATATTCAAAGAGAGAGTTTTTCAGCCAACTTAGCACCTGGCTTCTGAAAACGCTGAATTCATGCGCATCGGTGTCGTTTTCGGCAATAAAGACGTAATCTTCAAAGAAAGGCATTTCCAGAAATTGTTTTCTCTTAATGTAGGCCAGATCGGCAAGGTTGCCTGTTTCCCCGTATATTTTTTCCAGGATGTGGTAATACGCCGAATTGTATTTTTCATTCGAGTTGGAATCGATGATCTTCTTACAGGTCTTTTCCGCTTTTTCCGGATCGGTTTTCAGGATTTCGTTGATGACCTTTACATTGTAGGAATTCTGATACTTCTCTGTAGCGAAGAACTTTTCAAGTTCGGTAAAAAAGCCGTTTTCAGAAATGATTTCCAGCAGGTCTTCCTTAATGTCCGTATTCAGTGTAGAGCCGTTTTTCATCCACCTCCTTATTTTGTTCCTTACCAGTTCTGCGATATATCTCTTCTGATCAGGACTCCCGGAATGGTACATCTCCATGATAAACTTATAAAAAACAGAAGTCAATACATTTTCAGTTTCAAGGAAATAGGACCAGTTATCAGCCGCCAGTTCTTCCCATAGTCCGGAATCTTTTACGGCGTTGATGTGCATTACAAAACGTTCCCTCAGCTTCTGCTGGAAATTGTCCAGCCGGGTGCCTGCCATGGAAATCCTAAGCTTGTGGGCAGCAATTTCATCACTCAGCTTCAGATATTTTTTAATGCTTTCTTTTTTATCATGGTGCTGCATGAGGTATTCTTCTACAGGCTGCAGGGCCTTCTCCAGCACATACACCAATTTTTTAACTTCGGGTGCAGTAAGGCTTTTCCGCTTTCCGGCCACAGAGGCCACCGTATTTTTAATAAGATCTGAAATTTCGGTATCCGAAAACTCCTCTTTTTTCTCCCCGAAACTGAGCATAAACTGCATTTCGGCGTCTTTGTTCTTTTTGAAAAACCCGAGGAGCCAGGTTTTCAGCTCTTCCGGATCAACATGCTGCATTGCTGTCTCTGCTCCGGATACTTTCTTCCCGGTCCCTCTTTGGGAATTTGCCTTAACCTTCCTGCTTTCAGATATGGACATTCCCATGGCCAGGAGATGGAGACAAAAGTCATTGCTTCCGCATTCGCATGAGTATCCGGTAATTTCAGATTTCGGATCCAGTACCATTGCCACATCATAAGAGACCGCCTCATCATCCACGAAACAGACAAAATGATCCTTTTCGGTTTCTTCCAGTTCCCTGATCCGTAGTTTTTTAGCTTTACTGATTTTCTGTTTTGAAAACTGCTGCTGCAGATCCTGTATCGTATGCATTCAGAATAATTTTCCCAAAGATAAAAAAACGGCTCCACAATAGGAAGCCGTTTCAATGATTCACTGTCTGTTATGGGTAAATAACAACATTTTCTCCCTTGGTATGCGCATTCATCTGCGGCGCGTAATAATTCTGAAGGGTAGTAATGCCGTTTGAGAATTTACCGGAAGCGTTGGCAACTACATCGTATTCAAAGACATATTTCCCTTTCGGCATCCTTTCGATATAGAAATTCGTAGAAGCGTCCTTGACCGATTGATACCAGGCAAGGCTGTTTTTCCACTGGTAACCGGACAATACGTCCACCGGCTCAAAACCTGCCGCCCGCATATCCTTTATCTGAATGAATTCCATCGGCCGGTCCGTATTGAGGATCATTCTCACGGTTACCCGGTCCCCTACCTTAATCGGTGTTTCGGAAGTGATTTTCTGCAGTTCGTCACCATTTACCGTTTTGATCTTCCTGTAAAGTTCTTTGGAAACGGAAACATAGGTTTCGGAGGACTTTATCTGTCCGGTATTTTCATAATACTGCCAGAACAGTCCGCCCTGTATGATTCCCGGGCCCGGTTTGGTAACGGTAACTGCAGCAAGGTTCCTGTTCAGCATGTCTGATTTCACCGTAGATTTTATATAACCCGTTGCCTGGATTTCCGGTTTCAGCTCCTTCCCGCCCCAGATGATGACAGCCTTGTCACTTCCAGCCCCTGTCCAGGACTTACCGGAATTCAGGATGGTAAAGATCACTTCAGCTGTACCGCGGGAACTTCCCCATGAGTTCACTTCTTTCTGGGTAATGAGCCAGATCTTCATTTCCTCTATGAACTTCGCGTCATCCGGTTTCAGTTGACTGAATGCTTCCAGTGCCCCGGCCTGGTTTACCACTTTGGATCCGAACCAGCCCCAGTCATTAAGGTTCTGTTTCCAGTAGGCTCCCTGATCACTTGTTTCTACCGAGGTTTCTTTCAGGTACTTCATCAGCTTGTCCGAAACATCCTTCAGCCCATACCCGTTCATCAGCAAAGCCATCCGGTGCAGTCCGAAGAAAGTAAAGTCAGCGATTTTAGCGGTTTTCGCCTTCTGTATCACCGACGTTTTCAGGGCAGCGCCTTTTCCCTTCAGCGGATAGGTTTTTTCCCAGTAATTCCTGGCATCCAGGTAATCCAGCGTCCAGTTGTTCCAGACATTCTGCCCTTTAGAGTCTGTATACCTGCTGATCTCCCCGTCAATATAACCGATCAGGTTTTTCACCAGCTCCTGCTGTTGCGGATCCTGGTCTTTTTTCAGCCAAGAATTGATTTTACCTAAATTTTTCAGGATGTAGACTGAGGTGGTATAAGATCCTGGATATCCGGGATACCAGGAAAAGCTGCCGTCCGGGTTCTGCAGCTTCTTCAGTTCGTCCCAGTCCTGACTGATGGAATTGGTCATGGTATTGGTATCAAACAGAAGGGCCAGCTTCTGCATCTGTTCTTCTTCGCTGTTGCTTTCCAATACCCATGGGGTCTCTTCCAGCAATACCTGCTTCAGTTCCTGATTTTTTTCCAGATCCGCCTTCAGCAGCCCTTTATTCTGATATTCATCAAAAACGTTTTTTACTTTAGGATTGGCTCTGAAAATCTCTGAAGCTACAACATCAGCAAACCATTTGTTAAATACCACATCAGCCGAATTATTGGGATCATTCTTTAGGCCTGGCAGCGCAAAAATGATATCCCATATCGGGTTGGTCGTCAGTTCCAGGGTATTGGACACATTGGCAAGGGTTCCGGAGGCTGCATTTTTCAGGTTTTGCAGTTCAAAAGTTTTTGTTTCGCCTTCCTTTACGAATACGGGCACCGCATCGGTAACCAGGATCCTGTTGGGAAGTACGGCAACGGCCTGTTGCTCTCCGTCCGAATAGGTACCGGCTTTGGCCGTCACCTTTACAATGATGGAGGAAACGTTTTCCGGAACTTTTATTTTCCAGGTCAGCACGTCATTCCCTTTTTCAGAAAGACTGAAAGCCTGATCCGTATTAAATCCTGAAGCTGCCGCAAGTTCAGTCAAGCCAAATTTCGCAGAGAGGTCTTCATTGGTAAAGGCATCGAGGATCTGCAGCCGGGCAGAGCCGTTCAGTTTTTTATCAGTGAGGCTGGAAAGCTTGGACTGAAGGTTCAGCTCATCGCCTTCCCGTAAGAACCTCGGATAATTCGGGGTGACTGAAAATTCTTTCTGGGTAACCACTTCTTTTTCAAGAGTGGCTGCCCTGGCATCCTTCGTGTGGGCAAGGAACATTAGCTTCCAGCGGGTAAGGGCCTCCGGCGAAGTAAATTCAAAATGTACATTGCCATCAGCATCGGTTTTCAGGTCCGGATAGAAGAAAGCGGTTTCGTTGAGGTTTTGGCGCACTTGTACGTTTGTTAATACATCGTCTTTATCCAATACTCCATCGGCATCCACATCTGACAATTCTTTTTTCTCCATTTCAGAAAGCTGTCTTCCTGACTGCAAAATATCAATGGCAGCGTCATCAACCCTTACATTCGTAAGTCTGCTAACTGCTTTTGCCCTGGCAGAAGCCGGAGCCGGTGGTGGTGGTGAATATGCCGGTGCTTTTACCCCTTCCTGGCTTACCATGCCTGTTGTGGTCTCCAGCATTATTCCATCCCCTGGATCTGCAGCCCCGTTAAACCAGCTAAAATAGGGTGCCTCCACAGTTGCCCTGTCATAGTAAGGAACCATTTTCTGGTAATACTTTGTGAGAAGGACGTTTCTGATATCATACGAAGCAATGACCGATGACGGGACGTACAGCCGTGACCAGCTGAAGGTATTTTTTGCCAGTTTATCCAATGACAGGTCATACATATTGGCCAATACTTCGGCATTGATTTTCTCCTTATCTTTTCCTGATACTTTCACTGACCATTTTTCTGCTGCGCCCGGCTCGATCTTATCCCTGAAAGTAACGGTTTCAATACGCAGGGATTCATCATCAGCATCCTTTACCGGAATGTTCAGGGAGCGGGTCTGGACATCGTTAAAAGCCACCACCTGGAACTGTATATTCAGGCTGTTCGCCTTTTTGTCTGCCGGAACATAAAGTATATATTCCAGGGTACCATTCCTGAATTCCCTTCTTTCCGTCACGGTTTTTCCGGATCCGTCCTGAACAAAAATATTCAGCAGGGCGCCCGGAATTGAAGAATAGGCATGGAATACCGCTTTTCCGCCTCTTACAAATTCCTTTTCAGACGGCATTACCGTAAGAAAGGTCTTCTGTTCAGCCGGCAATGAATTCTTATTCCATACACTGAACTGCTGAACGGTTTTTATGGTGTCCCTGCCTTCCATATTATACAGCTCAAGCCTGTACATCCCTGCTTCCAGCTTTCCGAGCTCCAGCGATTCCTCTTTCCGGGAAACACCATTCAGGATCACAGCTGAAACGTTATAATTGGCAGGCTCATCATTTCTGTCATACAGGTCATGCGGGAATTTACTGATGAATTCCTGTTTTGAGAATACGGGCCGGTCCTGGACTTCCGAAATAAAGTTGCTTCTGAAAACCCTGTCCGGGGCCTGAAGCCTGGACAGCTTTACCTGATAGGCCTTTGCAAGGTTCTGGTTGCTGTAATTTTTGGTTTCCACCTTTACTTTTACCGGCTCTCCTGAAAAGACATCCTTAATTTCGTCAGCCTGAATGTAATGGGAAACGGAGGAAACTTTCAGTTCGGTATCGGCGGTCTGCGTCTCACCGTTGATGTCGGTAACCGAAGCCTCAATACGGTAATTAGCAACCTGAATACCTTCCTGCTTTTCATTTTTCTTCAGATCGAGCTTTATGGTAAACATTCCCTGCTGATCTGTTTTCGCTTCTCCCAGGATAGAATTTTCATGATCATCCTGATCCTGCGGATACCGGCTGAAATACATCCAGCGGATGTTGCTTTTCCTGATTTCATATTTCACCGTGGCGCCGCTCAGCGGAACTCCGGAAAACGTCAGCGCTTTTCCTGTCAGCACAATGGTCTGTCCATACCGGTATTCTTCTTTTACCGGATCAAAGACAATTTCAAATTTCGGTCTTTTGTATTCTTCCACACTGATATTTCTGTAGCCGTCATGGGTATCCGTCTGCAGGTAGAAGCTTCCGTTCAGTTTTCCCTTCGGAAGGATGAAGCTGCCGTGGTAAGATCCGAAGTCATTGGTGGTAAAGGTCTGTACCGCCACTTCCTGGCCATTGGCATCGGTAAGGGTGATCTTCTGTTTCAGCCCCGGAACAACAGATTCCGATTCCGTTTCACGCTGGGTGTTGATGACCTTAAAATATACCGTCTGCCCAGGCCTGTAGATGGCCCTGTCCGTAAAGATCTGGGCTTTGCGCTGTTTCGTATCTTTGGTTTCGGTGATTGGGGTTACGGGCCTGCTGTTTCCGTAGATTTCCATCATCTGAAAATCATTGGTGTCAGGCTGCCTGATAAGAACAAACCTGTAGTAGTCTTTGTTTTCTGAATCCGGAAAGGTAAAAATACCCTGCCCATCAGTCCTCACATTGGTTTTGGTCACCGTTTTATTGCCTGCCGATTCATAAAAAACCATATTTTTGCCAGGAAGGCTTCTGCCGTTTTCGCTGTTCACCAGCATCATGGTATTTCCGGATGCTGAATTCTGTTCCGCTTTCGTCCGGTAGATGACCTTGTTGTCTGAAACCAGGAAATAGAAATTCCTATGGTTATCATTTTCCAGTTCAATATTCTTTTCATCCTTTACACCGTCCACCGAAAATTCCGCTACATAAAATCCTGAAGGAAGCGGCCTGATCTCCAGCGAGGTCTTGTGCTGCCGGAAATCCTTGGGATCATTCAGGGTATACTGCTCTTTCCTGATCAGTTTCTTTTTAATGTTACCGTAGATATTACCATATGGATTTCTCGCATACTGTATAAAGGACGTGATGTCATCATTTACCTCATAGACCGTGATGGAAAAAGAGGAAACATTTTTGTATTCCGCTACCACATGAACGGGCCTGTTGCTCTGGACCTGTTGTTCATAGCTTAGGTTCAGGGAAGGAGCCAGGAGCCGTTCTTCCGCGTTCTTTATTTCAGCAGCAAACGGTGATTTCGGGTAGCCTGCCTCTGCCCTTCTGAGATAATCCAGTGCTTCTTTTTCCTTTCCTTTATTGAGGAGTTCCTCAGCAATATTCCCCATGATAACAGCCTTGTAATCGCCATTTACGGATGAATTCAAAAGGGCCTCAAGCTGTTCTGTGATATCTTTGCATCTATCGAAATCACAATTGTCCAGCAGTTTCTGATGCATGAAATACAGTTTTGCATTTCCGGTATTCTGTGCAATAAGCTGATCAAAAATGGTATTGATACCCATGCGGTTGGCTTCCAGCTCATTTTTGGTGAAAAAGTCAGATTCAGAAAAAAAATCTTTCTTGTGGATCAGGTACCAGTCCAGCAGAGTCGGGAAATAAGAAAGGTAGTTGGTATAGGTAAATATCTGTTTATATTGATCCAGCGGGACTTTCTGCATGGCAGGTTGCTGCCGGTCCAGCTCCTGGTAACTTTTAGCAAGGTAATTCTTAAAATCCAGTCTGGTCCAGGTTTCAATACCGGAAATATCCTGGGAACTGATGTTGGTACGTCCGTTGATTTCCCAGGAATGCTCCTGATAATACTCCATGAAAAAGTGGTTCAGGAGGACCTGGAAAACCAGTTTGTCCGTGCCTGCGAGTTGCTGCTCCGTTTTCTGAAGCTTTTCAAAAAGACTGCTTACCGCGTTATTATTCCGGTCGTTATCTGTTGCGTTGAGAATCCTGAATTCTTCTTTCAGGGATTGGATCAGCTGGATGACATTTTGATCTTTCATGGCCTGTTTCTGTATTTCCAAAACCAACGGAAGATTGGATTTCACCATTCCCTTCTTCGCATTTGCTGTTACTTTTTTCCATTGCTCATCATAGTATTTCTGGGCGAGGGCTCCCGAATAAGTCAGGAAAACCAGCAAAATCACAAAAATCTTGGAAAATCTTTTCATATATGTTATTTTTGATAAATGAATCCTTTAAAAGTACTCAAAAAATCCGTTATCGACAGCCAGTTTTACGTATCCTTAACGGGAACCCTTTTTGCGGTATTTTTCATGATGGAGCAAAATACATTCCGGTATCCCACATTTTTCCTGATCTTCATCACGTATTTCAGCGGTTACCTGTACACCAAATACCAGAAAACGAAACACTTCTCAAAAATCCTCATCCTGAATGTGGTGGCAGGCATTACCTGCGCACTGCTGATCATCCGGAACCATAATGAGGCAAGGCTGGTAAAATGGTTTATCATCGTTGTCCTGGGCCTGCTCTACAATAGCTTTTTCCTGGATACCTACATCCGGAAAGTCCCGCTGCTGAAGGTATTTTATGTGGGATTGGTCTGGGCACTGATGAACTGCTGGCTTACCCTGCATGAATTCAATATCCCCATCTTCCTGATCAGTTTCCTTTTCATCACGGCACTGGTACTGCCGTTTGACATCCGGGATATGAAGGTGGACACCGTGAAGACTTTTCCTGCCCTCATCGGTGTCCAGGGTACAAAATACCTTGCGTACCTGCTGGTTTTCCTAAGCACTGTCATCGCATCCTGTTATCTGGATATAAAGAGTTCCCTCGCTTTTTATTTTACTTCCCTGGTGACTTTTATTTTTATCTATTTTGCTGAAAACGAGCGTAAAGACAGTTATTTTTCATTGGGTGTGGAAAGCTGTTCAGCACTTCCTTTTTTATTTTTGCTTTTAATGGAGTATTTTTGAAGAATGATTATCAAGAAACTTTCCCTGTATAATTTCAAGAACCATTCCGAGAAGAAATTCGAGTTCTCGCCGCAGATCAATTGTTTTGTCGGGAACAACGGTGCGGGAAAAACCAATATTCTGGATGCACTGCATTACCTCTCGGTAGGGAAAAGCTTCCTGGGGAATACCGATGTCCATAACATCAGGACCGGTGAAGATTTCTTTACCGTGGACGCCGAAATCCAGAACGAAGACAGCGAGGACATCATTAAGATTTCCCAGCCTAAGGAAGCCAAGAAGATCATCAAAAAAAATGATAAAAGCTACGACCGGATGGCCGACCATATCGGTTACCTGCCCAGCGTGATGATTTCCCCTTATGATTCCAACCTTATTTCAGATTCAGGGGAAAGCCGCAGGAAATTCCTAGACTCCATGATCTCACAGACCGATTCCGAATACCTTTTTAACCTGATCCAGTACCAGAAAACCATTCAGCAGCGGAATGCCCTGTTGAAATATTTTGTCAAAAACAGGCTCTGGGACAAAGATTCCCTGGAAATCTATGATGATCCCATCATCCGCTTCGGAACCCGTATCTTTCTTAAGCGCAGGGAATTCGTCGAAAAGCTCAACCCGATTGTGCAGAGTTTCTACCACATTATTTCCGGGGGCAAGGAAAAAGTTTCCGTCCTTTACGAATCCCACCTCCTGGAGGGCTTTGATGCTGAAAGACCGGAGAAAAAATTCAGCGAACTCCTTCAGGAAAATATCGAAAAAGACCGCCTGCTGACCTACACTTCCAAAGGCATCCACAAAGATGATCTGCTTTTTGAAATGGATTCGGTACTCATCAAGAAAATCGGTTCCCAGGGACAGCAGAAATCATTCCTGATTTCACTGAAACTGGCACAGATGAGCCTCATCAGGGATCTGACCCACAAAACGCCAATCCTTTTACTGGATGATATTTTCGATAAGCTCGACGATGACCGGGTTTCCCAGCTGATCGAACTCGTCAACCGCGAAAACTTCGGCCAGATTTTCATTACCGATACCCACCGGGAAAGGACGGAAAATGTGGTAAAGAAAATCAATGAGGAAAGCATTATCTTTGATATCTGACAGTTTATGAAGAAAAATAAAAAACGGGAGTTCCAGTCCTCCGACCTTGTAAAGTCCTTTGCGCGGATCCATGGATTCGAGCACAAGCTGCTGGCGTTTGAAATCAAGGATTTCCTGGAAGAGTATCTCGATGAGGGCCTTTTTCATGAAATCAGAAGTGTCAACATCGAAAACGGATGTGTGGTCATCACCGTACAATCTCCGTTGCTGAAGCACGATTTCCAGATGCGGAAGAGCTTCTATCTGAAAAAATTCCAGGCTCAATTCGGGGAAGAGCGGCTGCGGGACATCAAAATTATTTAAATTCCCATTAAGCTTTTTTAAACCAAAAGTTTTATATCTCCATGTGCATAGAGACACAAAGGAGAATCAGCAGGCTGACCTGATGAAGCGCATGATCACTTTATGCAAAATGATCGCCCGCAGATTTTGGTGATTGCGCAGATAATAATAATACGGATACATTCCAGTGCTCTATTTACTAAAGAAACACAAAGCCAACTTAGTTTGTATGACCTGGCTAAGTGAAATCAAAGATTCGACAGAGTCAAACTCCTTTGTTTAGCTTGATCTATGCAGCAGCAAAATCTCACTCTTTGTTTAGCCCTGCGATAAAAACAAACCTCATCAATTACTTCATTTCATTCACCGCAAAGCCAGACAAATTTTTTTTACTGTCATGCCGCTGATTTTTAAGATAAACAAGGCCGCTCTGCTTAGCAAAAAAACACAAAGCAAAAATAATCGCCCGCAGATTGGGGTGATTATGCAGATAACAATGCAAAAAAATCTGCTCAATCTGCTGATCTGCGGGGAACTCTATGAAAGTTGATCGGTAAAATAACACGTACGCTTCGCGCAGCAGATTTTATCTGCCTTTGCTGCCTTGAAATAAAGCGTCCGGTCACTCCATCTTTGCGTTTACCTCTTCATGACTTTTCAAACAGACTTTTAACGATAAGATGGATTGTAATTTTTTTAACGCAAAGTTTTATGTTTCCGTATGCATAGAGAAAGGAGGCAAAGACGGATCAGCAGGCTGATCTGATGAAGCGCATGATTACTTTTAAGATAATCTCCCGCAGATTTTGGTGATTGCGCAGATAATAATACGGGTGCATTCCCGTGCTCTGTTTAGTAAAGAAAGACAAATCAACTTAATTTTGTATGACCTGGCTAAGTGAAATCAAAGATTCGACGGAGTCAAACGCCTTTGTTTAGCTTGATCTATGCAGTAAATCCTCATCCTTTGTTTAGCCTTGGGATAAAAAAAACTCTCATACATAACCGAATCTGATGGACTGCAAATTTACTTCCTGGTTAAGGTGTAAAAAGACTTAATGGTTTTCGCCGGCTTTCCCCTTTACGGTACTGCTCATCAGGTCGTCTGTCTTTTTATCCAGCCCGGACGTCAGCGGAATAAAGAACCGCAGCGGGTTTTTGATGAAATACCGGAAAATCCCCCTGTAGATCTCCCCTACCTGCCCGAAGTTCAGCTTCCTCGAACGGAAGGCCAGAAACATCGAAAGGCTGAAACTCACCAGGAAATTGAAAAATCCGATCAGTGAAACCGTGAGACAGGAAATCCAGAACGTATAGGCATCCACCGTGAAATCCTTACCGTAGAGTCCGAGTGCTAAATTCCCGGCGGCAAAGGTAATGTGGCGGATATCGAGATCGAGTCCCAGGAACAGCCCGACCGGGGCGGTGGCTCCCAGGAATACCCCGAACCAGAAATTGGAGACAATGCCCGGCCAGTTTTTGGCGTAATATTTTGAAAGATTTTTTGCCACGTTTTTCCCCAGCAGCCTGCGGATCGGGATGTTTTTGGAAATCCGCTCCGGAATCTGGTAAAACACCGAATTGTTCCCGATGTTCCCCGAAATGATCCCTGAGATAAACAGGTAGAAGCCGGCAATGCAGGCATGAAGAATGGCTTTTGACTTAAACGGATCAAGATCTCTCAGCAACTTGTCAGACCGGTCAACGGCCAGGTTCTGTGAAAAAAATACATCCAGTCCGTAGATAATCATCAGCGCTACCGGGAATGAAAGCAGCACGTTCCCGACAAAAGCAATAAACTGGCTCCTGAACAGTTTGGATACCAGATGCGCAAATTCGGTGCTGTCGACTTTTGTGCTTCCTTCTTCCGAGAGCACCTTGGTCATGGTGGCAGCCGTCATGGCGGGCTGCTTGGTGGCCAGGGTGAAGCCCATCAGGTAAATCATTACAAATCCCATCGCGTAATTCATGGAATAGAGAAAAGCGTGGGAAAAATCACTTCCGGGCACATAGCCGTAGAGCATCTTCAGCACACACAGCGCCCCTACAATGATTCCGCCACCGCTGGCTTTATAAAACATCGTCATGTACTGCTTCCGGGTGGAAGTAATGTAATGCGTACCGGTTTCTGCGGTATGATTGGTAATGAGGTGTGAAATCAGCCGGGTGCTGTCGTTGATGAGTTCGGAAATGTTATTCCGGTGCGATTTGTATCGTAAAATATTAAAAACAAGCTGTTTGGAATTGATCAGGATATCCTTTTGGTCATCAATCACCAGCAGCTGTACAATTTCATAGATCCGCTGGACCTGCTGGCGTATTTTCAGCAGCGACTGGTTGATTTTTCCTGAGATCCCGTATTTAGAGGAGTTTTTAAAGGAAATATTCACAAACTCCAGGCACTGGCCGATATAGATTTTGATCTGCTTGTACCGGCTGTCTTTTGAGTGCAGCTGCATCCCGGGATCCTTCTCAAACTCAGCGGCCAGTTCTTCAAGCTCATTCTGCAGCGCCAGGAAAGGGTTGTCGAAGTTCCGGTACTGCGGGGCCATCCGTACGACCTCGGTTTCCATAGCGGCTCCTGTAACGCGCCAGGAAAGGATGTTCATCGAAAAGAGGATTTCCTTCTTCACTTCCGGCAGGATGATAAACCCGGATATACCGAGAAGGCTGAACAGTTCATCGATCTCGTGTTCCGGAAGGTTATGGAGAAATTCAAGGTCGTTCTTCGGCCTGAAGCTTACATTGTCGATCATGTGCCAGATCGTTTTTTCATTCACCACCGGCGGAAGGATCTTGTTCAGGATCCTTTTTTTCAGCTCCGGGATAAAAGCATTCTCTGACAGGATGTTAGCTTCCGTCAACGACAGGTTAAACGTTTTATCACTAAAGACATGATGAATATAATAACTGAAATTTGCACATACCTGCGGCTGGTTCCTCAGGAAATCCAGCACGTCGGCAAAATAGGCCGCCTTTACACTTTCCAGAAATTCCGCAAGGGGTTCCAGGGATAGGGTTTCGTTCCTGAATGAAAAGTATTTTTTCAGGACTGATTCAAAGTTGGTGCCGGCTGTAAACAATTTCATACTGCAAAGATACTATTTCAGACTTACATGTTTCATCTGCCGCATGATCCAGTTGTGTTTCCTGCGCAGATAAGGTGAAGGATTTTTGGGATCATACTTCTTGGGATTCGGCAGGACTGCCGCGATCCAGGCCGCCTCCGAGACCGAAAGGTTTTGGGAAGACTTTCCAAAATAATATTCGGAAGCCGCCTCAATCCCGAAAACCCCCTGTCCCATCTCGATGGAATTCAGGTACCGTTCCAGGATAATGTCTTTTGTCCATACTTTTTCGATAATGAAGGTATATACCGCCTCCAGCCCTTTTCTTAGCCAGCTCCTTCCCTGCCATAGGAAAATATTCTTTGCCGTCTGCTGGGAAATGGTGCTTCCGCCTCTTATCTTTTTGCCCTTCTCATTGTATTTCATGGCTTTTTCGATGGCTTTATAATCGAAACCGTCATGGATGAAGAACTTCTGGTCTTCCGAAGCGATGACTGCTTTTTTGACGTTGTTCCCCATTTCATCGTAGGAAATATAATCCCTTTGCAGTTTTCCGTACTCAAAAAGTCCCCCGATCTGGGTAAAGGTGATGGGCGGGTTGAAGAATCTTCCCCATGCGATGAATACCACGTTCAGGATCAGGATAATGAAGATAATCTGTTTTATTTTTTTCCACATAATTTTTACCAAAGGAATGTCAAAAATACGTAAATAAGCCCAGTCCGGAACAATAAATTCCGATTTTACGCGGAACCGCAGGTTAAAAACCGAATCCGCACCTGCTCATTTGGATCTGATCGCTGTTTAAGAACGTTACACATAAGATCCGGATAAATTCCGGTAACAATACAGATATCAGAAAAAAAATCTGCTTCATCTGCTGATCTGCGGGAGCCTGCCCGAAAGTTTATCGGCAAAATAAAACGTCCGCTTCGCGCAGCAGATTTTATCTGCCTTTGCTTCCTTGAAATAAAGCGTCCAGTTACTTCAACTTTGCGTTTATTATTTTATGACTTTTAAACAAATCCTGATCATACAATACATGCAATTTTTTAACGCAAAGTTTTTATGTTTCCGGATGCATAGAGAAAGGAAGCAAAGAAGGATCAGCAGGCTGATCTGATGAAGCGCATGACCACTTTGTGCAAAGATAATCTCCCGCAGATTATGGTGATTGCGCAGATAACAATCCAAAAAAATATGCTTAATCCGCTTATCTGCGAGAACCTGCCCGAATGTTGATCGGCAAAATAAAACGTCCGCTTCGCGCAGCAGATTTTATCTGCCTTTGCTTCCTTGAAATAAAGCATTCAGCAACTTCATCTTTGCGTTTATTTTTCATGACTTCTCAATCACATTTTTGCTAGACCATGCATCATCATTTTTTTATGCAAAATTTTATGAATCACCGTACATAAAGAGGCTGATCGGATGAAGCGCATGACCACTTTGTGCAAAGATAATCTCCCGCAGATTATGGTGATTGCGCAGATAACAATGCAAAAAAATATGCTTAATCCGCTGATCTTCGAGAAACTGTATAAAAGTTGATCGGCAAAATAACACGTCAGCTTCGCGCAGCAGATTTTATCTGCCTTAGCTTCCTTGAAATAAAGCATCCCGCTACTTCATCTTTGCGTTTATTTTTCATGACTTCTCAATCACATTTTCGCTAGACCATGCATCATCATTTTTTTATGCAAAATTTTATGAATCACTGTACATTAAGAGGCTGATCGGATGAAGCGTAAGGCTCACGCATACGCTTCATTCCGGCATTTCCTGTTTTTATTCTGCTTGCATTGACGTGTTCGGGACAGCAATTGAGCATTGACCCAATCTTATGCTTTGTAAAAGATTACTGCATTTCTTTCATATAGGTCAGGGTATAGCCGGGCAGCAGTTCAGGGTGGAAAATCCTGATGTAATCTTTCAGGACAAGGTCTGATCTTAAGTTGCCGCTTTCAAAGAAATCATTGGCCTGCCCCTTCTCTTTGCCGCTGATTCCATAGATTTTCCCTTTGCTGAAAACATCCAGTTTGCTGTAGAACGGATTCATGGTCAGCATTTCTTTTTTGGAGGTATGGTTTCCGGCATTCACCCAGTACTGTACACCGCCCGATTTGGCATAGACTTCCTCGAAACTCATGGTAACGGCCTTTTCATCGGTATTGCCTGTAAGAATATAACGGGCATTGGCATCTGAGATGAATCTTGCCACGGAAGTCTTCCCGCCGGGCAGGTACCAGACGTCACCGTACATCTCATTGGCGAGTACTGCCGGTTTTTGTTTTGCCTGCAATGCCAGCTTCTTTAAAGACTGATAATGATGTGCAATCTCATCGTACTTCTTTCCGGCCTCTTCATCTTTTCCCAGGAACTTCCCGAAAAGTCTCAGGTACGCTGTTTTCTGCAGGGGTTCCTGTTCCCTGTATTCATCCAGGAAAACCACCTGGATGCCGTTATTTTTCAGGAGCTGGTAGGTATTGTCGAAGCTGGCGATGTGATTGGTGAAAACGGCGTCCGGCTTCAGGGAAATAATTTTCTCGACATCGTATTTCTGGTCGTTCCCTACATTCCGGATCTTTCCTTCCTTCAGCAAGGTCCGGATTTTTTCATCATAGATATATTCAGGACTGGTAACCCCGGCAATCAGGTTCCGGGCATCCAGCTCCGAAATATATCCGGCCATACTGGCATTCAGCAGGATTATTTTTTTAAAGGGAAGCTGATTTTTTTTAAAATCATAGGTGTAATTTCCCGAAGTCAGGTGCAGACCGGCCTGATCTTCGCTGTACCGCACCAGTTCCGAGATGGAAACGGTTCCGGAAGGCGAAATTTTCGGTTCTCTTTTACAGGAAGTTAGCGCAAAAATAGAAAATAGCAGTAAAATTCTTGGTTTCATCTTTCAAAGAAAAGAAAAAAGTGCTATATTTGCAAACCATTAAACAACGGCCTCGTGGCGCAACTGAATAGCGCATCTGATTACGGCTCAGAAGGTTACAGGTTTGAATCCTGTCGAGGTCACTACAACCGGCATTGAAATCATTTCAGGCCGGTTTTTTATTTTCTCCTATCTCGTTGTTTATTTTAAAAACCGCTTTTTTCCCGGGCGCAGATCCTTGTCCTTTCATTTGAGTTGATTACGACAGCGGTCATTCTTCTTTTTAGGATACGGGTTTCTAACCGGTAATAGAAAAATCAACAGGAGATTGCGCTGGTCAGAATCCTGATCCGTGTGAAACCGGTCAGCAGAATAAATTCCGGCTTCATTCCCCACACAGGTCCTTCTGCTTTTTGGTTAAAACTAACCATTGACTTTACCGTCCGGTTATCGTAAGTTTGCTTCAATGATAAGCGACGGATATTCATAAGTATTGTATACTGTAGAAATGACGTCATCAAACAGATCCGGTCAGAAGACTTTTTTTAAACAAATATTCAATACCCAGAATCTTCAATATATGTTCTATAGACTTCAACAATATCAATCCGTTCAATGGATCATCATCCACATCAGATATCTTATTGCACTGGCATTTGTGCCTTCCGGATTTACAAAACTGATCGGCGAAAGATTTACCCAGCTGCCAAAATCTGAAGCGGTAGGCCAGTTTTTTGAAGCGATATACCAATCCGGTATGTATTACCATTTTCTGGGGCTGGCCCAGATCATTACAGCGATACTTCTGATGACCCAGCGATTTGCTCTGATAGGTACCTTTTTATTTTTAGCGATTACCACCAACATCTGGATGATCACCCTCTCTCTGCCTTTCAAAGGAACCTGGGTCATCACGAGCCTGATGATGTTTGCCGGTTTTGTATTACTGTACTGGGACAAGAACAGAATAACAATATTCTATTCAGACCGTAATGTACCGGTTGTACAATATGCCCCCAAAGCATCAAAGCTGTGGATCAATGCCGGCATCATTTATATCATAAGCCTTCTTGCCCTTTGTTATATAGGCCCGAAGACAGATCCTGTATCAAAAGGCCTTGCTATGCTCACCTACTTCATTCTGGGAGCTACTTTTCTCTATACCAACTTTGTGTTCTGGAAAAAATCAGGCAAGGTCATTCAATCACAAAATGCCCTGTAGATCAATCAGTGCCTGCATCTGATCATCATCAAACTATACATTATTCTCTATGAAAATTCTTTTTTTTCGCCTTGCCCTCATCTTTTCTATTTCCTGTTCTGTAGAAAGTACAGCCTGCTCCGCTTTTCTACTGACCGGAAAAGACCACAACGTCGTCGGTTTCAATGAAAACTGGAAAACAATGCCGGGAATGATCGTGATCAACAAACGCGATGTCCTGAAAAGGAGCATCAGCTGGCAAAACCTGACCACTGATCAGACAAAAGCTGATACACGATGGACATCAAAATTCGGATCCGTCACCTTTAATCTTTTAGGATATGATTTCCCCTGCTACGGTGTCAATGAAAAAGGCCTTTTCCTGGTTGAATTATATCTGGAAGAAACAACCAGAGTTTACCATCCGAAACAGCCAAATCTGTTCTGGGCACAATGGATACAGTATCAGCTGGATCATTACCAGTCGGTAAAGGAAGTGGTGGATCATCTGAACGACGGTCCCAACATTGACTGGTGGCCCAATGCGGCCGGAAGCCATTTTTTCCTGACTGATGCAGCAGGGAACGCTGCAACGATTGCCCTGATAAACGGAAAATATACCGTACTTACCAATAAGGAAATGTCAATGCCCCTGTTGTGCAATAATCAGTACCAAAAGGATCTGAACGCTGCTAAAAAGTTTGATTTTCTTGGCGGAAACAAAAAATTTGATCCGGATCAGAACAAAAACTGGGAAGACCGCTATAACCGGGCCTATTACATGCTGAAGAATTATAAGTATGACAAAAAACCTGTAGCGTATGCCTGGAATGTTCTAAATGCCATCCACCCCGGCGAATGGCAGACCGTTATTGATACGAAGACGATGAATCTGTACTTCCGATCCGACCTCAGAAAAGAAGTGAAAACCATTGATATCAGCAAGCTTGATTTTTCTAAAAATGCCGCCGTACAATACCTGGATATCCATACCGATGAAAAAGGAATCGTCAACGGGTACTTTCAAAACCTGACTGTGGCAAAAAACAATCAGTATGTCGAGAAAGGATTTCCGATCGGGTATGACAACAAAGAATTCGGGACTTCCTCTGTTTTCGGGAAACTCAAGAGAAATGTGATGAAATTCTTTGAAAACATTTTGCCTGAATCTTAAACAGTACACTCATCTAAACTTTTTACTTTTCAGTCCAAGGCAGCTCATAGCAACTAGCTTTTTGCTACTGGCTTTAAAATCAGAATGTTAAAATTCAAAAACCTATTATTAGATTATTTCACGTACTTATAGTAATAGATACACTTTAATTAGCTGTTTTCCAACTGATTGCTGTTGCACTATACATATCAAGAAGAGATATGAAGCTATCCGGCCGGGCGTTGGATCTCTCAACAGGATATCTTTGACGGTACAACTGCTCATCGAGACAGTCAGGGCTTTGTGGTCGATCAGAAATAAAATAACACCGGTTACAAAATTATAACCGGTGTTATTGTGATCTAGATTTTATCATTTCCTATTACAGTTCCAAAGCCCTGCCCTCCATAAATAAGTGAATATCCTCAGCTTTAATTTTCGGATTAGCACCCGGACAGCCTGCTACCATAGCACCAACTGCATTGGCAAGGCCAAGTGCCTTTTGGGGATCTTTATCTGATAATAATCCGGCAATCAGTGCTGCCAGGAAAGAATCGCCTGCGCCCACCGTGTCTGCCACTTTTACGGGATAACCGCTGTGCCGGTACATTTTGCCCTTCCATAAAAGTAATGAGCCGTGTTTCCCTAAGGTGACACAAATGGAATTGGTATCCGTTTTTTCTGAAATGAAACGGACGTTTTCTTCCAGATTTTCTGATGAAAAGCCTAATGCAGAAGCAATTTCCAGGATTTCCTCATCGTTGAATTTGATGAAATCGGCTTTGTTCATCAGCTGTTCCAGAAGTTCTATGTTGTAAAAAGGCTTTCGCAGATTCACATCAAAAACCCTGAACATATCCGGGTTGGAATCCAGAAGGCTCATAAGGGTATTTTTTGAAACCTCATTCCGGCATACAAGGCTTCCGTAGAAGAAGACATCAGCGTTTTTGACGATGCTCCGTATGTTTTCATTGGTTTCGATAAAATCCCAGGCCGAAGGAAATTTAATTTCGTAGGTTGCAGAACCACGCTCGTTCAGGGTTACCTGTACTATTCCCGTATCATAATCTTCGGTTGTGATCATTCCGCTGGTATCAAGCTGATTTTCTTTGATGTAATCACAAATGACCTGACCGTCTTCATCATTACCCACCGCACTTATCATCGACACCGGAAACCCGAAGGATGCCGTTCTGAGTGCCAGGTTGAGCGGTGCACCGCCGATTTTCTTTTCTTCCCCAAAAACATCGAAGAGCACCTCTCCGAAACTTACTGCATTGATTGTATCGTTTAAAAACATGGATTAAGGATTTTTGATATTAATATTGCTGAATGTAACGGCCGAAGAACCAAAAATACTCCATTTTTTGTTAACGACATCGTACACCCGGTTGCTGAATGCCAGCTGATTATTCACATACACTACACAGACATCATTGCTGATAAAAGCCGTCACGTTATAGGTGGTTCCCGAAATCCCTGACAACGGATACGTGTTTGCCAGATCTTCGCTTCCACCGTTCATAACATAGGCAGCGATTCTGTTCGAGGAAGGTTCAAATGAAATTTTAACGCCATTCTTCCCGTCATTGTCCTGGGCCAGAATCAGTCCCGATTTTCCGTTCGCCGCAGCATTCAGGGTGAAACTGATCTGGTTGGCTTTCTGGAGCTTCCCGAACATCACCTGTGAATTGGCCGGCAGATTGAAACCATTCCCGTTCTGTGAAGCATTCCCCGTAATTTTATCCACGGAAAGCGAAGCACTCTGACCGAACACCGATGATAAGGCAGCGACAGGTTTTACCGCCAAAGTTCCATCCGGATTCTGAACGAGCTGATGCGTTACAAGACTTCCTGCCCAGTCTTTTCCGCCGGTGTTGCTTTCCGGGACCTTTCTGGCCGTCCAGCCTACCAGATAACGGTTGGCATTGTCCGAAACCGTTTTCGCGGCATAGAGATAAGAGCCGTCCAGCCGGTCGTTCGCAGGTGTTGTCCACGGACCGTTTGGCGAAGTTGCGATGCGGTAATGCGTTCCGCTGTTGCTGCTCCAGTTTTCAGAGAAAACAAGATACCAGTAATTGCCCATTTTGAAAAGGTCCGGACACTCCAGCATAATATAATTTTCTGACGAAGTTGTCGTGTAAACCGGGTTTTCCACCGTCCAGTTTCCGGTGGCGGGATTAGTCGAAGTAAATTTCAGCACTACCGCTTTTTGGGCTGAGGTCTGCGCGGAAACCAGCATCCAGTATTTTCCGTCCTCAGCATTGAAAAATACGTGCGGGTCGCGGAATTCGTAATCATAATACCCTGCCGGAGCGGTAATTTTGAAATTTTTGATTTTCGTCCAGTTCTTCATATCGGTACTTGTGGCCAGAAGCACGCTTTCCCTTGGATTGTTCGATAAGAACGAAGCCACCGCATTGTGCCCGGTATAATAGTAATAATACATGTTTCCTGCTTTCACAAGACTTCCTGTCCCGACGCCAAAATCCGGCTCAGAAGCCGTTCCGTACGGAATCTGTCTTCCCTGATAGGTAAAATCCTTGAAGTTAGCCGTTTCAAAGCTGTGAATATCGTGAAATCCCTCACCTGCAGGTTTGGTTTTGGCATCGTGCAGGAAAAAAAGGTGGAAAGTTCCGTTTTCGTAATACGGCATCACATCGCCTACGTATCCGGCAGTGTAATACGGATTGTTATCTCCCATCCACTGATTGGGAGGCTGTGGAAAGAGGTTGGTCTGTCTGAAAATCTCATCCGGATTCACATTCGCTACAGAATCAGTATCCTGGCAGGAATAGGTGGCCAGCATCATTACAGCGGCTAAATATATTTTTTTGATGGTCATGGGTTCTGATATTAATGCGTTACAAGATAATTAAGGCTGTTCTCCGTGATTTTTTTGATATTATCCAAAAATCCGTTCGGCTGGCTTGGCGTTCCGTTAGAAGTTTCGTTGTACCAGTCGTAAGACCCCATCGAGATGGTGACGCATTTTTTATTGGCTGTTCCGCCCGGAAATTCGGCCACGGCTACACGTCCATCCAGGGTATTGTCCCAGGCTTCACTGGCCAGGTTGTTTCCTC
>NZ_CAJYMO010000123.1 GCF_913776365.1 uncultured Chryseobacterium sp. | reverse complement strand
ACATCTTTCGGCCCTTACAGTCTTTTTTATATGCCGGTAGCAGGCAAAGTGATTGGCATATGACCTGAAAGTCTTGATCCTTTAACAGGATTCCGTGGTCTCGCCCAGGTACCTATCATTCCCAAATTCCCAAAACTTATGACTTGAGTCAGGTATTTAATAAATTAGTTATCAGTATCTTATGAGGGAATGATGGTGGTTGGCTGGCATGGTGTTCGCTGCGATGTAGGGGAACACCAAAAATACAATCTATGTTTTACCATTCACAGAATTTAATCAATCCGATCGTGCCGGATGAACCGGATCCGTCGGCAGCCAATGCATTGCAGGAAGGACTGGGCGGCCAGTTCGGCGAAATGCGGACGATGATGCAGTACCTTTTCCAGAGTTTTAATTTCCGTGGCAGGGCCACGCCATACCTGGATCTGATTCAGGGCGTAGGAATCGAAGAAATTTCCCACGTGGAACTGATCACCAAAACCATTTCCCAACTGCTGGACGGATCGCCGCGCTACCAGGGAGATAAGTATGAAGCACCCAGCAAAGGCGGCGATACTGCACTGGATATGGCCAAAGAACAGCAGAATCCGCACCATTACATCATCGGTGCCCAGTCGGCGCTGCCGGTAGATGCCGCAGGAAATCCGTGGAGCGGAAGCTATGTGCACAACCATGGGAACCTCGTGCTCGACCTGATGGACAACCTGGTGGTGGAAGCTACCGGGCGCCTCCAGAAGTGCCGGATCTACCAGATGAGCAGCAATAAGACCCTGCGGGCCACCGTGGCTTTCCTGATCGTACGGGATGAAGCCCATCAGGCCGCATTTGCCAAGGCCCTGGAAACCCTGGGCGTCGATTGGGCCAAGGCCCTGCCGGTACCGAAGTTTGATTCTTCAGAGTTCCCGGAAGTCAGAAGGCTCCTTGATCTGGGCCTTCACCGCGAACAGTATACCTTCCGCATGGACGGTTCCCTGATGGAGCAGATCTTCAGCGGTCCGTCACCGTTCAACGACGGTACCCAGCTGACCACCCTGAAGGAACCCCGTGAATCCTTTCCGAACCCGACGGCTCCGGAACGTCCGGAAGAATTTGCCCCGGGTCTCGATGAAGAAATGCAGGCCCTTGCAGATGCTTTCGCCGAATTCAAGGAATCGGAAGGGAAAATCAACCGGAACATAGGCATACAGGGAAGCAAAGGAGAAACCAATGACGGGTCCGTCTGAGCAGGAGTATAAGGTGAAATGATGTACAGCCAGGTTATATGATGAAGGATTAATCTGATGTGAAATCTTTATTATTGTCCGGCCTTTTGCTTTTGCTGGATAAGCGGAAACAAATCCATTCCATTGGCTTTACAGCATAATAATTGATAATGCCCGTAAAATTGTTTTACGGGCATTTGTATGTTTAATGACACTACTGCCGATTGCAGATCAATGCTAAAAAATACAATCCGTTAATTTCTTCTGTGATAACCATTTACTGATCCGTATTACTGCATGCGAATTACCCGAAATGATGCACCAGCCACACCGCACCCATAGCAGCAAGCAAAGCCGGAATCATGATTGCTGCTCCGAGCTGCAGGAATTTCCACGCACTGACGGAATGTCCGTGGCGGCGCAGTTCCGTGAGCCATAAAATGGTGGCCAGGGATCCGGTGACGGAAAGGTTGGGGCCCAGATCGATCCCGATCAGAATGCAGCTCCTGACCACCGAAGGAAGCTGGGCACCCGATATGGCACTTCCGGCAATCAGTCCGGCAGGAAGGTTATTAATCAGGTTGCTGCCGAAGGCGGTGATGCCGCCGCTGATCAGGGCAGTGGATTCCGGGGAAGTACTTGAGCCTTCTGCCAGGAACCGGTGAAGGATATTGATCAGGCCGGCTTCCTGCAAAGCTTCTACCAGCACGAAAAGGCCCGCAACCAGCGGAAGTACCGCCCAGGAAATGCTCCTGATGATGCGGACCGGGTTCTGCCGGGTCATCAGGGTTACCAAAGCAGCTACGGCGATACCGGAAATGGCGGTGGGGATCCCGAGCGGATATTGAAATGAAGAAGCGATGAGCAATACGGCAGTGGTAAAGATAATTCCGGTCAAAGCAATCTTACCGCCTCCGGAAAGCGGCTCGATCGGAATATCGGCAGCGATCGGTTGGCGCAGGTCCTTTCGCTGGGTGAGGTAGAGCATCAAGAAAGTGATCCCGACAGCGAAAAACGAGGGCAGCAGATAGGTCTGCAGCCAGACTGTCAGCGGCGGCATATGGCTTCCGTAAATGACCAGGTTGGCCGGGTTGGAAACAGGCAGTACGAAAGAGGCGGCATTGGCGATGAAGGCACAGATCAGCAGGTAGGGCAGAGGTTGTTTTACCCGGGCATGATGGGCGGCAGCCGCTACTGCAGGCGTAAGGACCACAGCCGTGGCATCATTAGACATGAAGACGGTAACCACCAGCCCCACCAGGTAGATCAGGATAAAAAGCCGTACGGCAGACCCTTTTGAAAAGCGGGTGGCATGACCGGCCAGCCAGTCGAACAGGCCCTGCTGCCGGGCAGATTCCGCCAGCAGCATCATGCCGGTAAGGAATAAGTAGACATCCGTTCCTTTGGAAATCCCGGTCCATGCCGTTGAAAAGGAAATCAGCCCCAGGATGAGCAGCAACAACGCTCCTGAGACAGCCCAAACGGCTTCCGGCAATTTGAAAGGGCGTATGATCACACCGGCCGTGGCCAGCAGGGCAATCAGGTAAATGAAAAAAGTAGCATCCATAAGGTCAGGATCTTATATCAATATAAATTGGTTAGGCAGCTGGCTCATAGCGTCTGGCTATTGGCTGATGGCTGCTGGCTGATTGTTATTGGTTGATGGTTAATGGTTAATGGTTAATGGCTATGGTTGGCGATCACCCATTGATGTCCTACCGATATTCCGTTATACATAACTATCATTCAACACCAACAACCAATCACTCATAACTCATCATTTATAACTCATCATTTATAACTCATCACTCATCACTTATCACTCATCACTCATCACTCATCACTCATTACTCATCACTCATCACTCATCACTCATTACTCATTACCCATTACCCATTACTCATTACTTATCACTCCTCACTCCTATTTGCCGGCTGATGCCCGCACGCATCCTTCAGGGTTTTTGAGTAAAGGATCCACAGCAAAAGGGACACCATCGCAAAGCTTCCGAGAATCATGAAGGAAGATCCGTACCCCATCTTCTGGGCGATCCATCCGCCAACGGCCGGGCTCAGTGAAGCGCCCAGCCCCTGGACGGTCATGACGGCACCCTGGCCCACATTGATCCTGCCGGTTCCGTTCAGGATATGGGCCACCAATCCCGGTACTGCCACACTCTGCAGCCCGGCACCAATGCCGTCGAGGATCTGTACCGGATAAATACCGACGGGCCCGATCATGTGGGCTGCGATATATCCGCGGAACGGAAGTGCAATAAATGAGACCAGCATCACGATCCAGTAGCCTTTGGCTTCGGCGACTTTCATTCCTGCCACGGAAGCGGCAATCATTACGATCTGGGCAATAATGACCGTCAGGGCGACAAACATTGAAGCATTTCCTTCCATTTTTTCGGCAGCCGCCATTCCGTAGAGGGGCAGCAGCCCTCCGTTCCCGAGATGGAAAAAGGCCAGGGCAGCCGCCAGTATCATCAGCGGTTTGCAGTTAAGCAATACTTTCAGCCCGTTAACTTTTTCATCATTTCCTTCTTCACTCAGTCCGCGGGCAGCCTTATCATCAATGCTTTCAGCCGGAATCATCAGGATGCTGACGATGGACAGGAGCCCGAACAGGGCAGACAGCAGAAAGATGGCGGTAATTCCGAATTTCAGTCCCAGGTAGCCGGATAGGGCAGCACCCACTACATTGCCGGCATGATTGAAGGCCTGGTTGTACCCGTTCTGCCGGTTGAAGCCTTTCTGTTTTACGATGCCAAGGGTAATTCCCACCACGGCCGGACCGATGGCTGCCCCTGCGATGGCCGTTGCTACCTGCGAAAGGGTGACCAGCCAGAAATCCTGCGAGAGGAGAATCAGGGCGGAAGCCAGGATGGTGCAGATTCCCGGAATGATGACATACCTGCGTTTGTGGGTCGTAGCGTCAATGGCAGCTCCTGCCGGAGCCGTCATCAGCATCCCGGCTACACCGCCGATGGTCATTACAGTTCCTATCGGGCCCCGCTCCCAGTCCTTGGAGAGCAGGAAAATACCCAGGAAGGGGCCTATGCCCGCCTGCATATCAGCCATAAAAAAGTTCAGCGCTTTTAGTGCGGACAGCGTGCGTGTGAGGTGGACAGAACCGGTTTTCATAAAGAAGTATTCATGTGTTGTAAAGCATTGGTGAAATGTGCGGCCATTCTCTATCTGGATCTGGTGGATGCCCTGTCATGAAATATACCGGCAGACACCTGTATCATCAGCCTTTATTTTATTCCCTACCTGGTTAATTATATAACAGGATGGGAAAGACAGTACAAATTGCCAGACTTCATACGAAGTACCACACCTGGTCAGGCTCGGTTCAAAAACAATGCCGTAATTCGGTAGTGACTGATTTTCCGCGTGAGATCCGTATTGAATCAGAAAGAGACTGTTCCGGACAAATGTAAGTAAGGAATCACTTAAACTGTAACAGAAATCGATACTGCAGTCTGCAGAGATAGGAATGGATGAAGTCATTTTAGCCGGAATAAAACAGGATGATGCGGGTAATTCCTGAGGACAAGGTATCCTGAATATCCCGGAATGGGAGCAGGCCGGGAAAGTAAAGCTGCTGAATCATATCCATTACCCGTAGACAGACAAATCCCTAGCCCCGATTGCCGCGGCATCCTTTTTTGCAGAGGACAAGGCAAGGCAAAAAAGATACAGCAGAAAGCGGGAACAAGCTCCTGAAAAGACGAGGAACCGGCAGTGGCAGCTTATACGAGGATTGATCAGACCGGTTTGCTGATTACGATCTGCCGGACTTCACAGATGTAGGTCCGGCATAAAAATAAAATCCGTCAGAGGAAATCTGGTTGATGCTATTGGTCCATTGCATCGGGCATTAGTTTAAAACAAGCCGCCATAAGCCAGCCGCTACCAGCCATCAGCCAAAAGCTATCAGCCAGCCGTGCTTTTCCTTCCATACATCAGGATCCGCTTGAAAGAATACAGCGCCGGAAGCTTAGGGAAGGCCCGGGCGATTCTTTTCCTGAATTCATTTGTAAATATTTCCTGTTGCTGATGGGTTAACTTTTCGAGATATGGAATCAGGGCAGAGCCGGAAATGAAATTGTACAGGGTTCCGTGGTCTTCCGCAACAATCGGATAGACTTTCTGAAAAATGTTGATGTTTTCAATGCCGTTTTCAAACAGCAGCCTGGCGTATTCGTCCAGGGTAAGTACGGATGAGGTAAGGTTCCATCCGTCCAGATCCGTACGGAACGGTTCTTCTGCAGCAAGGTCGCGGAGGATCCGGTTCAGAAGGTTTCCGGGCTGATAGGGCATCTGTATAGCCAGCCGGCCGCCGGGGTTGAGCTTTGAAATGATTTTGGGAAACAGGGTGGCATGATCATCAGACCATTGCAGGGCCGCATTGCTGAAAATAAGATCCCACTGTTCTTTACGGTTCAGGAGGTCTTCGGTCGATACCTGTTCAAACCGGAGCCGGCCGGTTTCAAGGGAAGCTGACCGGGCGAGCATCTCCGCTGAGGCATCGATTCCCAGAAAGGTGGCGTCCGGAAATTTTTCAGAAAGAAGGGCGGTCTGCTCCCCGGTGCCGCAGCCCAGATCAACGGCCTTCATACCGTTCTCACCTTCAATAAGATCTGCGAGGTCAAAAAACGGGGCAAAACGGATGTCTTTAAACTGGTTGTAGACTTCGGGATTCCAGGGCATAAGATGAATTTTATAGTAAAGATACCAATTTCAGGACAGTTGGCAAATGGCAGATGGCTTAAAACTGCTTGTCGGTAGGTAAGATGAGTTTCTGATCATAAAAGCAGATCTGCAGAATCAGGTAAGCGAGACATTTTACATGATTTTGCACACGCTGAATTGAAATGATCTGTAGTACTCAACAGCGTTGGGTTTGGCCCGGTGTCATGACAGATGCATACATCCGGTCCTGTCAGACGATTTGGTGGCTTTCCTTGATGCTGTTCATCACAAAGATGCTTTTCGTCTGCCCGATGCCTTCGATTTCCGATAAGACATTCACAAAAAATTCATGGAATTCATCCATATGGGCTGCCACGATCTTCAGCATGAAATCGAAATCACCGCTGATGTTGTAAAATTCCACCACTTCCTTCAGCCGGCTGACCTCTTCGATAAACTTGCCGGCTGTCTTTTTGTTATGCGCATTCAGGGCCACCATACAGATGACCGTCATCCCTTTACCTACCTTTTTACGGTCCAGCACGGTGGTGTATTCTTTAATGATGCCCAGTCTTTCCATACGTCTGATGCGTTCATGGGTGGGCGTAGGGCTGAGGTTGATGCGGCCGGCAATATCGCGGACACTCAGCTTGGCGTCCTTTTGTAAAATCCTGAGAATGGAAAGGTCTTTTTCGTCCGGTGTATATGATTCTGTTGCCATTTGTCCTGTTTTTTATAGGATTAAAGAATGGATAAAGGTTAAATGTCCTTATAAGATTGTTATTTGCCTTATTTTGTACCAAATTTAATTCAAAATTTTGATATGCGTTCTGTTCATTTTAATTTTGCAGGATAATTGAACTGTATGGACAGAAAAAACCTCATCCTGATGCTGGCTTCGGCCGGAACTTTTGTGGAAGCTTTGGATATCGCTATTATCAATCTTACCGTTCCTGCCATTCAGGAGCAGTTCGGCATCGGGCCGGAAACCGTGCAATGGCTGCAGACGCTGTATGTCCTGTTCTTCGGAGGATTTCTCATCATCGGCGGAAAACTGTCGGACCAGATCGGAAGAAAGAAGATCTTCCTGCTCGGATCCTTTATTTTTATGCTGACCTCTCTTGGAGCGGGGCTTTCCACGGGTTTTGGAATGCTGGCGGTATTCCGGGCTTTGCAGGGACTGGGTGCTGCCTTCATTATGCCTTCGGCTATGTCCATCGTTACGCATACCTTTACACAGGATCAGGAAAGGAACCGTGCCGTAGGGATTTTCAGTTCTTTCGCAGCCATCGGATCCGGGAGCGGACTGTCCCTTGGCGGAATCATCAGTACCTATCTGAGCTGGCATTGGGTATTCCTGATCAATGTCCCTGTACTGGTGGTCACGCTGATGCTGGCCTTCCGTTACCTTCCCGAAGACCCGGAAGGCCGGAGCCGGAAAACAGATGTGGCCTCAGGAGTCCTGCTGGTGATGGGACTGCTGAGCCTTACGTACGGAACGCATGAACTCACCCATATCCGGGAACACTTCTTTGCGGTAGCAGGATCACTGGCCGTGTCCGTGCTGTTGCTCGCTGCATTGATCTACCGTTTGAAAACAGTAGGGCAGCCTTTGATACAGATGCACCTGTTCCGGTATTCTTCGCTGAAGGTTTCCGGCCTGGCCTTTGTGGCCTTGGGGGCTTTTTTCATCGTGTTCCTCTTCCTGATTTCCCTTATGCTGCAGAAAGATATGCATTACAGTGCGGCATCTGCCGGCCTGTTGCTGGTACCGTTCAGCATCATGTCTGCCCTGATGGCGAAATTTGTCCTGCCTTCCGTTTCCGCAAGACTGAATTCTGCGCAGATGGGTGTTTTCGGATGGTCTTTCATGCTGGCCGGATCCCTGTTGCTGTTGCTGTCCGTATATTCAGGGCATCCGGTGCTGCTGGTATTGCTCGGCGCTGCCTGTATTTCAGGCACCGGAATGACGTTCTGTTTCACCGCTTTATCGGTACTGGGCATACAGGAAGTGCAGCAGTCGGACTACGGAGTGGCTTCCAGCATAGGATCCACCAGTTATTTTCTCGGCGGCGGGATAGGACTGTCTTTCATGACCCTGCTAGGCGGATTTTTCCCTTCGGATTATGCAGCCGGCGGTGTCAGCTTACTGATTCTGGCAGGATACAGCATCGCCGCATTATCTGCCCTGCTGTATTTCATCATCCGGAACAGGAAGGCCGTACAGGCAGCGGCAGCCGTTTCATGAAAGCCCGGCGAACACATGGGAAACATGAGAAGACTTTAATAGGTTGCCTATATCTCAGGACACATGAGACTAAAAATCAGAGAATTTTAAATTCCGGAACCCATCAGGAATGCAGCGTTCACGGAGAAAAATTGATTTATGACCTGCAAAGCCTTTCGCCGTGTTTTTTTCGACAGGCTCAGCATACATGTTTCAAAGATGCTTAGCCATTCGGATCACGGGCTCAGTATTCCCCTTTGTAACCGGCTGTGCAGCTATAATTCAATAGCATCGGGCTTCAGCACAATGTCATTATTTAACTTCTCCAATATACCTGATGTGTCACGTTTTTTGCTGCTGAAATTTCCCATGGATCGTGCAGACTTTCAGCAGCAGCGGTAGGTAAATTTAGCTGAACTCAGTTTTATATGATCAATTTTCCGGCAACAGCCTGATCATTTTACCGGTATGTATTGTCCGGCATGGAGGTCTTTTATTACTTTTGCATGGTAACCGTGTAAACGTTTTTATATGAAAATACAGATCATCAGCGACCTTCACCAGGAATTCGGAGTTTCGGACCTGTCTTTTGATCGTGCCGATGTCGTTGTGCTCGCCGGTGATGTGAATCTGGGAACCAAAGGAATTGATTGGATCAAAAATAAAATTACGGATAAGCCAGTGATTTACGTCCTCGGAAATCATGAATATTACAAAGGTTCATATCCGAAAACCCTTCATAAGATAAAGGCCGCCGCCGAAAATTCCCACATTTCCGTACTGGAGAATGATTTTGTGGATATCGACGGGATCCGGTTCCACGGAGCTACGCTCTGGACGGACTTTTCCGTTTTTGGCGATCCCCGGTATTATGGGTTTGTCTGTCAGAACAGGATGAATGATTACAGGAAGATCCGACGCGATCCTTCTTATTCGAAAATGCGGTCGATCGATGTTTTTAAAATTCACCAGTTTTCAAAAATCTGGCTGCAGGAGAGCCTTGAAGCATCAGCAGGTATGAAAAACATAGTGGTCACCCATCATGCTCCCAGCTTACATTCGTCGCCTCCGCGTTTCAGAGAAGATCCGCTGACTTCAGCTTACGTCTCCGATCTCGAAGATGTTATTCTTCAGTATCAGCCGTTGTACTGGATCCATGGTCATATCCATACGCCTTGCCGGTATCCTGTCGGAAGCACGGAAATCATCTGCAATCCACATGGATATATGAATGAAAAGCATACCGGGTTTGATAAGGAATTGCTGATAGAAGTCTGAGATATTCGGATTAACGGACTCAGTATTCCCCTTTGTAACCGGCTGTGCAGCTATAATTCAATAGCATCGGGCTTCAGCACAATGTTATTATTTAACCTGATGAACAATCTTTGATTTTGTTTGCGATGTGTTCTGAACTGTTTTCAGAGCCTCAGTCTTATCTCATATGTCTGATGTGTTATGTCCTGTACGGTTACATGGCAGCGGAGCTCAGGAAATAAAATAAAAATGCCCGGGTTTTGTCCGGGCATCCAAATTTTAGAAATAGAAATAAAGCAAAATTACTTCAGCGTAAATTTCACTTTGGTTTTGACAGCATCCGAGGAATTCCCGATCAGGGCCTCGAAGTCTCCGGGTTCCGCTACCCATTCATGTTTTTGGGCATCAAAGAAGCTGAGAGCCGTTTTGTCAATGGTGAAGGTCACTTCTTTCTGCTCTCCCGGATTAAGGTACACTTTCTCAAAGCCTTTCAGTTCTTTTGCGGGCCTTTCAACGGAAGATTTGAGGTCCGAGATATACAGCTGGGCCACTTCGGCACCCGCCTTTTTTCCTGTGTTCTTAACGGATACCGTGAACGTAATCTGGTCATCCTGGGTCATAGCGGTTTTGTCGGCTTTTGCTTTTCCGAATTCAAAGGTCGTATAGCTCAGACCATGACCGAAGCTGAACAGCGGCTTGATCTTTTTGGTGTCGTGCCAGCGGTAACCTACGAAAATCCCTTCATTGTACCTGATGTTGATCGGGTTTTTCTGGTCTTTTCCTTTTCCGGCCGCCAGTTCTTCCTTGTTTCCCGGATATTCGCCCAGCTGGTGGGCAGAATTATCTTCCAGCTTCACCGGAAATGTAAACGGCAGTTTCCCGGAAGGGTTGGCATCGCCGGCCAGCACTGAAGCCAGTGAATTTCCGGCTTCCGAACCCAGGTACCAGCCCTGGAGCACAGCCGGTACTTCTTTGATCCACGGCATGGCTACTGCGTTTCCGGACACCATTACCACGGCCAGGTTTTTATTGGCTTTGGCCAGCGCTGCAATCACCTGGTCCTGGTTATAAGGCAATCCGTAGCTTTTTCTGTCATTGCCTTCGCTGTCCTGGAAGTCCGCTTTATTCAGTCCGCCCACAAAGATCACATAGTCTGATTTCTTGGCCAGTTCTACCGCTTCATTCAGCAATTCCTGCGGTGAACGGGAATCTTTCAGGTCCTGTCCGGATTTTACGCCGTTGTACTCCCCGCCGACATCTCCTACGTAGCCTCTCGCGTACTGTACATCTGCCTGTTTTCCGAATCTTGCTTTGATCCCGTCCAGCGGAAGGGTTTCATATTTTACTTTCAGGGAAGAGGAACCTCCGCCTACCGTCATTACCTTGATGGCATTTTCTCCGATCACGGCAATTCTTCTGGCCTTATTCATATCGATCGGAAGCACATTCCCCTGGTTTTTCAGCAGCACGATCCCTTCTTCGCCGATTTCTTTTGCTACAGACCTGTGTTCTTCGGAAGCAATGTTCCCGAAAGGTTTGTTGCGGTTCATCGTGGTTTTATAAGCCAGGTTGAGAAGCCGGGTTACTTTGTCATCCAGTTCCTGAGTACCGGCTTTTCCGGCTTTGATCAGGTCGAGGTATGGCTTGGCCAGGTAATAATTGTCATAGGCATTTTTGGTACCGGCGGAAAGTCCGTTGGTCCAGCTCCCGAATTCAAGGTCCAGGCCGTTGCGTACCGCCTGTTCGGTATTATTGACGGCACCCCAGTCTGAAACCACCACACCTTTATACTTCCATTCTTTTTTCAGGATATCGTTCAGCAGGTACTGGTTCTGGCTGGCATACTGGCCCTTGTACATATCGTAGGCTCCCATGATGGTCCAGGAATCCCCTTCGGTTACCGCTGCTTTGAAGGGCGGAAGGTAGATTTCGTATAAAGTTCTGTCGTCTACGATCACATTGCTGGTATGACGGAACATTTCCTGGTTATTGAGGGCGTAATGCTTGACTGAGGTAGCCACGCCGTTCGACTGTACACCTTTGATGTAAGGCACTACCATTTTCGAGGTCAGGTAAGGGTCTTCCCCCATATATTCGAAATTCCTGCCGTTCAGGGGTGTCCTGTAGATGTTGACACCGGGTCCCAGGAGAATATCTTTCTTTCTGTAACGGGCTTCTTCGCCGAGGGCTTTCCCGTAATTCCAGGACATTTTTTTGTTCCATGTTGCCGAAAGGGCGGTCAGGGCAGGGTAGGCGATAATGGAATCGTTGGTCCATCCGGCCTGGTCCCATTCGTCCCACATCACTTCCGGACGTACACCATGAGGGCCGTCGGTGGTCCAGAATTCAGGAATTCCCAACCGCGGAACGCCCGGTGAACTGAATTTGGACTGGGCATGAAGCATGGCCACTTTTTCTTCCAGGGTCATTCTGGAAAGTGCGTCCTTTACCCGCTCTTCTACCGGTCTGGATTCGTCCAGGTAAACGGGCAGCGTGTTTGTATCTTGAGCCATATAAGAACCGGAAATAAGCATAAATAAACTTACAGCAGCGATTTTCTTGATCATAAAAAGCTATTTGTTGATTGGAAACAAAAATAGCAAAAAATTTATTATCTCAAATTGAGAAAATGAAAATCAGCAAAAATGGTTATTTATAACCAGTGTGGCAGAGAGGCATGGATCCGGAGCGGTCTAGGGTGAATTCCTGCAGGTGAATGGTCAATTTTAACCTAAATCTATAATTCAACGCTGGCGCAAGCTTCCAAGCTTGTGCCCACCATCCAGCCATCCTGAATTTAACTGTAGATAAAACTGACCCGCAGAGCGAAATTCACCATTCCAAGCGTCACGCTTGTGCCTACAAAATCTACCAGAAAATTCACATGCAAAGCAAAATTAACCAGCGGAGCGAAATTCACCATTCACTTTATGTCAATGGTCAATTCCTGCGGGTCAATGGTCAATTTTACGTCAGCCTGAAATTCACATGCAAAGCAAAATTCACCAGCGGAGCGAAATTCACCATTCACCTTTGTCAATAGTCAATTCCTGCGGGTCAATGGTCAGTTTAAGTTCAGCCTAAAAATTCACTTGCAAAAGCAAAATTGACCCGCAGAACAAATTCGTTAGGATCCGGGCTATTGATAGAAGATCTATAACAACCCGTCAGGTTTCTGCTTATCCATAATTAATTTTAGACCGGCCTGAAATTTCTTACGTCATAAAAATCGGGAGAACTGTGCATCGGTAAACAGGTCGCTCCTACGGAGCTCGTCAGATACTGTGATGTGATCTGATGCTATTGACAGAAGGCTCCTCTGGAGCTATTACCTTTTTGCGAATGTCTTATCATGCTATTGCATAATTTGGGGTTTTTGCCTCTCAATAAAAGATCTGTAAATTCACATGCACAGCAAAATTCACCAGCGGAGCGAAATTCACCATTCACCTTTGTCAATAGTCAATTCCTGCGGGTCAATGGTGAATTTTACGTCATCCTGAAAAATTCACTTGCACAGCAAAATTCACCAGCGGAGCGAAATTCACCATTCACTTTATGTCAATGGTCAATTCCTACGGGTCAATGGTGAATTTTACGTTATCCTGAAAAATTCACTTGCAAAGCAAAATTGACTCGCAAAACGAAATTGACCATTCACTTTATGTCAATGGTCAATTCCTACGGGTCAATGGTCAATTTTACGTCAGCCTGAAAAATTCACTTGCACAGCAAAATTCACCAGCGGAGCGAAATTCACCATTCACTTTTGTCAATAGTCAATTCCTGCGGGTGAATGATCAATTTAATGCACGTCGGAAAAATTCACTTGCGAAGCAAAATTGACTCGCAAAACGAAATTGACCATTCACCTTATGTAAATGGTCAATTCCTGCGGGTCAATGGTTAATTTTATGTCAGCCTGAAAAATTCACTTGCGAAGCAAAATTGACTCGCACAGCGAAATTGACCATTCACCATTCACCATTCACTGCTGGCGAAAGTTTTCGTACGCGTGCGCATAAATCAGTCCCAGCCTTTCACGGCACCGGCTTTGAAAATTTCCTGTGCTTTCCGGGCTACTTCTTCCGACTGGTAGGCTTTGACGAAATTTTTGACTTTTTCTGCGTTTCGGTTATCTTTCCGGGAAACGATCAGGTTTACGTAAGGTGAATCTTTGTCTTCTTTCAGGATGCCCTGCTTGTCGGCATCCAGTCCGGCCTGGGCAGCAAAATTGTTGTTGATGATGGCCAGCACGACTTCTTTGTCATCCAGTACCCTTGGAAGCTGGGGAGCTTCGATCTCCAGGATTTTCAGTTGTTTCGGGTTATCCGTAATGTCGGTTACTTTCGGCAGCAAGCCGATTCCGTCTCGCAGTTTCAGCAGTCCGTTTTTCTGGAGCAGAAGCAGGGATCTGCCGCCATTGGTGGGATCATTGGGAATAACCACCGTGCTTCCGGGCTGAAGTTCACTGATGTTTTTGATTTTTTTGGAGTAGGCGACAATCGGGTAGAGGAACGTCTTGCCAACAACGGCCAGCTGGTAGCCCCGTTGCTTTGACTGTTCGTTCAGGTAAGGGACATGCTGGAATGCATTGGCGTCGATGTCCCCGTTGTTCAGGGCTTCATTGGGAACTACATAGTCGTTAAAGGCCACCAGCTCCACTTCAAGGTTGTATTTTTCTTTCGCCACCTTTTTGGCTGTTTCGGCAATTTCCTGTTCCGGCCCGGCGGTAATCCCGACCTTGATGTAATTCGGGTCATCTTTTCTGGACGATTGGCAGGAAGAGGTAAGCAAAAGCAGGAATACGGCTAGCAGCCCCAATACTGTTATTTTTTTCATTGTACAC
>NZ_CAJYMO010000122.1 GCF_913776365.1 uncultured Chryseobacterium sp. | reverse complement strand
GCCTGCCTGAGCTGCTATCCGGAAGAAAAACTGCTTACAGACATCGTGAAGGACAAGAAAAAACTGGAAAAGCTGCGGTTTTTTATTTCCCATGGTACCGATGATGCCGTTATCCCTTTGGAATGGGGAAGAAAAGCTGCCGATCTGCTGTATGACCTGAGCTGTTATTTTACCTTCAGGGAATACATGAGCGGCCATGGGGTCAATCAGAAGAATTATATCGACCTGATGGATTTCTTTTCAAAATAAATATTTTTCTTAATTAATAAAAGGCCGCCCTGAAATTTCGGGCGGCCTTTTTTTTATGATCAGTTCCCTGTAAAGTAAAACAGGTATGAATCTTCAGCATATGCCTGTATCATAAGCTGATTTACGCTCTGCATTATAATTCCTTGAAATAACATAACTTAGAGGGCAATATAATGTAAAAAGACCAATCCTGCCAGGGAGGCACCGAAATTGTTGATGATAACCTGTTGTAAAGCGTATGACTAAACGCAGCCAAAAATAAGTTCCGGGAAAAATTTCGTTTGACGGAACAGACAGGCAACCCTTTAAATACACAAAAAAAATATGAATACAGAAGAAACTACATTAGACAAAATAAGAACCCGTCCCAGATTCACCATGTTTACCGATTTAACGAAGGAGGAATATGCTGAAAACCTGAAAAAATACCTTGCTGAACACAAAGATGAATTTTCCGGAAACATCAATAAGGAAATAGCCACCATCTGTGTGGAGACGGAATATGATCATTTCTGGAAGCCCAGACTTTCACTGAGAACAGAAACGGAAGATGAAAAGACGGCAATCCTTGGCGTCTTCGGACCAAGTTCCGCCGTCTGGACATTTTTTATGTTCCTGTATTTTTCTTTTTCAATTCTCTGGATGGTATTCATTTCCATGTATTACGTGGAAAAACAGATCAACAGCCATGAATTTCCATGGGCGCTTACCGCATCCTTCATTATGCTTTTCCTGATCGCCCTTACCTATATCGCCGGAAGGCTCGGCCGGTACAAAGGAAAAGAGGAGATGCTTAAGTTGAGAAGATTTGCTGAAGAATCTACCCTCCATTTTGAAAAGAAGGATTAAGGAGCCTGCATCTTCGGATCTTCAGGCATCTGTTCCAGCACGGCCTTTGCCGCCCTGATGGAATCTACCACTTTCTCCCGGTTGTCCTGCTCTTTCAGGATTTTTGCAATATTCGGCTCGATCATTTTGGTCATTTCCTCTACAGAAACGATATTGGCATTGGGATCATTCAGCAGTTTTCTCCACGGCTTTCTTTTTCCCCACGGATAATCACCATACACCATTACCGGTGTCCCTTTGGCTTTTGTCGTTGCGCCTCCAGGATTAAGCACCCAGGTATCGGCATAGCTGTACAGCCACTGGGCATCTTTCATCAGCAGCCTCAGACAGGAATGGGAAGCAGGGTATCCCGGAAGGTCATACTGGTGCCATCCGATCCCGTCAATATTGAAAATGTTGAAATTATAAGGAAGCTTCCACTCACTGCTTACGGTTGAGATAGCGAGTTTTTTCTTCCAGTTGGCGAAGGTAAGTCCTGTCTTTGTCTTAGCGGTTTTTTTACCCATACTCGTGGGGCCCCATTTTACCAATGTTCCGTTTGTATACACCCCGTATGCCTGTATCGGATAGGAAAACACAACGAATTTCTTTACAGGGCTCAGAACATCGATCTGCATCGGAAAAGGTGAATATTCCATCAGCGTCGTATCAATCTTTGCGGGAACAACCAGCGTATCGGCATTCCACTTGTTTTTAGCATCCAGGCGGTTCAAAGCATAAATAGCATACCGCTCCCCTGCAGAATATTTTTTATTGAAAACCGCAAATAAGGAATCTTTCATCTTTTTGCTTTTCGGAAAGATGAAAGCATTATAGAAACCATCTTCCTGCATAGCCGGCGGCAACGATTCCTTTTGCACCACGGAATCTTTTTTTTCGATTACCGAATCTTTCTTTTCAGAATCTGTATGCTCTGTGACCGATGATGAAGCGTCATTTATTTTATCGTTGATTTTTTCAATTTCCTTTTTACAGGAAAGCAGCATGAACATTACACATAAAGCGGATAGAAATGATTTTTTAACGGATATGTTTTTCATAAATGGAAGGACGAAATATTTCCGCTATTCAGTACAAATATCAGACCTAAATCATATCATAAAAAGGATAAGATGGCTTTGAGGGATCCTTCCGGGAATACTTTCTCTGCTGCTTTTTTAAATGAGCTTATTGTTTTTTGCATAGGCAATTGCTTCTGCGATATTGCTGACCTCTATCTTTTCGAAAAGCTTTTTTCTGTGGAATTTTACGGTATCCGGAGCAACAAATATCCTGTCAGCGATTTCATTGATTTTCAGTCCGCTTGACGAGAGGCTCAGTATTTCCTGTTCACGCTCGGTCAATCGTTTTTTTTCTCCGGCGATCCATTGGGCCGTATCCAGGTCATACCTCCAGAGATCATCCGTTCCTTCTTTACTGATGACGATATTTCCTGAAGCTTGGGCATTGGACAAGGATACCATACAGATGGCTTTCCATATTTTACCGTCTTCCGCCAGGAAAAAAGGAGTAAGCTTATGATTGATAAGGATCTCATTCTTTTTTTCGCTGATGAGATTGAAATCGTAAGAGATCATATACTTTTTCCGTTCTTCCACCTGAAGTTTCTGATAAAATTCAAATCCGGCTTCATTAACTGCTAAGAGCATCTCAAGGTCAGCAGGCCTTACATTACGGAAATAAAATTCGTAACCCATGTTTTTCACTTCCTCCGAGGTCATACCGCAGAGAAACAGCGGGTTATCCGAAACGTATTCAAATGATTGTGTCAGGTAATCAATGATGTACAGGCTCTGGTAAGACATGCGCGCAAAAGCTTTTACGGCTTCCAGATAATTATTCATCTGTGAATAATCAATCCCCGTACCTGACGTTATTTTATTATTATCGTTAAAAAATTTCTCCGTTTCTTCCATGATACAAATCAAACTACCCGAAAGTGTAGTTTTTATGGTCAGGGTACAAATCTACACAAAAGTGTAGTACCACTTATTATAAAACAGCAGTATTTTTACACCGTAATAAACCTTTAAGATACCATACAGGCTACCGTAATGCGAGCCATTGATAAAATAAAAGGAGTCAATTCCTGAAAAAAGCACAAAACCATGAACTCATTATACATCACTCAACAGTACCACCCGGATAAGGTGGTATTTTTTTGATTTCTGAATTAAGAACAGCATGATGGAGGAAGTACTGAAAGAGAAATATGATGGTTCTAAAGCAAACCAAAATCTGAACCTATAAGAGGAAATTAAGTGTTTGCACTATATATTCGCAGAAAAATCTGATCCATATCAAAACTGAGAAGAACAGTGGTTGATTATACTTTTACCTGCTTTGGTACAAAAAGAATTAAAGAATATAAATCAGGATCTGTTTTATAAATAAGCTAAAAGCGCTCGATTCAAAATGTTTCACAGAAGCCATTGGTTAATGGCTTCATACTGCCAAATGTAATAAGCTCCGTTGTTTTCCGAAGCTTATTGTTTCCCCATGCTTCTACCTGATCAGTAATGTTCCGTTACAGATGGACAAAACATTTTGCTCAATTCCAGGTTTTTAGTACTAATTCTCATGAAGGATCAGCAAATAACTTTCAAAATCTGTATAAATAAGATCAACAAATACCCTCATACTGGCGGCCGGTAATTTGCCGGATTTTATGATTTATTACCTGTTTGGCTGATGAGGTATCAGTTTCTATTTTACTCTAATTAATACCCTGGATTCTGTACAGTTAAACCATTTCCTTCGTTTATTACCTGCTGTGGAATAGGAAAAACAGTATAATAACTTAAAAATGTTTTCCCGTCGGCGGTCATTGCAGATGCTGCCTGACCGGTCCGGATAATGTCGAACCAGCGGTCATGTTCCATAGCGAGTTCCAGTCTCCGTTCTTTTCTGATAGCATCCCTTACAGCCGTATAGCCGCTAACAGAGACGGGAGCGAGGCCTGCCCTCATCCTGATCTGGTTGATATAGACCAAAGCTGTTGAAGACTGTCCCAATTCATTTAGGGCTTCTGCCTTCATCAGCAAAACTTCCGCATATCGAAGCACTTTGATATTCGAATCGGTTTCCCAGGCATCAGCATGTAAGCCAGGATAGGCTTTGTAATTATATCTGGGATTTGTGAGGCCTGATGGTATGTATCTCCCATCCCACAGGGTATTTCCTGCCGTAATGATTGTAGCATTTTTCCTTACATCTCCTGCCTCATACGCATTCTGTAGAGTTGCTGACGGTGAATTAAATCCCCAACCCCATCCTTCGTTACCTCTGCCTCCCTGGATAACGCTGTATCCCTGTATTCCGTTATAATTATTAACGGCATCGTAAGTTCCCTGTATTTCAAAGATAGATTCAGTATTATTTTCTCCGGTCACTTTAAAATTATCCTGATAGTTAGACGTTAAAGCGTAACCTGTAATCTGATCGGTATAAGTCACTACACTACTCCACTGTCCAAGATATAGCTTAACTTTTGCCATCAGTGCCAATGCTGAGCCTTTGGAAGCCCGCCATTGGTCTGCCGTTCCATAAGTGCTTTTGGGTGGTAACAGGGAAATAGCCTGTATTAAATCATTTTCGATCTGCGTATAAACTTCTGACTTCGTCTTTCTTATGTATCTGGAAGTTCTGGAGTCAAACGTATCATCAGGAGAAAAATAAGGAATAGGAACACCGCCAAAAAGCCGGACCAGATTAAAATAATAATAAGCGCGTAAAAAATAGGCCTCTCCATTCAGCCGGTTGCCGTATGTGGCATTGGAACCCATTCCCGGCAGATAATACAACGCGCGGTTACAGGAATAAACACCATTATACTGGCCTTTCCATACTTCTGCCAATGATTCCAGACCAGCATTGAAGCTTAAATTATCCAATGAAATCTTATCTCCGCCACTGTCACTTGCGGCACTCCCTTTATCTGCTTCATCCGAAACGATACTCGTAAGGCCAATCCAGGAAAATGAATGGGCATCAAAAGCTCTGGACTGCTGATAACAGGCTCCCACCAGGTTTACAGCATACTCCTGTTGTGACTGTGCATTAAGGCTGATGCAGCTTACGGCAGTGGTAATAATAAGAAAATATATCGTAGAGATTTTCATAGACTAGAATTGAAAGGTTATTACTTCTTAATGAATTTTACTGACTGCGAACGGGCATTATCCTTTAAAGTAAGGAAATAAACTCCGGGTGTTAAATCTGATACATCAATAGATTTAGAACCCGCAGCAACATTCCTTATCCGTTTTCCGGAAGATTCTGTAATTATTCCTTCATCAATAGTTGATGAGAACGGCCAGAGAATGGTGAGGGTTTCACTCACAGGATTAGGAAAAACCCGGAAGCTGTTATCATATGTTTGTACTTCCCTTGTCGCAAGATTGCTGGAATAAACAAGCTCAAAAGGGAAATCCTGCGGTACATCTGCCACAGAAGAAGGATATCCTCCATCTACAGCATTTCTTACGGAACCTATGGGCATCATATACTGCTTTGCATTCCAGTTTGCCATTGTTCTGGTGCTGCTAACGGTAATAGGCGGACAATACAAATTCAGCTGATCATTCAGCAGGTGAGTAAATGTTTCTTGCGCCTGCAGTTGCCAGAATACCCAGTAATGTCCTGCCGGCAGGGCCGTTCCGATAGTTGCCGAAATTTTCTGAACAGGTCTGTTAAGATTTACATTATTACCGGAAGCAGGTACCGAAGAATTAAAAATCCTGTTGGCGACAGGATTTGAAACCCCGGAAAAACGGTTGGTGGTAAAATCCCCGAAAACCGGTATGGCAAAAGGATCTTCTACATTAAGAATAGCAACCCTCATAACGGAAGGCGTTGTCTGCCCATAATTATTGAAATAAGCAAAGACGTTTAACTGGCTTATATTCCATGTCTCTCCTACGGGAACCGTAAAATCATCAGCCAAAAAATAACTTTCCAATGGATTTTTAAAACATGCAAAACCTGCTACACCATTGGTTTCCGAAATATTTCCCGTATCACTCTGGCATTCTGACCACGGGAGCCCGTTTAACGATGCTGAATTTACACCGCTGTGAGAAATATTTCCGGTCGTATAATTTCCATTTGAAAATGTTTGTGAGAAGAAAGTGCCTGCAATTGTGGCAGCAATAAACATGGTAATTTTTCTGATCATGGTCTTAGTGTGCTTACATTTTGTTATTCTTATCCCATGCCATAAATAAATTCATCAGGCAGATAACAGGATACATACAAATAAAAAAAGTCTTCTAAAATTAGGAGACTTTTTTGCGATCCGGACGGGACTCGAACCCGCGACCTCCGCCGTGACAGGGCGGCATTCTAACCAGCTGAACTACCGGATCAATTTTTTTAAAGTAAATTGAGAAAACTTTCTGCGATCCGGACGGGACT
>NZ_CAJYMO010000121.1 GCF_913776365.1 uncultured Chryseobacterium sp. | reverse complement strand
AATTTTTCCTGAAAGGAATATAATCAAAAGTCGAGAACAAAAAAAGCCCGGCTATTTCCGTAGCCAAGCTTTTTATCACTAAATGAATGATCTTATTTTTACTTCGCGAGCAGTCTTTCCAGCCGCTCCATCATCTCATTTTTTTCCCGCAGCATGCGTTCATACAAAGCGATTTTCTCTTCGTGAAGCTTTATTAATTGTTCGACCGGGTGAAAAACCGGGTTATGATTCACAACCGATCCGTTGTCATGATTGGTAATGGTATTTGCGATGATGCTGATGGCAGATTGTTCATCAAAATTCTGGAAGGCTTCCACGGGAATGTTCATGACTTCAGAGATCTTCCGGAGGAGGGCTTCTTCCACAACATGTTTCTGTTCGAGGATGGAGATTTTCTTCTGGTTCCAGTCTTCGCCGAGGTCGAAGGCAAGGGCTTCCTGCTTGATGCCCAGCATTTCCCTGAATCGTTTTACATTTCTGCCCTGATGTACTGTATGTTCCATAGCGGTTGTGTTTTTTAATGCTTAAAGATAAGATTTTTGATGAAAGTAGAGACCGGTAAAGGTATAAAAATTCCGGTAATTTATCCCTTGTTGCGGATAAAACAGAAGATGGCAGGCTGCAGCGGAAGGCCGGAAAGCACACACCTTGCAAGCGGTTCAGGAGACGGGATCACCAGGACGGAAAACCAGCAAAAAGCCACCCCAAAAAATGGGGCGGCTTTACAAGATTTTATCTAACACTATTTATTTTTTCGCTTTCACGTCTACGGAGATTTCGATGTCTTTGCTGATCATCCATTCTGCCGGATCGGTTTCGGAAGTCCCGAACTTGATGCCCCAGTCGGCTCTGTTTACGGTGAACTTCGCCTGGATAGAAGCGGCGTTCTCCATCACGTCCACTTTAGCCGGGAAGGTCACGTTCATTGTTTTTCCGGAAAGGGTAAGGTTTCCGCTTACGGTTTTGTTGGCTCCGGCTACCGCGTCTTTGGAAGGATCTTTCAGGTCGGTCACGCTGGTTACTTTGAAATCGGCGGTCGGGTTTTTGGCTGTATCGAAGAAATCAGGGTTTTTCAGGTGGGCCTCAAGATCCGTGTATTTTTTATCCTTTTCAGTTACGGAAGCCGGGTCTACTTTCAGGGAATTCATGTCGATCACGAAGTTTCCGGCCGTCAGCTGGCCGTTCTCTACGCTCAGGTCTCCGGATTTCACCATCAGGGTTCCCCAACGCGGCGCCATTCCTCCTTTATGGAAAGCTCTCCAGTTCACTACGGAAGCAGCGGTATCTACGGTAAGCATTTCCCCTTTGCTTTCGGCAACGGTCTGCTCCTGGGTGGTCTTTGCATCACCTGCAGATTTGTCTTTGTTACAGGATGCGGCAAGCAGTCCGATACCCACCAGCGCTAATACACTTAGTTTTTTCATATAATATAATTGTTTTAAAAAGTTTATTCTTCAAACCGGAACAGCAGCCTTTCCGGGATCTGCTTCCGTACAGCCAAAAATAAAAAAACCGGTGTTCCCCCGACTTACCATAGATCAAGAAAACAGGTTTTCCGGGTATTGCTTTCCGGCGCAATGCTAAAATAATAAAAAAAGATGGTATATCATCATAGGCCTGCTCCTGATAAATGATTATTTTAGCCGCTTATATTTCAACATGAACATCACCGGTTATATCCAACAGACCCTGGAACTTCCTGAAAAAAGCATCAGCGCCACCCTTCAGCTGCTGGCTGAAGACTGCACCATCCCTTTCATATCCCGTTACCGTAAAGACCGGACGGGCAACCTGGATGAAACGCAGATCGAACAGATCGAAAAGCTGAGCCGGCAGTTCATGGAAATCACCAGACGCAGGGAATCCATCCTGAAATCCGTGGAAGAACAGGGCGGCCTAACCCCTGAATTCACACAGCGGATCCAGCAGAGCTTCGACCTTCAGGAACTTGAAGACCTGTATCTCCCGTTCAAAAAGAGAAAGAAAACAAGAGCGGATGCCGCCCGGGAAAAAGGCCTGGAACCGCTGGCCAGAATCATCATGAGCCAGAAGAGCACCGGCCTGATGCCAACCGTATCCCGGTACCTGAACGACCGGGTGCCTTCTGAAGAAGAAGCACTCCAGGGCGCCCGCGATATCATCGCAGAATGGATCAACGAAAACATGTACGTACGGAAAAACCTGCGCCGGATGTTCCAGCGGAAAGCCACCATTATTTCCAAAGCGGTAAAAGCCAGAAAAGAGGAAGAAGAGGCCCGGAAGTTCTCACAGTATTTCGAATGGGAGGAAAGCCTGAACCGCACCCCTTCCCACCGGCTCCTGGCCATGCTGAGGGCAGAAGCGGAAGGCTTTGTGAAAACCAACATCAGCATCGACAAAGCAGAAGCTCTGGAAAGCATTGAAAAAGCGGTCATCAGATCCGATAACGATTCGTCTGAGCAGATTGTACTGGCCATCAGGGACAGTTACAAAAGGCTTCTTGAACCCGCCATCTCCAATGAAACCCTCCAGGAAGCCAAAGAAAAGGCCGACAGGAAAGCCATTGAAATCTTTTCTGAAAACCTGACCCAGCTGCTGCTGGCCCCGCCGCTGGGCGGCAAAAGGATCCTGGCCATCGATCCCGGATTCCGGAGCGGCTGCAAGGTGGTCTGCCTCGACGAAAAAGGCGACCTGCTGCACAATGAGACCCTCTACCCTCACGCCCCGCAGAACGAAAGCGGCATGGCCATGAAAAAAATCCGCTCCATGGTGAATGCCTATGCCATACAGGCCATTTCCATCGGAAACGGTACCGCAAGCCGGGAAACCGAGTTCTTCATAAAAAAGATTGCCTTCGACAAGCCGCTGCAGGTATTCGTGGTGTCCGAAGCAGGCGCCTCGGTCTACTCAGCCAGTAAGATTGCCCGCGATGAGTTCCCGCAATATGATGTAACGGTACGGGGCGCAGTTTCCATCGGAAGAAGGCTGGCCGATCCGCTGGCTGAACTCGTAAAGATCGATCCCAAGTCCATCGGTGTCGGGCAATACCAGCACGACGTTGACCAGTCTGAACTTAAGAAAGAGCTGGACACCACCGTCATGAAATGCGTGAATGCCGTTGGCATCAACCTCAACACCGCAAGCAAGGCCTTGCTGAGCTACGTCTCCGGAATCGGCGAAAAGATGGCGGAAAACATCGTGAACTACCGTACGGAAAACGGTGCCTTCGAAAACAGGAAACAGCTGAAAAAAGTGCCCCGGCTGGGCGAAAAAGCATTTCAGCAGGCAGCGGCCTTTGTGAGGATCCACCATGCTGAAAACCCGCTGGACAATTCTTCGGTGCATCCGGAAGCCTACGGCATCGTTGAGAAAATGGCCGGTGACCTCGGCCTCAAAACCGACCAGCTGATCGCCAACAAAGAAAAAATAGCCCTGATCCGGCCCGAACAGTATATCACCGGCGACATCGGGATCCTGACCATTCAGGACATCCTGAAAGAACTGGAAAAACCGGGACTTGACCCGAGGAAAGCCGCCAGGGTTTTTGAATTCGATCCCCATGTGAAAAAAATCACCGACCTCAGGCCCGGAATGGTCCTTCCCGGCATTGTCAACAATATTACCGCCTTCGGATGCTTTGTCGACCTCGGCATCAAGGAAAGCGGCCTGGTACACATTTCCCAGCTGAAAGACGGTTTCGTGGCCGACGTGAACGAAGTGGTAAAGATGCACCAGCATGTTCAGGTAAAAGTAACGGAAGTGGATGAAGCAAGGAAAAGGATACAGCTGAGCATGATCCTGTGATTTTAGAGGTGAATGGTGAATGGTCAATTGTGAATGGTGAATAGTGAATTTGCTGAAGCCTCTGTTTCAGCTTCTGACTTCTGAAATGAAAGTGATGTACGTCTGCGAGTACGGCAGTTTGCTTTTGTTGGAAAAACGCTAAGGCGCAAGGACGCAATGGTTTTCAATGCTTCATGGGTAAGACGCAAAGATTTTATCGAAGATAAAATTGAATGCCGCTGACTATTGCTGCCAGAGCAATAACATCTGATCTTAAAGCCTATAAGTACAACATGATTCAGCAGCATGAAATTTGGCTTTGCCAAATTCTTTGCCTCTTATACCACATTATCCTGAACTCATCCTGGCGTCTTTGCGCATTTCCAATAACCATCAGAAGTACATCTTCCATACGCTTAACGGAAATTCCACTCCTTCGGAGGGGTGACAAAAATTCAGAGAATTTTTGACGGGGTGGTTTGAAACGTGACCCACCAGCAGATCAATTTGCAGCAGTCTTCATTCCACCTTTAATCGCCTTTACGCATGCATGCGGATACGAGCGTGACACTCGCACCAGCCTGGAAAATGGGCAATGGTAAATGGTGAATTTGCTGAAGCCTCTGTTTCAGCTTCTGACTTCTGAAATGAAAGTGTATGAGTCTGCAGGTACAGCAGTTTGCTTTTGTTGGAAAAACGCTAAGGCGCTAAAGGGTTTTGCATGCTTTATGGGGTATAGGGCGCAAGGATTTTATCTAAGATAAAATTGAATGCTGCCTATTGCCTTGTGAAACTGAAGCATGTAACTATAATCAATTCAACGGTATTAAAATTTGGCTTTGCCAGATTCTTTGCGTCTTATACCACGTATTTCTTTAGCATTCCTCGCGGCCTTGCGTATTTCCAATAGCCATCAGAAGTCATCTTCAATTTGCTTAACGGAAATTCCACTCCTTCGGAGGGGTGACAAAAATTCAGAGAATTTTTGACGGGGTGGTTTAAAACGTGACCCACCAGCAGATCAATTTGTAGCAGTCTTCATTCCGCATGCGGATACGAGCGCGACGCTCGCACCAGCCGAGAACCTATCAGTAATGAATAGTCAATTTATTGCAATCCAGGTCTCAACTTTCTGATTGAGCATCACCAACTTCAGACAGCCACACTCTGCTCCGGCAGAACAACCACGAGATGACCCACAAAAAAACCGGCTTCTGGAAGCCGGTTTTGAAATAACTATTTTTTAGATTCTTCAACAGAAACTTTTCTGAAATCTTTGAACAGTTTGCTCAGTTCAAGAGCTGATTTACGGGCTCTTGTTCCGGCAGCCTTATTTCCTTTTTCTGCCTGTTGGTTTGCTTCAGCTGTAAAAGCTTCAAATTCCGCGTTGATTTTTTCAATAAGTTCTTTCATTATTTTTAAAATTTAGGCTGCAAATATATGTTTTATAGGCATTCCAGCCTAATGGTGAGGAAAAAAAATACAGCAATTCATAAAAATTCCGGTCATTTTACGTTTTTTTGAGGAAATCATCATCCCTGCTTGATTTTCCCCGGCCCGGAAGTTCCTTTTTTACGGTCTTCAGAACATCAATAAAAAATTAATTCCCAATCCAATACTGGACATAACAGCGGAAGCTTTTATGTTATAATGGAATTCACTTTATCCGGACATTTTCTTTACGGTTCCGGAAAATAAAAAAAACCTCTTTGCAGAGGTTTCTGAGATTGATTGTAATAACACGGGTTAAACTTTATAAATTTTTAATTAGTGATTGTTTGGATTAATAAAATCGGATGCAAATATAATTCCGGAAATTTCAAACTGATCCGGACCTGTTTCCCGGCCTTCTACGGTCTCCAGAAAGACCATTTGTTGCCGTTGAATACCGCCAGACGCTTGGCTCCGGCCTTGTTAACATACACCAGCATCCCTGCTGCAGGGTTGATGATATTCTGAACATCTTCAACCGTAGGAAGGATCATGGCTTTGGTAGTGGATTCCAGTACCAGTACACCATCTGCGGTACTGGTTGTCGCACCGATGATGGTTTTGGCTTCCGCTGCTTCGGGAGCCTGAAGGATGGTAGGCTGTACGGTAAGGGCGGCTGATACATCAGCATCCTGTGCACTGAGATCCATCCAGCTTCCGTTGTAGTATTTCACGCGTGCCTGCAAAGGATTGGTGGCATCCAGAATCAGGGTGCCTTCTGCAGGAGCTGCAGGGAGTGTTCTTACATAAGGAAGAACAAGCCCTCTGTTCTGATTGGCGGCAAACTCGAGAAGCACCGATGCTTTTTCCGTTGCCGTACCGATGGCATCACCGATGATGACCTGCCCATAGGCTGCCGACATCATCGCCATAAAAATGGAAGTAAATATTTTTGTCATTTTGATTTTTTTAGTGGTTGTAATTGTTTTTTGGGGACGGATTAAGGACAGGTAGGCGTATTGAAACAGTACCAGGCATTTCCGTCATACATTTTCAGGCATTTGGAAGTGGTGTCATATACCAGCATACCGTCCTGAGGATCGGTGATGGCGTTGATCTGCTGTGTTGTCATCCGGGTCAGTACAAAACCTTTGGTATTGGATTCCAGGACTGCGTAAGCACCTTTTCTGGACTTCGGCCAATTGGCAGAACCACCACCCACTCTTCTGTCGAGCAGGGTGATCCCCAAGTTGGAATTGATTCCCGGCCCTGAAGTATTGGCGTCGTCATAACAGATGCAACGCTGTATAAAATAGTCGCTGGTATTACCGTAGTAAGAATCATTGTATACAGGAGACATGGTACTGATAAAATTGTCGGTTGAACCGTTGGTTCCTTCTTCCCTGATGGTAAACCTGAACGTTTCGGTAGGCTCATCGATCCCGTCGTTTACGGAAGAGATGTTGATGGCAATACCGTCGATATCATTGGTAGGGCTGGAATAGCCGGGTGTTACTCCGCCGTCATAGTTTCCGGGAGGAATGGAAATGAGAAAGATATTGGAACCAGGCGTATGGGTAATGGACGGCGTACCATTGATTGTAGGAACCCCCGTAAGAGTAATATCATTATCATTAATCAGCGGGCTCCCGTTACTCGGATCTGTGATTTCCAGGGCTACCCTGGTATCCCCTATCACCGCTCCGTTTACTCTGAT
>NZ_CAJYMO010000120.1 GCF_913776365.1 uncultured Chryseobacterium sp. | reverse complement strand
GTTTCATGTCATTTCATATTATATTTATTATAGAGAACAAAAAAGCCTCGCAGATTGTATGCGAGGCTTTTCATGGCGGTGTGAGGCCATTTATCTTTTATTTCTTCTGCGCTGCAGTTCTTTTTCTATAAGGCCCAGCTCACGTCCGGTTTGTCCTGCCACCGAAGTATTTTCCTGCGCCCTTCTGGTAAGGTAAGGAACCACATCTTTTACGGGTCCGTACGGAAGGTATTTTGCAGCATTGTATCCTTTATCAGAAAGATAAAATGTAATATTGTCGCTCATCCCGTATAGCTGCCCGAAATAGACATGCGGGTTGCCGTTTTCAAGATTTTTGGCTTTCATTTTATCCATCACCAGTTCAGAGGAAATTTCATTATGGGTACCGAAAAATGCTGAGACTCTGTCCAGGTGGTCCATAACAAAATCGATTCCTGCATTGTAGTTTCTGTCTGATGCGTCCTTGGTCGGCTGAATCGGATCCGGATAGCCTTTTTCTGCAGCCCTTGCTCTTTCTTTTTCCATGTAAGCACCACGGACAATTTTATAACCGATATAATATCCTTTTTCCCTGGCACGCTGAAGGTTTTCCTCCATATATTCCAGTCTGCCGGTTCTGTACATCTGAATGGTATTCCAGACAATAGGCTTTTCGCGGTTGTACTTTTCCATCATTTCTTCACAGAGATGATCGGCAGCATCCTGCATCCATGTTTCTTCAGCATCAACCATCACTTTTTTATCATGATCGAAACACAGTTTACAGACCTCATCAAATCGATTTACCACCCTCGTCCATTCTTCTTTCTGGCTTGAAGTAAGCTCTGCATTTTTCCCAACCGCCTCATAAAGATCAATCCTTCCGAAAGCAGTCGGCTTAAAAACGATAAATGGAATGGCAGGATTCCCTACAGAAAATTTTATAATATCTTTGATCTCTTTACAGACGGCATCAAAAGTGGCTTCATCCTCTTTTCCTTCAATAGAGTAATCAAAAATGCTTCCTACTCCTCTCTTAAAAAGCTGCTTTACCACCTTCATGCTTTCGTCACGTGTCTCCCCACCGCAGAACTGTTCGAATAACGTTTTCTTCACAATCCCTGTTACGAAAGGAAAATTATGATGAACTGAAAAATTAAGAACGGACGTTCCGACTTTGGTAAGGGCAGGCTGTTCTATCATTTTGAACATCCAGTACGCTTTCTTTAACTGTGCATCCGTTTTATCTGCAAATGCAACTTTTGTATCGTTAAAAATGGGCATTATGATCTATACATTTTAGGTCCTGCCAAGGTAAGCATAACGGAATGTTTTTTAAAGAATTTTTTTTATAATTTCCCTTCCAGTCCGCTCAGCAGCATAGCGATGATCCCTGCGAACACCCAGAATCTCAAAATATTCAGGGTCAGGGATTTATTTTGTTTCGAAGAATTAAGCAACAGATAAATGCAAAGAATAAAAACAAACAGGCCCGATAAGAAATAATAAGCCATGAAACCTGAAATACCGGTTCCGGCGACAATATTCATAGAGACTGCCATTGTAAGCATAAGAAGTACCACAAGAATGCTTTTTACTACCCTGCTCTCAAAGTAATTCGGAATGGTGGTATAACCGAAAGCCTTGTCTACACTTTTGGTGAGGGTGTCTTTTACCACATCAATGCACAAGAGGATGAAAAACAGGAAGGCGGCCATCAGGAAGACCTTCCAAGAAAAGGTTTCATAATAGACCATCATCCCGAAAAAAGGATACAGGGTAAGACTAACGAATGTAAGATTATTCACCATCAGCATCCTGCTGAGCTTATGGCTGTAGAACCACATGAAAAACTGATAGACTACGAAGAACAGAAATACCCTGTAAGAAATCATCAGTGCGATACTCAGGGAAATAACGCTCAGTGCCAGATAGACATACAGAAAATATTTCTGCTGGATAAAACTCTGAACCCGCATTCTGAAAGGCTTTACCAGATGGTCCTTTTCAAAATCATAGAACTGGTTAATGATTCCACCGGCGAGGATCGTCAACACCGTACAGAAAATAATGCCGTGCACTTTAAAATCAAACACAAACTTCCTGAAGCTCTCATCCTGGTTGAAGAGAAAAAAGGTAGAAACATACAGGGCGAATGTAAGGAGAATGGCAACAAAAAAGCGGGCCCCCAAAAGAAAACCCACAAATTGTGAAAATCTGTAATAAAAAGATTTTTTAAATATATTTTTCTGATGCACAGTTTCTTTTTCAGACATTCATCCGTTTTTAGAATCTGTATATGATTTCTTTTTGAAAACCGTCCAGCATCTTTTCTGCTTTTTCATAATCTTTGGTAAAGCCCAAGATATAGCCTCCGCCACCGCTTCCGCATAATTTCAGGTAGTAAGCATTGGAATCCAGGCCTTTTTTCCAGACATTAAAAAGGCTTTCGGGAATCATCGGGCGGAAATGCTCGTAAGCCCAATGGGATAGCTTTTTCAGATTTCTGAAGAAAGGGTTCATATCCTTTTTCAGGAAAGTATCGATACATGCATTATTATAACGGATAAACTCTTCTTTCAGGGTCTTCCTGAAACCTTCAGTCTTCATTTTTTCAAAAAAGATCTGAACCATCGGGCCTGTCTCGCCGGTTATCCCGGAATCAATAAGGAAAATAGCCCCTTTACCGGCCTCGCTTTGCGGAATAGCCACTTTGTCTACACTTTCCCTGTTCTCAATAAGGATCGGAAGGTTCATGTAACAGATCAGGGGATCGATGCCCGAACTTTTTCCGTGGAAGTAACTTTCCATAAGCCCGAAAACCGTTCTGAGATTCTTCAATTCTTCTTTGGAAATATGCTCAGGTTCATGTTTTGAAACAGAATACCTTTCAAAAAGTGCAGCGACAAGAGCTCCTGAACTGCCAACACCATAACCCTGCGGAATATTGCTGTCGAAAAACAATCCTGCAGCAATATCTTCTTTTAACTTTACGACATCCAGTTTGAAATTCTCAGGAAGTTCAAGGTTCTTGAGATAATCTGCATACCGGATCAGATGTTCATTGGATTTTTTTTCGAACGCTGAGTCCAATGTTGAGAACTTGAGGGTACCTTTATAAAAACTATAAGGTAATGTCAAACCTTGGGAATCTTCAATGATGCCATATTCTCCGAACAAAAGAATTTTTGCGTAAAATAAAGGGTTTGTCATTTTATTTGAGGTAAATAAATTTTTGCAAATTTATGATTATTTTACTGAATATAAACAAAAAACGGGCCGAATTCTGTTTTAATTCACAAATGCTGATCCCATAAATTTAAACTGCTAATGTATGGCATATTGGAAGGTTGATCAGGCTTCCCTGTCCTATTTTTCCGGCTCTCAGGATGTACAGACCAGAAATAGCGAATACGATATCTGCATTAATTCGGATACCAGCACTTACCGCATAGCAGGGCCGGAGAGTTAAACCGCAAAAGTAAGCTGATGACAAACGTTGACTATGCGGCGTGGGGAGTATGAATAGTGAGCCGTAAAAAGGCTCCTCTCAAAATGCTTAATGCGCAAAAAGCTCCTGTTAGGCAAACCGGTCTGCGGAAGCTTACCTGTCGGAACTACTTGCCGGTTTTACCTGATCCTGTTTCACTTTCTCTTGCTGCACATCCGGTTTTCTTCCCTAGCTGACGATAACAGGTCACTTTTTCGTTTTTATTTCCAGCTTTCGCATAAAAAAAGCCTGAAAAAATCAGGCTTTATCATTATTATATTATTGTTTTATCAATTTCTTGGTAACTTTCTGCTTATCGGTTTCTACCGTAATCACATAATTTCCGGTCTGTACCGAAGAAATATTGATTTCGGTCCGGTTCCCTTTCGATATGGATTCCGACCGGATCAGTCTTCCCGCTTCGTCATACATCTTAAATGATTTCAGCGCATCCCTGGATGAAACGGTAATGATGTTTTTTGCAGGATTCGGATAGATGCTTACAGAATTATCTTTCGTATTTACATCTTCCACTGCCAGCACGGAACAGGAGAAGGCAGCTTTCCATCCGGCTGCCGTTTCCGCAGGATCCGAAACGAAACGCACCGTGATGGCTCCCGAAGGATGGGTGGAAGTGAAAGGTCCCGGCACCGTTGTCCCTGTCAGGGAATTTCCTCCGGCAAACAGCGGAGAACTTACGGACGGACCGTTGTACACATACATGAAATCATAATCCTGTTCCAGCGCGAATTCGGTAAAGCTCATGGTAAGCGCTCCTGAAGACGGGTAAAATGTTTTTACGATCGTCTGATTATCCCCGTAATTTCCGGCAGTTCCTCCGGTATCGGTAAACAGGGGGCCGCCGCACCAGTTCGCATCGGTCAGGAACATCTGGCTCCGCTGATATCCTGCAGAACATTCTGTCCCTACAGATAACATATAATACGTTGCCGGCTGAAGATTTGAGAAATTGAATGTATTGGTAGTAGAGGTACCGCTTGCAACCGGTGTCCCGTCAAACTTCGTTAATCTGTATTTCCATGAAGCAGACACAGCATCGGTTAAGGTAGCATTGGCTGAATTCTGTGAAATGTTTGAAACGGAAAGGCCGGTAACGGTAGTGGAACAGGCTGTTGTGCAGTTGGTACCCAGGCAGGCCTTGGAATCGACCGTGTTTCTGATCAGGGCTCCGGGCTGAGGGCCGAAGCCGTTGGCAAAATTGATTCCTACGCCTGAAACAAGGTGACAATAGCTCATGATGGTCCCTTTTACGGTAGATGACGGAATAGGACCTGTGGGGCAGCTTCCTTCAGGATAACCGGCCTGGGCTCCGCAACCGTCGATAGCCGTAGCATTCCCATTCCAGGCACAGGCATGCGTGTGCGGCGAGCCTAAGCTGTGGCCCATTTCATGTGTCATTGCCTCGATGGTCCATGAATAAACCGGAACATTATTGTAGGTCTGCGAGGCTCCGGAATAAGCGTGCCGGCTCGTGGTACAAAGCGAGTTCACATACGCCACACTTGTCGTGGACGGCTGGTTTACCAGATGCGCCAGATCTCCGTTGAAGGTTTGCCGGTTGGCCCTGAAGCTTGACAGATTGGCATTAGGAGTTCCGGTATACGGATCCTGGGTTGTCCAGATGTAAATTTCATTCAGTGCAATTTTTACATCATCATTATTATACAGGGTTGCAATATTATTGTGGACGGCTGTCAGCCAGTTGGTAGTCGTTGTGGTGCTGGAACCGTTATTGGTATAGGGTGCATAGCATACCTCATAGTAAATTCTAACGCAGTTTTGAGTCAGTACCTTCCCGGTATTTTTCCCTGCTTCCGGATCAAAAGCAATCTTTTGCTTCTGGTTTTCTGCCAACTCATCAGCTCCGCAGATAAAAGGATTGATTCCGGTGAGTTTTGCATCGGAATAGCTCACAAAATCCTCTGAATTTTTTACTTTGCCTACGATAATATTCCCCTGTTCCGGCGTGGAAGCAACTCCGACAATATCGTCTTCGAAGAAGCTGAATGCTGCAACAGAACCGTTGTCTCCTTTTACGATTCCCTGGTAATAGGCTCCGGGAGTATAATGTACGGTTTCCCCTTTGCTGGTAACAACCTTAAATTCATTGGTGAAAATCTCATTTTTATACAATTCCAATGTTACCAGCTTTCCATCGAAAGGAAAAGAAATTTCAAGGTACTCCGGTTTTTCATGAACAAGTTTTTTCAATTGCTTACGATCAATACCGATAACGGAAATGTCTGTTGCTGCCTTTTTATATTCATTCAATTTTTCCGGGTTACCATTTAGTGTAAACAGGTTATACCGTTCATAATTTCTGTTCCGGGCATGCGATTCCGAGACCTTTTGTGCGATGGGCCTCATCTCCTGGGAAAACGCCAGTACTGCAGACTGGAGAATGCAGAGCGTCAATAATTTTTTTATCATGAAATTTATTTTTAGTATTTGCAAATAAACAAAAAATATCTAAATGGTGTGATAAATATTTATCATTTAACACAAATTAAAGGAACAATAACAACCTGAACACCGCGTGTAGAAAAAATAATGAAAATGGTAAATGATGATATAACTCCACAAAAAAGGCGCTGATTTGCGCCTTTATTTTTACCATCTATTTAAATTTTAAACAAAATATCAGAGCTTTTATTTATTCCTGGCATTGAGCTTAAGAAACCGGATCAGGATCAATCCGATGAAAAAGAACAGCGCCATGGAGAAAGCTGCGAACCTCATTCCTGAAGCAGACGGCAGCGTGATGTCTATCCGTGCAAAAATACTGATCAGCGCATCGTATTTATCGATGAACAGAGCAAAGACAAATGTCCCGACGATAATCGCGATTTTTTCCAGCACGTCATAAAAGCTGAAAAAGGTGGTGTTTTCCATGGAATTTTCCGGAAGCAGCTTGGAGTAAGTGGATCTGGACATCGCCTGAAGACCGCCCATTACCAGGCCTACTACTGCCGCCACCCCGTAAAACTGGTATTCTACCGTAGGGTTTTCCTTGTTCAGGAAAAAGGCCCAGATACAGGCAACAATCCAGAGGAATATGGCAATCGAGATTACGTTTTTGTTTCCGATTCTCTTTGAAAGTTTCGAAAAAATAACCGCTCCGATGATGGCTTCGATCTGGATAATTAGAAGGGTTCCGATAAGTTTGTCCTGCGGAAGATTGATTTCACTTTTGCCGAATAAGGTAGCCATCAGGAAAATGGTCTGCATACCTACACTGTAGAAAAAGAAGCTCGACAGGAAAAATTTCAGGTTCCTGTGCTTGAAAAGTTCTTTTCCCACTTTGAAAAGTTCATGAAAGCTTTCTTTCGCAATATCTCTGTAAAAACTCAGGTTATCTTTCAGGACTTCAAAGAAACCACCCTGCTCTTCATGTCTTTTGAAAATATTCTTGTAATTGAGAAGGACAAGGTCTTTGGGAAGCTTTTCCTTCACATCACCGAACTGCGGAAGATGCTTGAAAGTATATTGTGAAAACCCGAACCACCATGCTCCGGTAAGCAGGAAACTGATCCTTGTAAACAAAAGCTGCTGCGCCGGTCCTTTGGCAAAAACCTGGATCAGCAACAGGCAAATTACAACAAGAACCACCGAACCGATGTATCCATATACATATCCTTTGGCGGATAGCGCATCCTGTTTATCACGGGTGGCGATATCCGGCAGGAATGAATTATAAAACACCAGGCTTCCCCAGAATCCCACACTGGCCGTAATGCTGAACAACAGGCCCAGAAAGACATTGTGCATGCCGGTAAACATGGCCAGCCCCATACAGGAAGTAGCGCCCAGATAACAGAAAAACTGTAAAAAGGATTTCTTGTTTCCGATGGTATCCGCCAGTGACGACAGAAACGGAGACAGCAGCACAACGATAAAGAAAGAGATCGTCAGTGAATATCCGTATACCGCATCCGGCTGGTATTCTTTTCCGAAAATACGGATCATATGCCGTACCGGAACGTCAATCCAGGTTTTTGTTTCTTCCACGTATTCCTTTTTCTCGTAAGCCGTAGTCAGGATGGAATAGTAAATCGGGAAGATCGTTGAGGTAATCACCAGAGAATAGACGGAATTGGCCCAGTCGTAAACGGCCCACGCCTTCATGATCTTCGGATTATTCTTGATGTTTTGAGTTTGCAGGTTCTCAATTTCAGACATTTCTATTAAGTATTAGTAGCACAAAAATAGGAAAACCGCTGAATATTCGGCGGTTTTTATTTTGTTTGAAGGAAATTTGGTAACTGATGTCACGGTAAGACCTGCAGCAGTTCTGTTTGTAATCTACTTAAAGTTCTTGCTGAGGCAAAATTGCAGTGGGTTTCCCCATCTTATGTACAACCGGAACCTGTCAGGATCTTTTATTTTAAACAATGCAGAACCGGTCCCATTTATAATCCTGGGTAATCTTCGATCAGTACGAAACGGAGCATCATATCCGTGGAAAAAGCTTGCTTATCCTGAACCGGTCAAAAGAAGTATATTTATTCCGGACTGCTCTTTCTGCGGATTTCTCCGGAACTTAAGGTATGTATAATCCGGATTTTATACTGCCGGCATGGCGTTGGGCCCAAGCCTCATGCTATTGACCGGGATATCATCATTTACTTTTTCGAAGAGTCAATCTTATCCTGTACCAGACCGAACTCAAATCATAATGTTTGTCATATATCAGGCCATCACGGGGAACTATACCAATTCTTCATACTGATTAAATTTAGCCCGGCAAAAGCAGACCAACACACTATTTTTATATAAATGATCTGAGATCTTCCGTAACAAACAAAAATCCGGATGTTCTGGAGACATCCGGATTTTATGCTTGATCAGCTGAACACTGCTTACTGCATGTTTTCGATAACAATAGCAGAAGCCCCGCCGCCGCCGTTACAGATGGCCGCCGCTCCGTATTTACCGTTGTTCTGTTTCAGTACATTGATCAGCGTAACGATAATTCTGGATCCGGAACTGCCCAGCGGATGTCCCAGTGCTACAGCCCCACCGTGTACGTTTACTCTGGAAGCATCCAGACCCAGGATTTTATTGTTGGCCAGGCCTACTACAGAGAATGCTTCGTTAAACTCGAAGAAATCGATGTCCGCGACTTCCATGCCTGCCTTTCTGAGAGCAATGGGCAATGCTTTGGCCGGAGCCGTTGTAAAATTTTCCGGTTCCTGGGCCGCATCCGCATAAGAAATAATTTTTGCCAGCGGCTTCAGTCCCAGTTCTTTCATCTTTTCCCCGGAAACAAGAATCAGGGCCGAAGCGCCGTCATTCAGCGTGGAAGCATTGGCCGCCGTTACCGTGCCCTCTTCTTTTTTGAAAACAGTGGGAAGCGTAGGGATCTTATCAAATTTCACCGCTTTATATTCTTCATCTTCAGCAAACACGACAGGCTCACCTTTTCTCTGCGGGATCTCCACCGGCACCACCTCATCCGCAAACTTCCCTTCGCTCCATGCTTTGGCTGCCCGGGTATAGGATTCTACGGCAAACCGGTCCTGCTCTTCCCTGGAAATGCTGTAATCTGTTGCGCATTTTTCTGCGCAGACGCCCATGTGGACTTTATTGTAAACGTCGGTAAGGCCATCCAGTACCATCCCGTCCTGCATTTTTACGTCTCCCAGCTTCGCTGCATTTCTGGCATTGTAATAATAAGGAACGGAAGACATATTTTCCATACCTCCTGCTACAATGACGCCGGCGTCACCGGCTTTGATAGCCTGGGCCGCCATGGTTACTGCTTTCATTCCTGAAGCACAGACTTTATTGATGGTGGTGGAAGGCGTTTCGTTGGAAAGCCCGGCCCCCAATGCTGCCTGACGGGCAGGTGCCTGCCCTTCCCCGGCTTGTAAAACATTTCCCATATAGATTTCCTGAACCTCTTTCGGGTCAAGGCCGATTTTGTCCAATGCTCCCTTTACCGCAACAGCTCCCAGCTTTGTAGCCGGAACTGATGATAAACTTCCCATAAAACTTCCCATCGGCGTTCTTACTGCGGAAACGATGAATACCTCTTTCATGTGTATATACTTTATTTTACTATTTATAAAAATTTTTAAATATGTTGATCAGTACAGGATTATCCCTTTCGCTTTCTGCCATTTGCAAAAAGCATGATGAAGGCGCCTGTGAATTCCACAATCCAGCCCCAGCGCAATTTCACAATCCCGGAAAGTTTTTCCCGCCACGTGGCAAAAGGCATAAAGCTGAAATACTGTGCCGTCTGGTATTTTACGGCAAAAAGAGTAAACAGGAATAAGAGGATAAGGAGAACAGCAAAAACCCTCGTTGTTTTCACCTTATCATTAACCACCCCGAAAACGGCTCCCGCAGAAAATAACCAACAGGCAACAGCCAGTGCCGGCTCCAGCTTCCAGTAGTTCCAGTTTCCGATCACCGGAACATGAACCAATGGCAAAAAGCTTCCTGCGATGACCAATAACCCTCCTGATAATTGAATGTTTTTCATATTTCTTTGTTTGCCAAAGTACAAAAAAAAACACATTCCGGAAAATGTGTTTCTCTATGACTGATATTGCTGTTAAAAATCTATATATAGAAGTTCTAAACCTATTTGAATACCGTATTTATTGTTAATTTTTGCATTATCGTTAAATATAGGGGTGAAATCTTTCTTGATAAAGATATTGATTGCCTTGTATCCCAGCGAAAGTTTTCCCCCAAAAATAAAGTTATTGGCGACTTCCGGCATATTTTCTACATTTTTTACGCTGTGATTTTTCTCATTCTTATAGACAAAGTAGTTCTGGCTTGCAACTCTTACCCCCCCGTAAATCCCTGCAGCCAGCCTGAAATTGCCTTTTGAATTATCCAGCAACTTTTCATCATTCTCAACGGTATACTGAGGATCAAGGACAAACACGAAATCAAGGGGGACCATAATGTAATGATTGCGGAAACTGGACTTTCTTAAGTTAGCTGAAGTAAAGTCTGCAAGGTACATAGCATCACTAAGGTCCTGTACGAAGACTTTCGGCTTTTCGGGGGAAATGATATCCTGGCGGTAACCGAACCCTGTGCGGTAAAAAACAGGAGATGTAAGAGGTCCGATCTGGCGTGTAAACCTGAATTCGAACTGTGAGGACGTTGATTTTCCGACTTTCATCTGTGATTCATTATTTCCTATGGCCAGGGATCCTGCCGAACCCGTGAGATTCATAAATCCGAAACTGATATTGAAATCCTGGCGGCTCAGAAGGTCCTTGTACGTTTTTTCAGGGGACTTAAAAGTAAGCAGCGCATTGCTTTGC
>NZ_CAJYMO010000119.1 GCF_913776365.1 uncultured Chryseobacterium sp. | reverse complement strand
GGGCGGACCTTGCTCCGAAACCTGCCAGGATACCCGCTCCGAAGTCATCCAGTTCCTTGGTCGTCATTCCGGGTTGGGCATACCGGGTCATTTCCTTGAGGGTATAGGCAACGGCTTCACTTACTTTCTGCATTCCTGCAAATTCAGATTCATTGGTAATAGACATAATTTCAATTTTAACCAAGATACTTAATTCGCACGAACCCCGGAAAAGAAAGCCGGAAACGGGTCCCTGCATAACCGGATCTTAATAGATTACCAGCTTCACAACGTCTTTTTGTCCAATTGGTGGAAATACTTGTTTAAATCATGCTCCACCGGCTCTGTACTGCTCACTCTCACTATAAGCGTATCAGGCTTAAAGGGAGTATTTGTATACGAATTGATTACAAGGCTGCATGAACGCATCTTCTTTTGTGATAACATAACAAAGGCAGTTGCGGAAACTGCCTTTGCATCATGTTACATCAATGAAAAATCATAAGATTAAAAAGAGGATGCATTTCCAGTGCACCCGAATATCGTTTCGGATTTTTATCCTGTTCAATAATAGATTTTACGGTTTTTAATTTTTACAATATTGCTGTGGTGCATTTTCTTGATCGCGCGGATCACCGTTTCTATGCGGAGCCCGGTTAGATTGGCCAGCTGCTTCCGGGTAAGCGGAACCTGAAAAGAATACCGGCTTTCATCCGGGCTGTCTTTAAGGCTTTCCATCAACGACCTGATTTTAAAAACCGGATCAGTTGAAGAGATATTGAAAAGCATGATGTATTTGTTATATAGCCGCCCGGCGAGGTAATGGAACATATTCAGAGAAACTTCCGGATTCTCCTGTAAAAGCGTAAAAAAATTGCTTTTGGCAAGCTTCCATACGGTAGTGACCGATTTGGCCACGGCATTGGTAGGATATAACCGGTTATCAAAAAGGAAAGACTCGCCGATGCTTTCTCCGGTTGTCAGGATATTCTGGATAAATTCCTTACCGTCTTCGTGATAATTGGTGAGCTCTACAACACCTTCTTTAATCTGAAAATAATATTTCGGCATATTCCCTTCATAAAATACAGGGTCTTTAGGATTATAGTTTTCTTCTGTCGCACCATATGCCAGCAGTATATCTTCACTAATTACCATATATTAAATTATTATGGTTAAACAATGAATATTTCGTTCGATTTATCACTAATTATTCAACAAATAATAAACCATAAAGCATTATTTCAGCACTAAAAAATACCACATTTTAGTGATTTATGGAGGCTTTAAGCGCCTGAAAAAAAATAAGGAAACCATTAGGCTTCCTTATCTCTCCCGAATCCGGTCGGTTGGTTATTTTGCTTTACTGTTCAGGTTGGTGTCAGCCACCTTGGTTAACAGTTTATCGCATTTTTTTTCTTCGTCCAGAGTGGCAAGGAGATGCTTCAGGCACTCTTCTTCTTTCAGTACTTTTGCAAAGGCTGCCAGTGTTCCGTAGGTTGCAATTTCATAATGCTCCACTTTCTGTGCTGCTGCAATAATTCCTGCATCCCGTACCGGCCCGGCTTCCGTTTCCTCCATGATGCTTTTCCCTTCTTCCAGAAGCCCCTGCATGGCATCGCATTTCTTCGCCTGTGCTTTCTTGCCTATAGCCTTAAAGCATTTCTCCAGTCTCTCAATCTGGTTTTGTGTTTCGGCAATATGTTTTTCAATTCCGCTTTTCAGCTTTTTATCGGTTGCATTTTTCATCATCTGCGGCAATGCTTTTACCAATGCTTTTTCAGCCCAGTAAATATCCTTTAAAGAATCTTCAAAAAGATCTTTCAGTTCTTTGGCAGCGCCTTTCTTAGCCGGCTTCCCGGGAGATGAGGTTTTAGACGCAGTTTTCTTTGCAGTAGCTTTTGCCTTGGTCTTTGTTTCCATAATAAGTGGTGTTTGATAGTTGTTTACACATCATTAGTCAGCAAGTATAGGACCATCCTCTTTAAGATCCGCAGATAACGTCAGAAACTTTCCCGTGCATATGCCGCAACTCATAAAATGCCACCAAAAAGTAGGTTATCTTTAAAAAACATCAAATCCAATAATTCTTATGAGTGATCCAAGAAGTCTGAACCTGACACTGAAAATATGGAGACAGAAAAACAGGAAAACCAAAGGGCAGTTTGAAATCTACCAAGTGAAGGATATTTCCACCGGCGCATCGTTCCTGGAAATGCTGGATACCCTGAACGAACAGCTGATCCGTGATGATAAGGAACCCGTTGCCTTCGACCATGATTGCCGCGAAGGCATCTGCGGCACCTGTTCGATGTACATCAACGGCAGGGCCCATGGACCGGACAGCGGTATCACCACCTGCCAGCTGCATATGAGAATGTTTACCGATGGGCAAACCATCGTTATCGAACCTTTCCGGAGCGTGGCATTCCCCGTTATCAAAGATCTGATCACAGACCGCAGCGCCTTCGACCGGATCATGGCGGCAGGAGGCTTTATTTCCGTAAACACCTCGGGAAATACCCTTGATGCCAATGCCATTGCAGTGCCCAAGGAAGATGCAGACAAATCAATGGATGCCGCGTCATGCATCAGCTGCGGAGCCTGTGTAGCCTCATGCCCGAACGGGGCTGCCATGCTGTTTGTGGGAGCCAAGGTTTCTCACTTTGCCTTGCTGCCACAGGGAAAAGTGGAAGCCAGGCGGCGGGTGCTGAATATGGTGAAAGCCATGGATGATGAAGGATTTGGAAACTGTTCCGTTATCGGAGCCTGTGAAATAGAATGTCCCAAGCTTATTTCCCTTGATAACATTGCCCGCCTGAACAGGGAATACATGAGCGCATGGCTGGATACACAATAACGGGAGCCTTTGATCCTGATAAACCGGTAGCATAAACCCGGTCAGGCATGTACAGAAACAACATCATAACCTCTGTTATGATGTCGTTTTTTTAGCTGTATTTCGGAAAAAGCCCTGCCGAAATGCCTGCGACAGTCAGATCGCGGGCAGATCATGCAGAGCCAAAATGGAAAAAGTCTGATCAGTATATTTTTAATGAAGGGTCAGAAGAAAATCTTCCGGTTTTTGATTCTTACAATTTTATTTTTCTCCATGTTTTTAATGGTTCTGATGGCGGTCTCCACACAGATCCCCGTGAGGTTAGCGAGTTGCTGGCGGGTAAGCGGGATCCTGAAGGAAAAGGGATCCTGTTTTTCCTGGCCGCTCTTCAGATAGCTCATAACGCAGATCAGGCGGTCCGAAGGATTCTGGGATGAGTTTCTCTGCAACATCACATACTGGTAATACAGCCGGTCCGACATGGAAAGACACAGGCTTGCATACAATTTAGGATAGGTATCCAAAAGGCTGAAAAAATTTTCTTTACAGAGTCTCAGTACCTTGCATGAAGTAAGTGCAGTGGCCTCCATAGGATATTTCCTGTTCAGGAAAAGAAGTGCCTCACCGAAGCTCTGGCCTGAAGACATGATGTCCTGTATAAATTCTTTGCCGTCTTCCGTAAAGTTGTTCAGTTTCACCTGTCCCTCTACGATCTGGTAGTAAAACATAGGCGTGCTTCCTTCATGAAAGATAAACGCTCCCGCGCTATACGTCCTGATTTCCGCTCCTGCAGAAATGAGATAATTTTCGTTAATAACCATAATGTTTTTGTTTTTGTTAGCTGAATTATTTCATCCGTTTTTATTCTGTTCGTGTTAAAACTGATAAAAGAGAAAAAACCTACAGGGAAATACAATGGTTAAAATAATAATCAGATAGGGTATCTGTTGGCTGACTATTTCAGCAGTACCATATGATGAATCCGTATGGCTTACAGAAAGGTTATCAGCCTTTCATGCCAATAGAGTACAGAATAGCATCTGTTATCCGCAAAAAGTTTTTTATCGAGTTCAGCAGCTGAATGAAAAGAGTCAGGTACTGTATATCTGCTGATATTCCTTATGATAACCAAAACAGATGGGGACCGGAAGTCTTTTACAACAGACAACTGTCCCATCAGGCATAATTGTGATTGTATGGAATTTCATAATGTTATATTTGGTGGTGTACAGGATCAAAGGTAGAGATTCGGTCAAACCCTATTTATGACTTATGTCATATAAAAGCCGGTAACGATACCACTTCTTCTGAATTAAAAAACTCCTCATAAGAGGAGCTTAAAAACAAAAATGGAGTGAAAAACAATACAATATCTTTTGCAGTCCCATTCATTTCTATTGAAAATCGATCAGCCCTTCCGCCAGTCCTTTCCACTGGATTTTGGATATCCCGAAGATACCGCCGGCGGCAATAAAAAAGTTCCTGATCCTGTCGGTAAAACCGGCCCGGTAATTAGGCCTTTCATTCCGGCCATATACTGCAGATTTCAAAATGTTCCCTTCTCTGGAAATCATGATATTGGCAGTGGCTGCCGGACTGTAGAAATGAGCGATATTGCCTTTGGTTTTATTGGGGACCTTAGACGGGCGGCACATCATGAGGTAAGAGGTAATAGTGCCGGTGTCGCGGTGGGACATATTAACAATTTCCACCCAGTCATAGCCGTCAGCTTCCCTGGTTCCGGGGCCGGGGATGCCTATTCTGATGAAGTCCCCTTTTTTTGGAATCCGGTCAACCGGCTGCCCGGAACTGTCATAATGTTTAAATTCAGCTGCCGCTTTACCGCAGTAATCCTGCCAGCGGTTGACAGAAAAAAAAACGTCGTTTTAAAATTTCAAATTTGGCATCAATTTCAGCAATGCTGTATTGCTTAGTGCTTTCAGTATCATGGAATCCGCCGCCTTTCTGCAGAGGGACTCCCGGTATCTGTTTCGGTTTCATATCGTATCATGTAGGTGTTAAACAAAGGTACTTACTGCAATCCGAAATCCTTATGAGTAAAATCACAACCTCATATTTCACGATCAGGCTGATCAGGATCATGTTTTTTCCAGCCGGTATTTCCGAACTTGGAATTGATTAAATAAAACACTAATTTGTGAATCATTTAATACCGATGCGCAGAAGGCAGTGGATGCTGTATCTGATGTGGAAGTGAATTTATACCTAACATAGCCTGTCCAATACAGGCGAAAGATCTATAAACAATGAATGGAGTTATTATTCAGTATTTCCACTGGTATCACACCGGGGAACTTTGGAATGAATTTGCACGGAATGCCGCTTATTTAAGTGAACTGGGGATTACGGCTGCCTGGCTGCCACCGGCCAATAAATGCCACCTGGGAAGGGAAGGAAGAGGATATGACGTCTACGATCTGTACGATCTCGGTGAATTTGATCAGAAAGGAGGGATTCCCACCCGTTACGGAAGTAAAAAAGAATATCTGAATGCCATTGAAGCGGCTCACAAGGCAGGAATTCAGGTGTATGCGGATATCGTGCTTAACCACCGCATGGGCGCCGATGAAACGGAAGAGATTACGGTGCATGAGGTCGATGAAGAAGACCGCAACACCAGTATCGCAGAACCGATGAAAGTGTCGGCGCTCACCAAATTCACTTTTCCGGGGCGGAACGGGAAATATTCGGATTTTATCTGGGACCATCAATGTTTCAGCGGGATTGATGTCGTTACCCGGGGCAACAGGGAAGTCACCGGCATTTTTAAGATCCATAATGACAGCGGAACGGACTGGACCGATGATGTAAGCCATCAGCTGGGAAATTACGACTATCTGATGGGAGCCGATGTGGAATACCGCAATCCGCAGGTGGTACAGGAAATGAAAAAGTGGATCCGCTGGTATATGGAGACAACAAAGGCTGACGGGATCAGGCTGGATGCCCTTAAACATATTTCGCTGAAATTCCTGAAAGAATTCATTACTTTTATCAAGACCGAAATCAATCCGGACTGTTTCGTTCTGGGAGAATTCTGGAAGGACGAAGCCGGAAAGCTGGAGTCCTTTTCAGATCAGATGGATAGCCTGATCTCCTGCTTCGATGCTCCGCTGCATTATAATTTCTTCAAAGCCTCGGAAGAGGGCAGGGATTACGATCTTTCGAAGATTCTGGAAGGCAGTTTCCTGGAGAGAAAGCCGGTCTATTCTGTCTCATTTGTAGAAAACCACGATACCCAGCCGCTGCAGGCATTGGAATCCTCTGTTCAGGCGTGGTTCAAGCCGCTGGCTTATGCCATCATCCTGCTTTCCGAAGAAGCTTATCCATGTATATTCTACCCGGATCTTTTCGGTGCCCATTATACCGATACCAGAGACGACCGGGAGATCAGCATCAGCATGCCTAAAATCGGGGTGCTGCCTGTATTACTGAAAGCAAGGCAACAGTTTGCATATGGCAGGCAGATCAGCCATTTTGATGATCCCAACTGCATTGCCTGGATCAGGGAGGGCGATCAGGATCATGCAGGCTGTGTCGTCATTATTTCCAATGGTGATGAAGGTTGTAAGGAGCTGGATGTAGGCCATGAAAACAGGAATACCCGGTTCAGGGATTTTCTGGGGCGCCGGAAAGAGGAAATTGTAACCGATGGAAGCGGAAAAGGCATGTTTGCTGTTCATGCAGCTTCAGTAAGTGTATGGGTCCGGTCAGATGATAACGTTCAGCACTTTATGGAATGATCTCAAGTTCATCCTATAAGCTGCTTGCACCGTTCATACATAATTTTTCAGATCGTTAGAAAAGGACAGGCCTTTGGAGAACTGTCAGAAGTGCAATACGCTATTAAAAATTCACAAATTTATGAATTAAAACAACGTGTATTTCATAGCACCGGTAGCACTTCGGTACATTTTTGCCTGCCATTGATTTTAAAGAATAATATGCGGGTTGTGCTGCATACGCTGCTTATGTTATTTCATTAGAAAGTGAATCCGGCAGGGAATTTGCATAAAATCCGTAAAATTACACCTAATCATAAAATTTTATCACATGAAATTTAAATTCTATCATCTGATGATCGCTTCATCAATGCTTTTTACAGCATGTACCGAAACTATCGACGAAAATACTCCTTCAGATCCTGAAACCGGAACCGGGCTGCCGCCGGTGGAAAATGGCCAGGCCAATACCAGTTACCAACCCGCATTTGCAGGACAGACCAGAATTCAGGGCGTCAAGACGTCCACAGCTTTTAAGGCAACTGTTTTGTCTTCTTCACTATCATCACCCTGGGGACTCACAAGCTTGCCGGACGGCAGGCTGCTGATTACCGAAAGAGGCGGTACAATGAGGATAGCAACGGCTACAGGAAATCTAAGCGCAGCCATTACCGGCATCCCGGCAGTGAACGTTACGGGGCAGGGTGGTTTACTCGGCATCTGCGTAGATCCGCAATTTTCTTCCAACAGGATGATTTACTGGGTCTTTTCTGAAAACGTAGCCGGCGGAAACCAGACTTCAGTAGCAAAAGGCAGACTTTCCAATTCGGAAAATACGGTTGAGAACGTTACCGTAATCTACCGTGCAAGTCCCGCAGCCAATGTTGGCGGCCTGCATTATGGCGGCCGTATCCTTTTTGACAATACCGGAAACCTGATCGTCAGTACCGGCGAACGTTCGGATCTTTCGACAAGGCCGCTGGCACAATCCGTAACGGCAGCTTTAGGAAAAGTGCTCCGCATTACTAAAGACGGGCAGGCGGCTTCCGGAAATCCTGTATTTACACAATCAGGGGCTTTACCGGAACTGTACAGTATCGGTCACCGGAATCCGCAGGGTCTTGCGATACATCCTGTAACCGGGGAAATCTGGGAAAGTGAGCACGGACCGAGAGGAGGAGATGAAATCAACCGTGTTCAGGGCGGTGCCAACTACGGATGGCCTACGATTACGTATGGAATAGAATACAGCGGTGCCGTTATTGGGAACGGAATCCAGCAGCAATCGGGGATGCAGCAGCCCGTATATTACTGGGATCCTGTGATTTCGCCAAGCGGGATTACATTTTATAAAGGAAACAACATGCCGGAGTGGCAGAATAATCTTTTCGTAGCGGCCCTGAGCGGGAAGCATATTGCCAGACTGGTGATCAGCAATAATATGGTAGTAGGTGAAGAAAGACTGCTTGCTGACCAGGACCAGCGGTTCAGGGATATTACGCAGGGTACCGACAGTGCATTATATGCCGTAACGGACGAGGGGAAGCTCTACAGGATAGCAAAGCAGTAGAAGCAACAGAAACATTATATCATACGAAATAGCAAAGACTCATTAAATAATGGGTCTTTTTTATTAGAATAATCTAAAAGAGAGGTATTAAAAGATATGCGTACGAAAACTATTCATCATATAATTACAATTTAACATAATATAAATTATAGGATTTTTATCAAAAACGGCGCACTGGCTCATTCCCAGCCTTTTACAAAAAAATGTCGCCTGAATTTACGTCTTTTTCGGCTGATAACAACCATTCTGCATATTTACATAAAAGCCGGTAAATCCCGTATCTGTAATGCAGTATTGCAGGTATGGTTACTTCATATTATATTTGCTGTTATCACTAAAAATCCATGTCACACAACAATCGGTATGAGAATAAAGAAACTAACCCGCGAAGATGCTGAAAATTTTCTACAGTTTCTTCATGTACGCTTTGAAAAAAATATCAGCCGTCACAACGGTATGCATTGGGAAAACATCAGAAAAAAGCTTGAGAACAGTCCGCACAGCATGTGGTCGCTCTATCAGATGGAACAAACCGGCGGTGAGCCTGACGTCATTTCATATGATCCGGCTAAGGATGAATATCTTTTCATGGACTGTTCCCCGGAAAGCCCTTCCGGACGCAGAAGTCTTTGCTATGATCAGAAAGCCCTGGAATCCAGGAAAGCCAATAAGCCCTGTGGCAATGCCGTAGATAAAGCATCTGAAATGGGAATTGAACTGCTTAACGAGGATCAATACAGGATGCTTCAGGTTTCAGGCCCTTTCGATCTGAAAACATCAAGCTGGATACAGACTCCGGACCAGATCCGTTCACTTGGCGGTGCCCTTTTTTGTGATTTCCGGTACAATACGGTTTTCACCTACCATAACGGGGCTGATTCCTACTATGCGGCGCGCGGGTTCAGGGGCAGCCTGAAAGTTTGATCGGTTAATATTATGTTAAATCGGAAGTCGATCAAGGGCTTACTTTGTTAATTTTCAGTAAATTTATATCATTGTATTGATGATTTACTTACTTTTATCCTTACCGGGAATTAAATAAATACCAATAAAACTTATGAAAAAAACGATCTTACTGAGTACGATAACGGCTCTTATGCTTATGATACACTGCAATAAAAAAGCTGAGCCGGCGGCTCCGGATCAGTTGGTCACCGATACGGCGGTAGCAGCGGAAAAAAGCGCGGACACGTTAGGTGTCAAATCATTCTGCTACATGGGAGTAATCGGAAAAGATACGGTTTTTGTGAGCATTGACGATAATCTCGGTACCATTACGGGCAAGATGGCTACCAAAAACAATGAAAAAGACAGCAATAAAGGAACCTTATCAGGTTTTAAATCAGGTGACACACTGAAACTGACGTATGAATTCGCTTCCGAAGGCGTATCCGGCAATAAAAACGACCTGTATTTCCTGCAGACCAAAGACGGCCTGAGTGAAGGAATCGGCGAACGGGATGCATCCGGCACCCAATACGCCAGTGAAAAGAAAATTAAATACACTGGCGGAAGAATGCTGAAACCTGCTGACTGTACGCTGGTGACAAAATCTCTGAAGTAAAAAAGAGATCGATAGTAAAAAAGCAGCCACATTGGGCTGCTTTTTTTTAAAGTTCTTCCCGGATCATGGCAATCAGTTCCTCTACAGGTTCATCCGGCGTGTTCCATGAAGTAATAAGGCGGATGGCGGAATGGTTCTCTCCTACTTTTTTCCAGACATAAAAATCAAACTTTTCAGCCAGTTTCAGGATCAGATCATCCGGTAAAACAGGAAAAATCTGGTTGGTACAGGTTTCGGAGAGGAAACGTACATGCCTCTCTCCCATCGCTTTCCTTATTTTCGCGGCCTGCCGGTTGGCGTGCCTGGCCAGGTCGAAATACAGATCGTTTTTCATCAGTTCCAGAAATTGTATTCCCAAAATTCTTCCCTTGGCCAGCAGGGCTCCTTTCTGTTTGATGCTGTAGGCAAAATCTTCCTGCAGTTCTGTGTTGCTGATCACAATGGCCTCTCCTATCAAGGCTCCGTTTTTTGTTCCGCCGAGATAAAATATATCGGTCAGAGAAGCTACTTTTTCCAGCGTCAGGTCGCTGGTTTCGGCGGTCAGGCCATGTCCGAGCCTTGCACCGTCCATGAAAAGGTAGAGCTTGTGTTTTTTACAGAATACCGAAAGTGCTTCCAGTTCTGCAAAGGTATATACGGTGCCGAGTTCCGTGGAATTTGAAATGTAGACCAGCTTCGGCATCACCTGGTGCGGCACATTCCTGTGGCTTTCCAATACCGGTATAATGTCTTCCGGCGTCAGTTTGCCATCTTCTTTTTCAATACCTAATATTTTGTGGCCGGTGGCTTCAATCGCACCGGTTTCGTTATTGAGGATGTGGCCGGTAGCAGCAGATATGGCACATTGATAAGGCCTGAGTATGGAAGAAATAACCAGAAGATTCGCCTGGGTGCCGCCTGAAACGAGATAAACGGCCGCTTCCGGATTGCCTGCTTTTTCCCGGATGATTTGTTTTGCCTCTAAGGAATATGCATCTTCGCCATATCCTGCCTGCTGATCGAGATTATGCCTGAGAAGCGCCTGCAGGATTTCCGGATGGCAGCCCTCGGAATAATCGTTTTTAAATGAAAATTTCATATGGCAAAAGTAAAAAAAGTAAAAAGAACAATACCCCGGATTTGATAATATTTTGTTAGATTTGTCTATCATAAGATCTAACATTTTGAAAGCCACCCTCACTGAAGAAAACTACCTGAAAGCGCTTTTTCATCTTGTTGACCATGAGAATAAGGTCACCATCAATGAACTCAGCAAATTCCTGTCCGTTAAAATGCCGAGTGTAAACAATATGATGAAGAAGTTTGCAGAAAAAAACTGGGTACTTTATGAAACCTACAAGCCGTTGGTGGTTACCGGAACCGGAAGACGCGAAGCAGCACTGGTGGTGAGGAAACACCGGCTGACCGAAATGTTTCTGGTGAAAAAAATGAATTTTGGATGGGAAAATGTACACGAAATTGCCGAACAGCTGGAGCACGTCCACTCTGCTGTTTTCTTTGATAAAATGGATGA
>NZ_CAJYMO010000118.1 GCF_913776365.1 uncultured Chryseobacterium sp. | reverse complement strand
CCTCTGAAAAATACAACATCAGGTAACCCGTTAAAATAATTTTTAGTAATTTGAAGCTGTTTCCCGCTTTCCGCTATTACTCCTCGCTCACCTTTCAGGCGCGCTGTGGGGTAGCCGCTGCAATCGGGGCTAAAAATAACAGCAACTCATCAACGTTCTTCCGGATACAGAAAGTCCGTAGACCAAGACAAAATAAAAAATAGCTTCAGCCAAAACAGGAAATACAATGATAATGAAACTGAAACATCTGCCGCTCTTGCTTTTGCCCTTTTCTTTAAGCTTACAGGCCCAGGAAATAAAAGCGGAACTTAATAAAGAATCCAAAAGGCAGGAAAAAATATCCTATATTCTGGACTATCCGCAGAACGCCAAAGGAAATGTCCCGCTCATCGTTTTTCTTCACGGTTCGGGCGAAAGAGGGAACAACCTGGAAATGGTAAAAGCCCACAGCCCGTTTACCTATAAAAACCTCATCAAGGAACCGGTAGCGATCCTGGCACCGCAGTGCCCGGAAAATACCTGGTGGGATACGGTAACCATTTATAACCTTATTAAAGAAATCCAGTCTAAGTACAAAGTGGATGCTTCAAGAATTTACCTTACCGGGCTCTCCATGGGAGGCTGGGGAACGCTGAAGCTGGCGATGGAACATCCTGAAATGTTTGCCGCCGTAGTATCGGTTTGTGCTCCGACAGACCGGGTGATGTATGCCAATATCCATCGGTACAAAGACCTCAACATGAAAATTTTCCACGGGGGAATGGATGATGTGGTGCTTCCGGAAAATGCCTTCAATTTTTACCAGAAGCTGCATCCGGTAAACCCGTCGGCAGAACTTACCATCTTCCCGAACGACAATCACAATTCCTGGGATTCCACGTACTCCAATCCGGAACTGTATAAATGGATGCTGTCTAAAAGAAAAGAAAAATAATAACGGTAATGCTCCAATTTCATGAAAGCTTTTTCGGTTCTTTCGATGTGGAAAAGATGCCCGGAGATGTAAAAGATTTCTCACTTCATTATTACAAGAATGAGGAATTACTCTATGATTACCGGTATGAAGGCGGAAAACTGTTGGAACGTAAAGATTTTGATCGGGAAGAAAGACACAGAAGGGTTTTTGAATACTGCGGTAATTACCAAATTACAACAGTATATAGTAAATCCGGTAAGGTTTTATCAAAACATCTCCAATTCAATCATGGTTTGAGAGGAGAGCCTAAGAGTTTCCTGATCGACGATGATGACCTGCAGAAAATACACATTACGGAAGATGGTACGGAAGAGATTTATTTCACAAACGGAGATAGGTATCTTGCATTTTGTTTTAGAGATCAGTTGCCGTTGAAAATAAGAGTAGATTTTCCGGACGTTAGAAAAACCTATCGTATATATGCAGAATATGACAATACCGGGAGGATCATCTATTGGAATAAAAAGACCGCAGATCCTAATGGTGTAAATGAAGAAAACTGGCTTAGCTATGAAGATGGCCTTGTCATTGAAACCCAGCATCGGGATGGCAGAAAAAATTACAGGATCACTCAGTATGATGACCGGAAGAGACCTCTTATCATTGCCGGTTTCGACAGCGGCGATTACCTTGAGGCGGTCAAAGAATACATCAAAACACCGGATGAGAAAAATCTATTGCCGGTCATGAAAATCATCCGGCTTGAGGTTTTTGATTATGATAAGTTCGGGAACAGGACCTGGTATGAAGAAAAGTATTACAGACCGGATTTTTCAAAAGAGGGATTAACTTACTACATCCAGGATTACAGGTATTACGATAAATACAATATTGAATACAAACGTTTTTACTGTCGAACAAAAGAAGAGTATGATGACTGCAGCGAAGACTTTACCAGACTCGAGTATGTTGAAAATGAAGTCCGTCAGTACCAAGATGATCAGCTGATGGCCATTCATCACATTGAAGATGGGAAAAAGATAAAATCTGAGTATTTCGGACATCGTTCCGTTATCAGGGAAACAAATGAGCAGGGAAATTCCGAAGTTGTACTGCAGGAATTCGATGTTGTTGAAAAATATGATACCTTTGGAAACAGGGTTGAATACTGGGTGAAGAACAACGTCACCGGAAAAGAGGATCATTATGAAGTTAAAGTAATAAGAAATTAAAAAGAAACTATAATTAAAGAAGATAGAGTAATGAAAAAGTTAATTGTAATCGCCACCTTGGCGCTGGCCCCTGTGCTTTCCGCGCAGGAAATGGTAACAAAGCCCGTACAGGCATATCAGACGGCACAGTATCAGGCGAAAAAGAAAGCCTTTGTCGAAAGCCTGCTGGCGAAAATGACGCTCGACGAAAAAATCGGACAGCTGAACTTACCAAGCTCAGGCGACTTTACCACCGGACTGGCAAAAAGTTCCGATATCGGTAAAAAAGTGGAGCAGGGATTAGTCGGAGGATTGTTCAACATAAAAGGAGCGGATAAAATCAAGGCCGTACAGAAAGTTGCGGTGGAAAACAGCCGACTGAAAATTCCTTTGATTTTCGGGATGGACGTGATCCACGGTTATGAAACCACTTTCCCGATTCCGTTGGGGCTGGCTTCTTCATGGGACATGAACCTCGTTCAGCAATCCGCCAGGGTAGCAGCAAAAGAAGCGGCGGCCGACGGCATCAACTGGACATTCTCGCCAATGGTAGATATCTCCCGCGAACCTAGATGGGGCAGGGTTTCCGAAGGTTCCGGGGAAGATCCGTACCTGGGAAGCGAAATCGCCAAAAATATGGTATACGGATACCAGGGAAAAGACCTGGCTAACGGAACCAACATCTTAGCCTGTGTAAAACACTTTGCGCTGTACGGAGCAGGAGAAGCCGGAATGGATTACAACCCCGTGGACATGAGCCACGTAAGAATGTACAACGAATATTTCCCGCCATACAAAGCAGCGGTGGATGCCGGGGTAGCTTCCGTAATGGCTTCTTTCAATGAAGTGGACGGAGTGCCGGCTACCGGAAACCGGTGGCTGCAGACCGAAGTGCTGAGAAATCAATGGAAATTCAAAGGCTTTGTTGTTACCGATTATACCGGGATCAACGAAATGGTGGATCACGGAATGGGCGACCTTCAGCAGGTTTCTGCTTTGGCACTGAAAGCCGGAATCGATATGGATATGGTGGGTGAAGGATTTTTAACCACCCTGAAAAAATCGCTGGCGGAAGGAAAAGTAACCCAGGCGGAAATCGATATGGCAGCCAGAAGAATCCTGGAGGCGAAATACGATCTGGGACTGTTTGACAACCCATACAAGCACGGCGATGCGAAATTAGCAGCGAAAGAAGTCTACAGCATGGAAAACAGGAACATCGCAAGAAATGTGGCCGCTCAGTCTATGGTATTGATGAAAAACGACAACAATGTACTGCCTTTGAAGAAATCAGGAACCGTTGCTGTGATCGGGCCATTGGTCAACAACTCGATGAACATGGCCGGAACGTGGAGTGTGGCCACCAAACATGCTATTTCTGTAAACCTGATGCAAGGGCTCCAGGCAAGCTATGGCAAAGATGTAAAATTCCTTTCTGCAAAAGGGGCGAATATAGACTATGATGCCAAACTGGAAGACATCTATGCAGCCCATGGCAAAAAAACCGACCGTGACAGCCGTTCGAAAGAAGCCCTGTTAAAAGAAGCGGTAGACGTGGCTAACAAAGCCGATGTTATCGTTCTGGCGATAGGGGAATCCGCTGAAATGAGCGGGGAATCCTCCTCCAGGACCGAAATCACCATTCCGCAGTCACAGGTAGACCTGCTGAACGAGCTGAAAAAGACAGGTAAGCCGATTGCCATGGTATTGTTCACGGGCCGTCCGCTGGCTTTAACCAATGTAAAAGATACGCCGGATGCCATCCTGAATGCCTGGTTCCCGGGTTCTGAAGCAGGAAGCGCCATCGCTGACGTTCTTTTCGGAAAAGTAAATCCATCTGGAAAACTGCCGATGACGTTCCCGAGAAGCTTGGGTCAGGTGCCGATCTATTACAATGCCAAGAATACCGGCCGTCCTTTGGATCAGAAGCTGGTCGACAAATGCGAGTACCAGAGATTCCGTTCCAATTATATGGATGAGTGCAACACCCCGCTGTACCCGTTCGGATACGGATTAAGCTATACGAAATTCAATTATTCCGATATGACCGTTTCCAATGCCAACCCGAAAGGCAACCAGACGGTGCAGGCTTCGGTAACCATTACCAACTCCGGAAATTATGACGGGGCAGAAGTCGTTCAGTTATACATCAGGGATATGGTGGGAAGCATCACCAGACCGGTAAAAGAACTGAAAGGCTTCCAGAAAGTCATGCTGAAAAAAGGCGAATCCAAAAAAGTAACCTTCGACATTACACCGGAAAACCTGAAGTTCTACAACGGCGACCTGAAATACGACTGGGAACCGGGAGAATTCGACATCATGATCGGGACCAACTCTTCAGACGTACAACATTCAAAAATCAACTGGACCCGATAAATCCTAAGAAAGCCGCTCATCAGAAGCGGCTTTTTTTATATCTGGAGGTACCACAATTTGGTGCGGTTTTTGATGAATCAAGTTTTTACAAATAACAAATGAAAAAGACAGCATTATTCGGTGCGATTGTGCTCAGCATGATGGCATTCGGTCAGAAAAAAACAATTGTTTTGAATAAAGTGGGTAATGATAAAGATGCCCATGGGTGTAAAGGCTCGGCAGGATACACCTACTCGCAGATTAAGCATGATTGCATCAGGGCTTTTGAGCAAAAGATCAAACTGAAAGAAGTAAAACCGGCAGGAACTGCAACTTTTATGTCAGCTGTCATTTTCAGCAAAGATATGAAGCAGGCTGAAATCTTTCTTCCCGACGTTGCATCCGAAAGTATAGTCCTGACTAAACAGACAAAAACAAACAGCTGGAAAAATGGCAGCTATACCCTGGAATCTTATAAAAAAGACAGATACCGGTTGAAGAAAAATAACAAAATTGTCTACGAACAAATGTAAAATAAAAAGCCATTCGAAAGGATGGCTTTTTATTTTATATGCTAAAGAACTCAGTAATATCTACATTAAAAGAGACAAAAGGACTGTCTGCGATAAAGGTACAATGATTCTATACAAAATTATGCGGAAGTACCACTTATCCTTTATATGCTGAAAAAGCTACGGAGGAGAGATCTGTTAATAGCAACAAATCATCATTTTTATAGCCCTGTAAGAGTGGCCTGTCATATCCGGGTCTTTCTGTCATCCGGTATTGATCTTTCATTATTTTTCTTCAGGAGCTGTTTCCCGCTATCCACTGTATCTTTTTCGCCACCGTCCGTTCCCGCCGCAGAAAAAGGATGCCGTTCCTATCGGGGCTAATCACGGCAGACTGAAAAAAATCCGTCAGGTTCTCAGAACCTGACGGATATTGCTTTTTAAAGATTAAAATGTAAATAACGTAAATTCGATAATATCCTATCTACTTTCAAAATAAAGAGCGTCAGATGAATCAGTCAAAATTTGGTTTGTAGTGTTGGCGGAAAAACTTCCAGCCTCCAGCTTCCTTCTTCTAGCCTTTTCACCTGCTTTCTGCTTCGATGCTGCGTTTATCCCGCAACTACAACCTCTTCAGAGTACACAACTCCTTCATAGCACGCATTGTAAATCGCTTTCAGTTCTTCCAGGGAAGGAACCCTCGGATTAAAGCCTGTGCAGGGATCAGCCAGCGCATTGGCTGTAATATAATCAAGGTTCTTCTCCCAATCCGCTTTCGAAATCCCGAAATCTTTGATCGCTGACTGGTTGTTTACTTCGGAACGGAGGGTTTCAATAGCCTGGGCCAGATCTTCGGCGGTTTCTTTACCGATCACCTTTGCCAGATCAGGATAACGCTCTGTTGCCTGCGCGTTGTAACGGATCACATTCGGAAGGAAAATGGCATTGGATGCCCCGTGAGGAATCCCGTACAATGCACCAACCTGGTGAGACAGCGAGTGAACAATTCCCAGCCATGCATTGTTGAATGCCAGGCCTGCCATAAAGGAAGCATCATGCATATTCTGACGGGCTGTGATATTACCCGGATTTTCTACCGCTTCTTTCAGATTATCGAAAACGATCTCCAGACCGCCTTTGGAAAGTGCATCTGCGATATTGTTATCAATATTGGAAACGTAAGCTTCCACACAGTGGGTGAGGGCATCAAGTCCGGTATTGGAGGTGACGTGCGCCGGCATCGAAGCACAGATCTCACCGTCAACGATGGCAATATCCGGAGTTAGTTCATATGAAACGATCGGGTATTTCACGCCTTTTTCCCGGTCGGTAATCACGGCAAGGCCTGTGGTTTCAGTTCCGGTTCCGCTGGTGGAAGGGATGGCGATAAAGCGCGCTTTTTGTCTCAGGACAGGAACGGTAAAAGGCTTGATCATCGCATCAAAATCCGCATCAGGATACTCGTAAAATACCCACATGATCTTGGCCGCGTCAATAGCGGAGCAGCCGCCCAGCCCGATGATCCAGTCCGGTTCAAAAGTCTGCATGATTTCTGCACCTTTCAGGCAGGTAGCAGAGGATGGATCTTCTTCCACCCCTTCGAATACCTGAGTTTCAATGCCGGCTTCGGTAAGGTAAGCAATCGCTTTATCCAGTGTTCCGCTTTTTCTCATTGAGCTTCCACCCGTTACGATAACCGCTTTTTTACCGTTGATATTTTTTAATTCTTCAAGTGTTCCCGCACCGTGGAAAACTTCTCCTGCAATAAACAATTTGCTCATTTTATTTCTGATTTTTGATAGGACAAAATTAGCCAGGCAGAAATGAGCGGTGTTATACAAACAGGACTACGCGTTATACATTTGCGCCAGTTCCTGCTGAAGCTCGGTCGGTGTTTCTTTGAGTTTCGCTTTGACAAACTTGTTGAGGGCGGACGGAGAATTGAAGCCCAGATCAAAAGCAATTTCCTTATGAGAAAGATCGGAAAACATCAGTTGGCGTTTTATTTCCATCAATATCCTGTTGTGAATGGCCTGGATGGCGGTTTCGCCGCAATGCTTCTTTGTAACGGCATTCAGCTTTTTCGGAGTGATGGCAAGCTCTCCGGCATAATACTGGACGGTCCGGTACTGCTTGTACTGTTCATTCAGTAATTTTTTAAACCGTACATACAATGGTTTGTCAGCAGTATCCTTATGTAAAACGGGATGCAGGCCGTGAACCGATTCAATCAGACCCAACAAAAAAATCTTGATTTGGAATCTCGCCTGTTCTTTTTTGATCAGGCTCGGTTTCTCATAAATGCCCTGGATATTCTGAACCAGCTGATAATTTTCTGTAAAATCATCCGGCGAAAGAATCGTGCAGTTCAGCTGCTTGGAAAGATTTACATTGTAAGTACTCAGCTCGTTTTTCAGAATATCGGAACAGAATAAAATCTCTTCAAACAGGATGATCTTTCCTTTTACATCATGGCTCGGATCCGAAACAAAATGAACCTGTTCCGGAAAGACCACGGAAATTTTGCCGGCCTTCAGCGGATGGATCTTCGATTCGATATGAAGGCTGAGGGTTCCGCTTTCCAATACAATGATCAGGAAATGGTCTTTTTTATGGGGTCTTGTATAATCTTTCAGATGTTCTGGCGTAAGGTCAAATACCCGGAAAGACAGGTTCCGGTCTTCCTCCTTTTGAATATTCTTTTTAATTTCCAATTTCTTCAGACTGCCCATTCTATTTCATTATTGTTTAAAACAAAGCAGCAAAGGTAAAACAAAACATTTTAAATGCAGGAGGTTGATATCAATCCTTGATGGGACACAATTGTAAAGCCATACATGTGAATGAGCAAAAAAAATTCCGTAGGAATATCATCTGTGTAGAAATAACAATGTTTTCACTGTATTTCGCACACCCTAGGTATGCTATCTTAATAAAGGCTGTGGCAAAGATTGAACATTATCTGAATTTGGATTCATCTGTTATGAATATAAATTCTATTCGAAACGAAAGCAGATGAAATCCAATTCCGGAATATAAATCAGCAAAGCAGGATTTTCATCTCTCGCCGAAAAATCTTATTTTTGCATACCTAAAAGTAAAAGAAAGAATGAATTCCTACAAAAATCCATTGGAAGAGCGCTACTCCAGTGAAGAAATGTTATTTAACTTCTCACACAATAACAAATTCCGCACCTGGAGAAAACTTTGGATCGCGCTGGCTGAAATCGAAAAAGATTTAGGCCTTGACATCACCGACGAGCAGATTGCAGAACTGAAAGCCAATGCCGAAAACATCGATTACGATAAAGCGGCAGAATACGAGAAAAAGTTCCGTCATGATGTGATGGCGCATGTTCATACCTATGGAGATGTGGCTCCTTCAGCCAAAGGAATCATTCACCTGGGGGCAACTTCTGCGTTTGTAGGGGATAATACGGACCTGATCCAGATCCGTGACGGACTATTAATTTTAAAGAAAAAATTAGTAAACGTCATCAAAAACTTAGCGGACTTCGCTATCGAATATAAAGATCTTCCGACTTTAGGATTTACCCACTTCCAGCCGGCACAGCTGACAACCGTTGGAAAAAGAGCAACCCTTTGGTTACAGAGCCTGGTGCTGGATATCGAAGAGTTGGATTTCTTCCTGGAAACTTTGAGATTCAGAGGTGTAAAAGGAACGACGGGAACGGCGGCAAGCTTCCTGGAATTGTTCAACGGAGATTATTCCAAAGTAAAACACTTAGATAAGGAATTGTCGAAAAGATTCGGTTTCGAAAAAGTGTTCGGGGTATCCGGACAGACCTACGACCGTAAAATCGATGCTAAAGTGGTCGCTTTATTAGGAAATATTGCGCAATCCGCTCATAAATTCACCAACGATTTGCGTTTGCTTCAGAACCTGAAGGAAATTGAAGAACCGTTTGAGAAAAACCAAATTGGTTCATCAGCTATGGCTTACAAGCGTAACCCGATGAGAAGCGAAAGAATCGGAGCCCTGGCAAAATATGTAATGTCTCTTACCACCAGTTCTGCCATGGTCGCTTCAACGCAGTGGTTCGAAAGAACACTGGACGATTCTGCCAACAAGCGTTTAACGATTCCGCAGGCATTTTTAGCCGTAGACGCCATCCTGTTGATCTGGAACATCATCATGAACGGAATCGTG
>NZ_CAJYMO010000117.1 GCF_913776365.1 uncultured Chryseobacterium sp. | reverse complement strand
GTTGCTGAATCCTTCACAGGAAGTCTGCGGATTGGAAAATTTAAGGTCCATCATCGGTTTCAGGGAAACGCGGATATCATCCACAAAGTTGCCGTTATCAGGAGCGGTGGAACTCTGTGGCCGGAACCCGATCCGGTAAATCCCGGAAGCTCCTGTAAAGGTGTAGGTCCCCTGATTGACAGACCATGCCCCCGTACTGGACGGCAAAGCACTGTTGCTGATTATATCCACTACATTCTGGTTTCCATCTTCAATGATCATGGCTGCCTGCTCCGTACTGCTCGTTCTTGCCCGGTGCCGGAAATAATAATTGATATCATCCCCTGTCGTAAGATACATATTCTGGTACATCATGGCATTGGTAAATGCATTCAGTTCCACGAAATTGGTTCCCTGGGCAGCCGGTACTCCGGTATTCGAGGTTCCCCATACTTTAATGGGATGACAGTTGCCTACCCCTCCCGGTGCACAGCTGCCGGACTGTACCAGTTGTGTAGTATACCAGGGCCAGGTAACTTCGGTGCCAGCATCAAGAATGCCGTTCGATGTAAAATTGGTATCCAGATAAGCTGTGGTTCCATTGGAAACCCCGAATTCCAGACCCGGGTTGACAATAATTCTTGTTTGTGCCGATGCATACTCGGGCATCAACGCAGCAAGGCACAGGGCTGCAGCGGCATAGAGTGATCTTGCCCTGAGTCCTGTTGAAAAACAAATAGAAGTTTTCATAAATAATAAATGTGTTATAGCATGTTAGTATAAGGGTACAGTAAGTATATCCGCAGTATAAAACTGCAGCCATCTCAAAGCATTAAAAAAAAGGGAATGGACTAAGTAATTCTCTTTGTTATTTTATAAGGGTTTTTAAAATATTTTTAATCTGATATGTTTTCATGGGGTTATTAAATTTATTATGTATAGAATATCGATCTCGCATAAAAGTAAACAATTACAGTGCCAAAGACCAAAACTATTTTAATATTTTCAATCAAATTCCGTATTTATACGTAAAAAATAAATATATTGTGGTATATTAATTAATAATATTAACTATTTAAATAATTATGATTAATAAAAATAAAAGCATAAAATGATGTAGCTGTTTTTCAGTAGTATAGAATGGTAAATCCATATAAAGATCGGAAATACTTTTATAAAACTTTTATGATAAAAGCCATCATTCCGTAAATTGTTGACAGGTAATGTTTTTCCACAGGAAGTGAAAAAATCAGATGCCGTTTTCAACGCTGAAACGGATTAACGAAATCTTCATTGGAGATAAATACCAAAATACCAGGTCCAGGCAATGAGGATAATCTGCATGGGTATTCTTTCCCGGTAAAGATAATCCATTCCCGGGCCTGAATAATCTGCTTTGAACAGGTTGATGTTCTTTCGGGATGAGTTGATATTGGCCACAAAGACCAGGATATAGAAGATAATCAGTAAGGCAGCGGTGATCTCCCGGCTTTGGGGAAACATAAGACCGATTCCCGCTGCGATCTCAATGACACCCGTAGCATATACCCAGAACATTTTTGCCGGAATATATTCCGGGATCATCATCGCCATTCCTTTCTGGAACCTGAAGTGTGCGAGTCCGGTGAAAGCAACAAATGCAGCCATCCCCAGATTTCCGGAAAACAAAAAGTTCCATTCGCCCTGAAAAATCCTGGTCGCGATAAGTCCCAATAAAAAAGCGGCAAAAAGAATAGTGAGTAATTTCATAAGTATCGGATAAGACGATGATCGGCCGTCAGTATAAAACTACGGTAAGTAATAAATAAACCAAAGCTGCGGATCGTTAAAAGCTATTCCTGTCATATGATTTACCCTGTTCCGCCAGCTGTCTTACGATCTCAAGGCCTTCGGTAAATCCCTTTTCCAGCCTGTCGTGCCAGTTTTTATCTGCCTGCACTTCAATATGTAGTTTTGTACGGCCCTCGAAATCAATCAGCAGATACCTTTCGTAAAATCCGCTCCATTGCATGACGTCCCTGCTCCGGGTATCTTCGTTCCCTTCCTTATCCACAGTTCCCAGATGCTTGAAGACCACATGATCCGGCTGCTGCAGACTGTCTATGGTAGAGACCATTCCTCTGCCTTCGGCATTCAGGAAATAGGTCTTTCCTCCTACCTGCCAGTCTGATTTCATTTCGGATCCTTTTTCAAAAAACTGCGTCCATTGCGGATATGTTTCGTTTCCCCACAATACATCCCAGACTGCCTGCCTGGGAGCATCGATTACTTTTTCATAAGACAGTGTTTCCATATGTATTGTATGATATAAAGTGACAACTCCTGTTTTCAGAGTTGGTTTTCAGATAGGTTTTTAATGATTCTCAGTGCGTTCGGATACTTTTCTTCATAAAAATTCCTGAATTCCTCTTTGGTGCTGATGTTTGCCCTTAGCACAGTGCCTTCCTCGTTTTCTTCCAGCAGATAGTCTTCTTCGGCAGCTCCCCAGTCCATCGGGGTTTCCACACCGTCAAAAATTTCACCTAAATGAATGAGCTTCATCTCCTGTGCAGGGATATGCTTTTCCACCCGGCTGTACATTCCGTTGTTATGGGAGTCAAAGAATTTCATGATGCTTCCTTCCTCCCAGTTTCCCTGGTAAAAAGACCCTTCGTTCAGCGCTGTCGTCCACTGCCTGTAGGAAATGTCGTCCCAAAGTACACTCCATACCTTTTCAGGCTCTGCATTGATCATGATTTCAAATTGTAATTGTTCCATTGTGATGTAATTGGTATCCAGGAGCGGCTGCTGTTAAAGCCGGCCTCCTGTCTTTGTGTAATAATAGTATAAGCTGTATCTTTTTATCTTCCCGGGTATCATCCGCCTACGAAGTCACCGCCGTTGATGTGGATGACCTCTCCGGTAATGTAGCTTGCTTCCTGCGAGGCTAGAAATACGTAAGCCGGGGCCACTTCAGAAGGCTGTCCTGCTCTTTTAAGGGCGGTATCTTTCCCGAAGGTGGACAGATCATCAAAAGTTTCTTTTACCAGCGGTGTCCAGATCGGGCCCGGTGCTATACCGTTCACCAGAATCTTTTTCTCTGCAAGGTTGGTTGCCAGTGACCGCATGAAGGTTAAAATAGCCCCTTTGGTTGCTGCGTAATCGATGAGATGATCACTGCCCCGGTAAGCCGTTACGGAAGTAGTGCAGATAATACGGCCTCCTTCCACGATCAGCGGAAGGAAATTCCTGGTGAAGGAGATCATGGAAATAATATTCGTATCGAAAGTTTCCAGGATCTGCTCGTCCGTAATTTCTTCCAGGCTGTCCCTGGAAGTATGGATTCCTGCATTGTTTACGAGAATATCAAGATTTCCCCATGCCGTCTTGATCTTTTCTGCGCAGCCGGATCGGAATGTTGAATCGGTAAGGTCACCCCTGATGACGATGCACTGTTGCCCTTCCTGTTCTACCAGCTTAAGGGTTTCCTGCGCATCATCGTCACTTTCTTTATAAACGATGGCTACATCTGCCCCTTCTCTGGCAAAATGAACTGCTACGGCCTGCCCGATTCCGCTGTCACCACCGGTGATCAGCGCCTTTTTACCGGCCAGTCTCCCGCTTCCCTTATAATCTTCTCTGATAATTTCGGGTAAAACCCCTTCCTCCGGAACTTCCGATCTGGCGTCTGCCGTATTCTGTGTCTTCATCTGTCAATCTTTTCCGTACCTATATCAAACAGCAAGCCGAAACAGCCATTCAGGGTATTAAACCGGCAGAATATAGTGCATTGATGTACGGCATGATCCCGGTCAGATTACCGTATGAATTGCAAAGTTTTTGATCTTCTGCAATACATTGTAGGCTTTATCCTTGTAAAGCGATTTACAGGAATCCTTCAGGTTTTATCCGGAATATCACCCTCTTAAAACAGGTACAATTCATCGGGGCAATACCGGTAAAGGTAAATATCCAGCCAGACGGAACGGGTAGGATCCGGGTCAACAACAGGGCACCTCAGTTCCCTGAAAACTAGGTTTTAAACCGGCTTCTGCTGTTGCCGGGTTATGATCAGAGCAGGTATTTCTTAAGACCTTCCATGATCCCCTGCCAGAGGGTATTGAAAAAGCTTTTTTCAGGATCCCGCTCTTTTTCCACCTCCACATGATCCGGCTCTCCCTTGGAATCATTTTTAATAAAGATATTGGCAATGGCGCTCAGCAGCTTCCGTTCTTTTCCTGTATTTTTATTCATTAAATTCACATGCATGTCACTGTACCGGAAAAAGAAATTGCCGCCGATCATTTTGCTGTTCCCGGTATAATCAAATTTCATGTAATGGATGGTTCCATCCAGGCTTACATTGAGATAAGGCCGCACGAAAAGATTGGCGTTATCTACGGACAGGTCATTGATGATTCCTTTAATGGCGTACCTGTCACTTTTATCAGCCACATCAAACTGCCACTGGACCCGGGTATCGGCATCCCCGAAGAATCTGAACCTGGAGTCTACTTTTATCAGGGTAGGCCTGCCTTTCATCTTTGCACTGTTGACGTTATCAATGGATGCACTGAAGTTTTCAAAAGTGATCTTTCCCGGGATCTGGGCCTTTTCCGCCACTTCCTCATAAGCCAGCCTGGAATTCCTGATGTCTATCTTCCTTACAAAAAGGGGGAACTTCACATCGCGGAGCTTCTTGCTGAACATATACCTTGTTTTCACATCGTCCGGCGGTGCAAGATCATGGTAGATGTTACAGTTGATGCCGTCGACGATGATGCGGTCCAGGTCAATATTCGTATTTTTTCCGATGATTGAATTCTTATCTGCGATATCAACGGATTTTATTCTGATCGTGTAGAGGTCTTCTTCCACTGCAATCATCCGGTTGAATTGGGCACGCGAATATTTCGGAAGGAATGCAAAATCTGTGAGACGGGTTGTTTTTCCGGTATTTTTGATTCCGGCGACTTTAAGCCGGTAATATTTCCCGGCATCCACATCAATATTCCCGGCTGTAACCAGACGGTTCCCGATGTGCAGGGGCATGGGTTCTTTCATGATGTTCCTGTCAGTAGAAACTGAATGCAGCCTGACATCGAATTTCCCGACTTTCATTTTGGTTTTTCCGCCTG
>NZ_CAJYMO010000116.1 GCF_913776365.1 uncultured Chryseobacterium sp. | reverse complement strand
CTTCCAGCCAATCAATCTGGAGGAACTAGGATATGAAAACGGGAAGTTTTAAAACACACGAACATCCCGCTTCCATCATCCATCTTCCAGCTAAACAATCAAATTTTAAACAAATGAAAACAACAGACAACATATTAATTATAGACCTTGAGGCAACGTGCTGGAACGACCGGCTGCCGAGAGGTCAGGAAAGTGAAATCATCGAAATCGGGGTATGCCTTATGGATGCCGCAACCGGTAAGGTTTCACGCAGCGAAGGCATTTTGGTAAAGCCTCAATTTTCAAAAGTCAGCCCGTTCTGTACGGAACTGACTTCCATAACCCAGCATATGCTCGATGACGAAGGTATTTTACTGGAAGATGCCCTGGATATCCTGAGAGCGGAATACGATTCCGAAGAGCTGACGTGGGCCAGCTACGGAAATTACGACCTGAACATGCTTCAGAACCAGGCCAGAAGATTCAAGGTGGATTATCCGCTGAGCGATGACCACATCAATGTGAAAACCTTGTTCGGGGAACTGCACCCAATCGTCCGTAAAAGTGTCGGCATGGCCCGCGCACTAGGCGAACTGAACCTTACGCTGGAGGGTACCCACCACCGCGGTGTCGATGACGCCCGGAATATTGCCAAAATTCTGCACTGGTGCCTGAAAAGGTAAACTGGGAATAATGTAGCAATCTAATCATGTAACGATATAATAATGTGACTTTGTCAATGGAGCAATTTACGTATATATCGATATAATTGAACTCTCTTTTTTAAAGGGAGTTTTTTTTACGATTTTCAATAAAAGCAAAGCTGATTGTAAGAGATGTCTAAATAAAAGGAATAACGGTCAGCCCTGAAAGGGCGGCCTATACCAGCATCGGGTGCAGCCCGATGTCACTAAAGCCCGGTGAACTGAGCCCTGAAAGGGTGAAATAACGTAACATCCGGCGGGGAAAATAAAAATTTTTACTACGCAAAAACACTGCGTACCGGTCTTTTTACTTTGCATCATCAAAACAAAACAATGCTAAAATTTTGAAAAACAGATTTTAGTCAAAATATCAGGTAAGGTCTTGTTGAGTGTTTCTGGATAACACCATTGCAGAAGAATTTGTTTAGGAACATGATTTCCTTCTGTTCAGCTTGACCTGAAGGTTTCAGAGATTTAGCCAGAAAAATCTTACGGCTCTATGGGTTGAAGGTTCGAGTCCTTCTATCTCCTGAATGGGGATATAGTTCAAATTGGTAGAACAATAGATTTTTATGCGTGGGTTCGAGTCCCACCCTCGTTTCGGATGAGGTAGCTCAGTTGGTTAGAGTACTACACAATAACTGTAGTTGAAAATAGACTCAAAATCTATTTTTTTTCGAGTTTGAATATTCTCATTAAAAATATTCGGAAAAAATCCGGGATTTTTTCAGTTGTTAAATCAACATTTTGAAAAAGCCTGTGAGAAAAGATATTTTTCTGAAAATGAAATGGATACGAAGATCAATCATTCTTGAATGAGTTTTCTAAAAAGGACGGTTTTCTCCATGAGCGATGATAACGGATATCCTTTTTTGCCTGCAAAAAAGATAGCAGTGAACGTAGCGACCCGGGTTGTTGGTTAAGCCAGGGCAAGGGACACGGCCAAAATCTGAACATTGAGAAATGATTTCGAAAATAAGATGCTGAGATTTATGAATTTTTCAGAATGGCTTTTCTTCCGCCGTTTTTGGAAGAAGAGATTCCGGATTTACTTTTAATTAAAATGATAACCATTAAAAATATAGTCATGATAAAAAATATACAGATTAAAGCATATGAGCGAGGGTTGGTTTTCAGGAACGGAAACTTAACCGATATTCTTAAAGAAGGCAGTTTCTGGATTTTCGGAAATAAATCGGTGGAGGTATATGATATGAAAGCTTTGTTCAAGTCCGGTACCGACCTTAATCTCTTATTGAAAAACGAAAACCTGAAATCCATGCTCGAAGTCATAGAGGTAAAAGATGGGGAAATAGTACTGGTATACGAAAACGGAATTTTTAAAGAAGTTCTGCAGGTCGGGCAATATGCTTTCTGGAAAGGAATTTTAAACAGGGAATTTCAGAAAGCAGACTTAACGAAAGTGGAAATTACAGAGAAGATTTCCAGAACGATCCTTGAAAATATAAGACTGAAAAATTGTATTAGAAAATTCGTAATCACCAATCAATACAAAGGTATTTTGCTGATTGACGGAAAGTTAAACAGAATTCTGGAGGCCGGAACGTATTACTTCTGGAACAACGAAACTTCCATAGAAGTAAAATCGATTGATACCAGGATGCAGCAGATGGAAATCGCCGGTCAGGAACTGTTGACCAAAGATAAAGCTATGCTCAGGATCAATTTTTATGTACGTTTTCAGGTGGCAAATATTGAGAGGGCACTGATGGAGAACAAAGAGTATGATAAGCAATTATATATTCTGATGCAGTTGGCTTTACGTGAATTCGTCGGAGCTTTAACATTGGACGAACTGCTGTTGAAAAAAGATTCCGTAGGAAAAGAAATTCTTGGAAATTTAGGCAGCAAGGCCGATGAATTAGGTTTGAAAGCTTCTGATGCGGGAATAAGAGATGTAATCTTAACAGGGGAAATGAAAGACATCATGAACCAGGTTTTGATTGCAGAGAAAAAGGCCCAGGCCAACAGCATTATGAGACGTGAAGAAACCGCATCTACCAGAAGCCTGCTGAATACGGCAAAGCTGATGGAAGAAAACGAAGTACTCTGGAAACTGAAGGAGATGGAATATATGGAAAAAATCGCCGACAAAATTGGAGATATTACCGTTTCCGGAAACAGCAACATTGTTTCTCAGCTGAAAGAGATCTTCACAAAATAAAAACTAGTAACTGTTATTATAGAGTCGGGTTTTGCGAAAGCAAAGCCTGTCTTGTTTTAAAATCAAAAGAGTTACGCAGGGACGGTTTACACCGGAATCAGATGCCAATCCAATTAATAAATCAAAAGTAAGTAACCGAAACAGATTTAAACTTTAAATCTGTTTTTATTTTTCTCCTGCCACTCCTCATAAGAAACCACCCCCAGTTCCGGCCGCCCTTCACCTTCCAGAATAGATATAAATTCCAGCTGATTGCCGTCCGGATCATTAAAATAAATCGCCAGAGCAGGCATCCATGCGAAAACCATAGGTTCCTCGCTTCCGTTTTTCAGAAAATTGTAAGATTTTAGATTTTTACTTTTCAGAAATCCAACAGAGTAATTCAGGATATCTTCTTTGTCGGCGGTAAAAGCAAAATGCCGGGTCTGCAGATTCTCTTTCTGCTCCCATAAA
>NZ_CAJYMO010000115.1 GCF_913776365.1 uncultured Chryseobacterium sp. | reverse complement strand
TGACAGCCCCAATAATACAGGTACCGACCGTTTCGTAAAACTCAGGGTGAATGTACAGGACTGTTCCTGTTGCGGCGCTTATATTTCCCCCACCCAATGGAAAGCATTTATGTGCCACAACCTGGGTGCTGACCAGAGTTTAAATCCGTTCAGACCGGCTGCGGGACTTCATGGAGACAAGTATCAATGGGGAAGAAAAACGCCCGGCTCCACTATGGCTTACGATCAGACAAATCCTACTTCTGCACCGCCGTCCACCTGGAACAGCACACATGCTCCCGACAATTCATGGTTAGACAACACCAAGACAGCAAATGATCCATGCCCATCCGGGTATCGCGTCCCTTCATCTACGGATATGGCCAATGTGATTCTTAATAATCATGCATGGGCAATAGGACCGTTTGGCACTAACACAACTAATTATCAGGTAGGAATAGCCCTTTCGAACGATACCAATGCTTTGATACCTTATCTTTTATTTCCCTCCACCGGTGTAAGAAGAACAGATGATAACAGCGGAGGAGCCGTTCCTTACGGAACCTTAATAGGAGTAGGGAATACTATCAATTACTGGACAAGTACGGCTGTACAGACGAATTCTGCAGGCGGTTATTATGGAACAAGAACCACGAATATGGGAAACGGAATCATGAATATATTGTATTATACTCCTCCTTTTGATAACCGATGGGGAATGCCAGTACGATGTATTGCAGAATAGCAGGAAAAGCTGCTGATAATACGGTTGCCCATCACAGATAAAAATATTTTAGCATAAACAATTATGAACTATAAATCTATTCATATCGGAAAACTGATTGAACAGCGGGTGATAGAAAGCGAAATCGAATTGGTACGGATCTGCAATTTCCTTCATATTGAAGAAAAAGAGGTACTGGCTTTTTATCAGTCGGAAGATATTTCTGTAAAAGACTTGCTCAGATGGAGTAAATTGTTAAAATACGATTTTTTCAGGTTATACAGCCAGCATATTATTCTATATGCTCCCGCATGTTCTTTACGGTATCTGAAAAAGAAGGATGAACAGAAAACAGGTCTTCCTGAGTTCCGGAAAAATATTTATACAGAAGAAGTGATAGAATTTATTCTTGAGCTGATTTCTACAGGCAGTAAAACAAAAATGCAGATTATTGAAGAATACAGAATTCCTAAAACAACTTTATATAAATGGATCAGTAAAAAAACCGGACCAGATACGGGAAGATCTGCGGTACCTTAAATAATGCTGTATTCTTATACTGGAACAGTACATAAAAAATTCAATTTTCATCTTTTTCTGACAAGACAGATTACTGTCAAATATACATGGTATCAAAAGAAAAAGAAGGTAAAATAGGAACCGGCCTTGTGTTTTAAGATGAACGGATAATCAACATTCAGTACGAATATAAATACTGTTGCAAGAAATTACTTCTTTACAAAATGGCATACATCAACAGATGAAATATTCAGTGGTAAAGTGGAGAAACAAAACAATAAAATTAATGGATAACACAATGAGAAATATCCCAAATTATAAAAAGATCTACAGCGATATGATTGCTGCAAAATATCCTGAAAAATCAGGGGTCTGCAGTAAAATACTTAAAAAGAATACTTTGCATGTACTTGATGTTATCATGCTTAATGGTTTTCTTACCGATCATTCCTTAACTGAAAAAGACAAAATGAATCAGAAATTAAAATCTTATGATCAGGAAACTATCTTTAAAATCCTGGAATATCAGAAGAAATATCAGCTCAATAATATTCAGCTTGCCCGGCATTTTAAAATGAGCCGTAATACAGTAACCAAATGGAAAAAATTATATTTTTCAAAAAAATTAAGAGAGTGAATATGCAATATCCGGAAAGGCATAACATCCGTTAAGAAAGTCGTGTCTTCAGGATGCATAGTGCCTTTTTATCAAAACAGGATCTGTTTTAAGACAAGGAAAAAATATCTGAGTACGGTTGTCTGACCGGTTTTATCAGCCTGATCAGGTTATTTTGTCTGCCGGCAGCGCAATAGTGAAAACATTTGATAATGAATACATCTGTTCGACAGCCGTAGGGTCTGCTTCCATATAAGCAGTTTTGCAGAAAATTTTCTGCTGGATAAGAATTCAAAAATACCGAATCATGAACAAGAATATTTCAAATTCCGACAGGCTTTCCTCAAGCCGTCTTCCGGGAATGGCCCGGATGGTGCAGCTGGAGATCATTATAGAGGGGCAGGCCATCCGCCATTTCAAGCACCTGCGGCTCCGGCAGAGCACCTCTGCCCACCACCGCTTTTCGGTGATCCTGGCAGCCGATACCCTGGATAGAAAACAGGACCACCGGCTCGTCGAGGCCAGGGATTTCCTGGGAAAACGCATCACCATGCTGTTCCGCTACAGGGATACAGAAGCACAGAGCCCCGAGCGTGCTTTTGTGGGAGTCATTACAAATGTGGCCTTCAGCCAGAAGCAGACCAGCCTCGGGGATATCGTTTTGAAAGGTTACAGCCCCACCATCCTCATGGATGCTGCTCCCCACTTCCAGAGTTTTGGGGGAAGCCAGCCGGTAAACACAGCCTCGGTTGCCGGGAATATCTTCCGCCAGAGCCTGGATCCTTACCGGTTTGATGTAAGGATCGATACCCAAAATAACAGCTATATCAACTACAGCGCCCAATACAACGAAACCCACTACAACTACCTGGCAAGACTCGCAGAATCCTATGGTGAACAGTTTTTCTATGACGGGGAAATCCTTCACTTCGGGAAGCTGCCTCCCTGTGAAAAGCCCCTTACCCTGACCTATGGAAGCAGTGTCCATAACATCAGGGTAAAACTGAATGCAGTATATACCAAGCCTTCTTACTTCGGCTATAACAGCAGCAGCGATAAAAAGATGGAAGGCACAGATATGGAAATCCGGCATCCGGGAGAGCTCGCCTCAATGGCCTATACGCTGAACAAGGGCATCTACACAACTCAGTCATATGTCCCCGTACCGCTCAATGCCAATATAGAACTCGATGTGGACAGCTCCCAGAGAAGCTCCCGCGGCAGTGCTGCAGTGGAAGTTTTTACCGTTTCCGGAAAAACCAGGATCCCTTTCCTGTATCCGGGCTGTGTGGCAGATCTGGAGATGCGTAAACCGGATTCTAACGCCACTTCGTATTTTACCCGCATCATGATCACTGAAGTTTCCCATGAAGCAGATGCCCGGGGAAATTACCAGGGCAGATTTAAAGCCATTGCAGAAGGGACAGGCTTTCTGCCAAGGCCTGGTTTCAAGATCCCCAAGGCCGATCCCCAGATTGCCACGGTGATTTCCAACAGTGATCCCCTGGGCCAGGGCCGGGTTCAGGTTCGGTTCCAGTGGCAGGGCAATGATTCAGCCACTCATTTCATCCGCATGATGAGCCCCGATGCGGGAGGTACGGATTCGGTGCAGCAGAACCGGGGCTTTGTAGCCGTCCCAGAGGTCGGGGACCAGGTAATGGTAGGATTTGAGTACCACCACCCGGATTTTCCCTTCGCTATGGGTGGGGTGTTCCATGGGAAGACCGCCCGTGGCGGCGGTATTGATAATCACCTGAAGTCCATCCGGACCCGAAGCGGGATCAAGGTGCTGATGAATGACCGGGACAGAAGCGTTACCATCGGGGACCCCAGCGGAAATACCTACCTGATGGACGGGCAGGGCAATATCAGCGTTACAGCTCCCAAAAGCATTACGTTCAATGCCGGGGAGGATATCGAGATGAACGCTGGCAAAAACCTGGAAGTAAAAACCGGCAACAGTATGGAATTCATGTCCGGCAACCTGGCTGCTTTCCACATGATCTCCGGGGCCATGTTCTCCACGCCGTTGATGGAAATGTCAGTACCTGTGCATTTCAACCTCCAGAGCGGTAAGACCACGCTTCTCTCCGAGGAAGAAACGGTGATCCAGGGCAGGACGACAAATGTGGCCGGCATGGAAAAGCTGATGATCCACTCCGATCAGGAAACCACCGTCAACAGCAAAGGGCAGACACAGGTTTTGGGCAAGGACGGGAATCGTTTATCCAATACCCCGAAAGACTACCAGCGGGCAGAGAAGAAAATGGACGGCAGGTGCCTGGTGCATTTCAGGCCGAAACCGGATTGGAAGGGTATAGGCTATGGTTTCGACTGGATAAGGTCCGGAGATACCGCTCTGCCAGGCGACCAGGATTATAAGGAAATAACCGGCAGAATGGAAGGAGAAAATTTTGTAAAGGATGAGTCCGAATACCGGAGGGTAATCTCTACCTTCAGGTATTATACCTTCGATTATATCGGATCCGACGGAAGTGTAAGCACCCTTTCCTACGCGTTTCCGTATTTGTCGCTGTATCCGGAGAGTTATTTCCGGATGCATAAAGGAGTAGCAATAAAAAAGACTGCCCGTTACACAAATACTATGGCCAATCTGGAGCTTTTAGTAGATATTAAGCGCCCTGTTGACAGCATTATGTTAAAATATGATCAGCAAAAATTTGCCGTTATCCATGATCCGTTTCCTCTGTCAATCGGCAGTCATAAGATCAGTGCTCGGATTAACTGTATTGAAGAAGTGGAGAATGACGCTGTTATAGAAGTCATTGCCAGTTACAAAGGAGCTGATGACAAAACCAGGAAGATATTGGCAGGAGGTGTTGTGGTAAAAGCCAATGCAAAAAGATATGAAGTGCCCGTTGTTTTTATAGAAGTAAAAACAGATATAGGCAACGGAAAGAATTCCGCTGAAATATGGGCCCGGGAATTTGAATCTCAGAACTATCTTAATCAGGCTTTGATTAATCCTGTATTCAGAGAAAAAATTTCTTTGGATTGTAGTGTAGATGTAAATCCTGTAAGCAGGGTCCGGCATAATCGCCGATCAAACCTAAATGCCTGCGGTAAACTGGAACTGTACAGAGAGGAAATTATTTTTAATAATAAAAAACACAAAAATAAGGTACTGCGGTTTCTCCTCCAGGAACTTGAAATACTGTATCCGGGAAAATATCAGGATGTTGTCAAAGTTTTCATCGTGAATGAGTCTTCTCTTACAGCAGCAGGCTATGCAATCCCTGCCCTGACGTCCGCTATCATTTTTAAGGATGGGATTGACGCAGATAACAGAAGCGTGGTATCCCATGAAATCATGCACGTACTGGGATTAGAGCATACTTTTGACAAAGACAGTCTTTTTATTTTTGAAAAATATCATACAGATAATATAATGGATTATTCGGACTCTGCAAGAGATTTTACCTTGCGTAAAGATGTCTATACGACTACCCATTGGCAGTGGAACATCATGCAGAACAATGCAAAACGTGAAGTTTCTTCCAGTAAATTTTTTAAGCATCCGGAACCTGTAATCGTCAATCGATTGTAATAATAAACCTAGCCGGTAAGGAAAGGCTGAATTAAATAACAGCATCAGGAAAACCGGATAAATTAAAATATGTAAACTCTAATTATAGTCACGTAAAGTTTATGAAAACAGAAAATTATATAAACCTTGTAGATGAACGGAAAGAATACTTTGATATCCGGAAGTTTTATACTGATAATAAAAACGGATCAACCAAAGCATATACGACTCAAAGCGGTACTCTGATAGAGGAAATGGCAGGGGAAGAAGGGAGCTGGTTTGCTTCATACAGCACCAAGATGGGTAGTTGTTTTTCCGTATATAAAGAATATAACCATAAGGGGTGGATTCATAAAAAATGGGCTGCTTTCCGCAACAGAGGTGCAGCAGTAGGCATAAAGTATGAGTTTAATGAAGATGACGGAATACTGAGTGTAAGTGAAAATATGGAAAAGAATTTTGTTTTTACTCCTGAAGAAGTCATTCGGTATTGTCTGGAACATGACATCAAATTATTTGAAAAGGGATGTTATATAAATAGGTATTCCGATCACGCAGCAAATGAATTTTTATATAGTATCAGTTACGTAGGAATGTATAATAAAAGTTTCGGAAAAATCAGAATCCTGCTTAACGGACAGACAGGCGAAACAGAGAAAGTCACCCTGCAAAAAAGCGATATTCCTGAAATTTTATTTATTAAAGAATAATAATCGGCCGGTACAAAGTGAAGCATTGCCGGTTCAGCCTGCAGTTCATTGGATGCTGCTATCTTTATCTATATTCATTTCATATAAAAAGTAAAGAATATATAAGACATACCATATGCATTACTGACCGGCAGTTTGTAAAATATGATATTTAAATTAAAAACACCAAATTATGACCCATAATATATCAAATTCCGAGTGGCTTTCATCGGGTGATCTTCCTGGTTTGGCACGGATGGTAAAGCTTGAGATCATCATCGAGGGCCATATCATCCGTCACTTCAAGTATTTCCGGCTCCGGCAGGATACCTCCACACACCACCGTTTTACCCTTGTGCTGGCCCGTGATGTACTGGGCAGGGCTCAGGACCATGATCTGGAAGAATCCCGCAGCTTCCTCGGGAAACGTATTACCATAATAATCAGGTACAGGGACGAAGAAACAGAAAGTCCGGAACGTACTTTCGTAGGGGTTGTCACACGGGTAAGCTTCAGCCAGAAGCAGACCAGTCACGGGGATATTGTGCTGAAAGGGGCAAGCCCTACCATCCTGATGGACGGCGCACCTCACTTCCAGAGCTTCGGAGGTGATAAACCGGTGAATACCGCGGTTATTGCCGGCAGGATCCTTGGCCAGGGCATTGGTTCATCCAGGTTCGATGTGAGAATCGATACCCGGAACAGCAGCTATATCCATTACAGCTCGCAGTATAACGAGACTCATTACAACTATTTGTCCCGGTTGGCGGAAGCCTATGGCGAGCAGTTTTTTTATGATGGGGAAGTTCTTCACTTCGGAAAGCTGCCTTCGCATGAAAAGCCGCTGAGGCTTACCTACGGGAGCAGTGTGCATGAAGTAAAGGTAAACCTTAGGGCCGTGTATACCCGTCCATTTTATTTCGGCTATAACAGCAGCAGCGATAAAAAGATGGAGGGCATCGATACAGTGGTTCGCCATCCGGGGGAACTGGCTTCTCAGGCCTATGAGCTGAGCCGGCATATTTACCAGACGGATTCCCTGGTTCCCGTACCGCTGAATGCCAATATGGAACTGGATGTTGATGATTCCCAGAGAAGTGCGCGCGGAAGTGCTTCGGTAGAAGTGTTTACGGTTTCCGGGAGAACCATGATCCCTTTTCTATATCCGGGATGTGTGGCAGACCTTGAGATGCGAAAGCCGGACACGGATAAAACCTCTTATTTCACGCGGGTAATTATAACAGAAGTGCTACATGAAGTGGATGGTGTAGGAAATTATTGTGGAAAGTTCAAGGCGATTGCCGAGGGGACAGGATTTCTGCCACGGCCTGATTTTAAAATGCCAATAGCAGCCCCTCAGACAGCCACGGTGGTCTCCAATACGGATCCGTTGGGTCAGGGGCGCATACAGGTCCGGTTCCAGTGGCAGGGGAATGATTCCTCGACCCACTTCATCCGTATGATGAGCCCCGATGCGGGAGGTACGGATTCGGTGCAGCAGAACCGGGGCTTTGTAGCCATTCCGGAAGTAGGGGATCAGGTGATGGTAGGCTTTGAGTACGAGCATCCTGATTTTCCATTTGCCATGGGCAGTATGTTCCATGGGAAGACGGGCCGTGGAGGGGGCGTGGGTAACCACCTGAAATCCATCCGGACCCGCAGCGGGATCAAGGTGCTGATGAACGATAATGAGAGAAGCGTGACCATAGAAGATCCCAGCGGCAACAGTTATCTGATGGATGGCCAGGGCAACATCAGTGTGACGGCTCCTAAAAGCATCAGGTTCAATGCCGGGGAGGATATCGAGATGAACGCAGGCAAAAACCTGGAAGTAAAAACCGGCAACAGTATGGAATTCATGTCCGGCAACCTGGCTGCTTTCCACATGATCTCCGGGGCCATGTTCTCTACGCCGTTGATGGAAATGTCGGTACCGGTTCACTTCAACCTCCAGAGCGGTAAGACTACACTGCTCTCCGAAGAAGAGACCGTGATCCAGGGAAAGACGACAAATGTGGCCGGCATGGAAAGCCTGATGATCCACTCCGATCAGGAAACCACCATTAACAGCAAAGGGCAGACACAGGTGCTGGGAAAAGACGGCAACAACCTTTCCAATATCCCGAAAGACTATCAGCGGGCAGAGAAGAAAATGGACGGCAGGTGCCTGGTGCATTTCAGGCCGAAAGAAAACTGGAAGGGAGAAGACTATGGTTTTGATTGGGTTCGGGCAGGAGATACTGACCTGAAAGGGGATCATGATTATTTAGAGATTATGGGAGAATATGTCAATAAGGTATTCGTAAAGGATGAGTCCGCATACCGCAGGTTGATTTCTACTTTTTCACATTATGTATATGACCATACGGACGAAAACGGCAACCGTGTAAAAAGATCTTATGCCTTTCCCTATCTTTCTTTATATCCTCAAACATATTATAAACGGAATATCAGGGGAGAGAGTGTTATCGTAAATTCAACTTATGCAAATACTACGGCGGTACTCCGGTTACTGGTAACCATTAAACAAGCACCGGACCGTATATATTTCAAATATGACAGAAAAAAATTCCGTATTACATATGACCGCATTCCTCTCGCCTGAGGAGAGTATGAACTGGCCTGCAGCATTACATGCCTTGAAGAAATAAATGCCGACCATACAATTCAGGTATTCGGAAAATATTCTTCACGGGCCGGAAACCAGGATAAATTAATAGGCGGTCTGAAAGTCCGTAAAAATTCAACGAGATATAAGATAAAAGTTGCTTTCATCCAGGTCTGGACTGATATAGGAAATGGACTTAAAAAAGGAATAGTAACAGAAGATGCAAAAGAGAAGGTGAAAAAATATATGAACCAGGCATTGATTGAACCTTCGTTCGAAATACTTAATCTGAAACTGCATACTGATACAGACCCCCATTCCCGGACTACCCAGATATTACATAACAGGAAATCCCATTTTAATGCTGTCGCTGAAATCGAAGATAATACTACTGCCTCAATAATTGGCCAGCATATCAGAAGAGAGACAAAAGTAATAGGTGCGGCAGATCATGACACTGATTTATGTGATCATTTAAACGATGTTTTATACAGAGAATTCGGACGAAGACTTGAAACGGCTTATAAAATATATTTGATAAATGAGAATAACAATTTTGAACTTTACGGTAGGGGACATGATATAGATGATGATCGGGTAAGAACAGCTTTAATATACAGCATCGGTCTTAATGACAGTACAATCCCTCACGAATTAGGTCACAGTCTCGGCTTGTATCACACCTTTTCAAACAACTCAGAATTCACTTTTGAAGAGAACAGAACAGATAATCTCATGGATTATTCGGATATGGGTTCAACAAAGATTCCTCTAACCAGTACGTACCATTGGCAATGGAAAATATTACAGAGCCGGGCGGAAAAAGAGTCATTATTTAGAAATAGGTGATTTCACAGACCATTTGTGGCTCTACAATAAATTATTATCATCAACCATAAACAACACCGTAATGAATAGGGAAGAAGATCACCGAAAACTAATCAATGACAAAATAGAATACTTTGATATTAAATATTTCGACGAAAATAAAGACGAAGCTGAGAACCTGATCTATACCGATGAATTCGGAAATCACATGAATATATTCGGCGACAGTGAAAGCGGTTATGTACATAATATCACCCGCAGACTCTCTGTATTCAGCATTTATAAAGAATATTATCCTGATGGTACTATTTACCGCAAATGGGTTAATTTCAGAAACGGAGGAGGGCCGGTAGGTATCAGGTATGAATTTAATAGGAAAGGAAAGCTCATCAAGAAAACCGACATGGATGAATACTATATCATAACCCCTCAGGATATAATCAGATTCTGCAAAGAAAAAGAAATTGATTTGTATTCTAATGACACAATAGTGGATAAAAATTATAGTGAAGAGGGTCCAAAGCTATATATTATAAATTATAGGGGGAAATATGATGGGACATTCGGTGCAAGGATTGTTATACTGCTTAACGGTGAAACAGGACACGTAAAGAAAGTAATCTGTATTAACGGTAAACATAATGATTCTATAGAAACATTGTATGAGGAGTAAACCGTTTAGCCCCGTTATCATTGACCGTATCAGGATTGATGATCTTATTGATTTGCTAACAGCTGTTTTCAGCAGCTGTCGGTTACAAAATTTCAGAATGGTTAAATTTATTTGAATACAAAACAAAGTCTTATGCCCGCAAAAATTACCGAGCAAGCCAAAATGACCTGCGACAAAGGCTCATCACCATCCCAACTTACCGTCACGAGCCAGACCTTCTGGAAAGCTGAGAATAAGCTTATTGCTACAGAAATGGACAGGCAGCCTGATGTGAATATCCCTGCTTTCGGCAGCTGCAGCATTACCCAGAAAGATTGCCGGCCTGCTCCTTCATCATGGATAAATACTGCCGTGAAAGATACGGTGAACGGAAATAAAATACTTACCGACGCGAGCACCTGCGCCTGCAGCCTTGGAGGAAAAATTTCCTTTACCGATAAAGGATACACTGAAAAACATGAAATCCTTTAACACCGGAAGCTGAAATTCATAATAGTGAAGTATAATGATAGATTTAATGTTGCCGCTGAAAAGTATTGACAATCAGATCTTATATACTCTTTTAATTCAGCATGCCGATTCTTTCTTTGCAGGCTCATAACCGCAGGCATCAGGAAAAGTAACGTCTCATCTATGCAAGCTGAATGTTTACAGCCCGAATAAACCAAGGTCCTTTCCGGCTCCGGGACCAGATTGAGTATTGAAATAATCGGCAGACCTGTAAAGACTAAAAAAAGCAGACATTATATAAATTTATTTATATTTGATATTATCTTAAATCCAGGTTGCCAATGAATTAAGTTTAATCAATATAAACAGAAACCAATGAAAAAAAATTATCTCATTTTCCTTTTTTATGTACTGGGTCAGCTGATGTCGGCACAGTACAAAATGCCGGTCATCTATGTCACCTCTCTTCAGCAGGCCCAGGACGGAGAGGAATCCGCAATGTGCAATGATGGCAACATAAATACCCTGTACCATTCGCGCTATAATCTGAATGCTGCCATACCCGACCGCCTGAGCTTCTATTTTTCCAGCCGGGTAAAGAGCGTCAGTCAGCTGATTTACAAGCCCCGGACATCCGGATATAATGGCATCTGGACAAGTATTAAAGTCTCTTATTCTACCCAGTCGTCTCCAGGAACCTTCACGGACGCTACAGGTATAATGTCTTTTCCTGCAGATAATGCAGCCAAGACAATCAATCTGGCATCTGCTATTGCTCATCCGGCGGTAATCCGGATCGACGTCTTCAGTGCTTACGGTAATTTTTCGAGCTGTGCTGAAATGGAATTTTATTCTGCTGAGCAGATGGATCCCGTACAGTCAGAATGCTCCCTTCAGACAGGAGAATTTTCCGGATATTCAGATCTTCCGGTATTGCCGCTGGCTGCGGGTTCATCCGCGTCCAGTTTCCAGCCGGGAGAAAATATTGAGAAATCTTTTGACGGCAATATTAATACCCTTTATCATTCGGATTGGAACAGTACATCAGCAACATTCCCGATTACCCTGATCTATCAATTCGACGGAACCACGACAGTAGATTATCTAAAATATACACCCCGGCAGGATGGAGGCGAAAACGGGCATTTCGGGCATGTGAAAATCAGCTATACTACTGTTTCCAATCCCGGCTATGTAACGCTTACAACACAGAATTTCGGATTGAACGGTGATATAAAAACAGTTGTGTTCCCATCGCCTATTGTTCCTCTTACCTTAAAAATTGAAGTGCTGGACGGAAAAAATAATTTTGCCAGCTGTGCCGAGATGGAGTTTTTCCGCTTTCCTCCGAATGGCTTCAACCCGTCCAGTTATTCCAATATTTTCAATGACGCTGTTTTCAGCACCCTGAAACCGGGAATTACCCAGCAGGACATCAGTGCTATTGCTTCGCCGTTCATCAAAGGACTTGCCCAGTGCCTCTTTGACAATACGTACCATAAAAAGTATCGGGTTCAGACTTTCAGCCCTTATAGAACGGTAGAGTCCGTTAGTACCTCTTATAAAATAGGGGCATATAACAGATATGAGAATCCTACCGGGATCGCATTTAAAGCCAATACCCAGGTTGTTGTATTTGCCCGGGATATCAGTGCTGCCCACACGGTTTACCTGAAAGTCAGGGACTTTGCCACAGAGGGTTCTTCTCCGGAAAAAAGTTATCAGCTGCAGAACGGGATCAATATTATTTCCGTTACCCATGCAGGATTGGGATATATTTCCTATTTCACGGATGATGCCAATGCACCGGACATCACCGTCAACATCACCGGGGGGATTGTAAATGGCTGGTTTAAAAAAGGGACTCCCTCTGCAGAATGGATGGAGACCCTTTCCAACGATGTATATCCTAAAGTTGATATCGAAGGATACTATACCAAACTGGTGATCGATAAATCTGCAGTCAGCAGTTTCCATTATACCGATGCGCAGCCGCTGATCGACAAATACGATATGATTGCCAAATCACAAAGGGAGATGATGGGCTTTTTTAAGTTCAGTAAAAATGTTAAGAACCGGCAGCTGGTCTATACAGAGTCTACGGGCGGCTGGTTTGCCGGTGGGCTCGGGGTACATCTGGACCTGACCTGGGGGACAGCCGCTTCAGCTTCCGGCAGCGGGCTGGGGCTCTGGGGCGTTGCTCATGAGTTGGGGCATGTCAATCAGATCAGGCCCGGATTGCGATGGACAGGAACTACTGAAATTACCAATAATCTGTATTCCTTATGGGCCTATTATAACCTGTATACCCCGGCTGGAAATAACAGGCTTACCCGTCTGGAGGATGAAGCAGGAGATAAAACCGCTTTTCCGCAGATCGAAGGAAACCGGTATGGGGAATTTATCATCCAGACAAAAATCAACGGGAAAAGCTATGCAGATCAGTTCAGGACTGATTTTGTAAATCCTCAGGATCCCCAATTCAGGACATTGGTTCCTTTTTGGCAGCTTGAGCTCTATTATCAGCTGGCAGGAGCTTCCAAAAATGCAGCTGCCCTGGCATTTGACTCTGATATGTCCGACGAAAATGCGACGGTGCCCACAGTACCGGCTGCAGGCATAGATTACGCACACTGGTTTGCCAACGTGGCCGATAAAGTGATACAGACAGATGAATCACAATTGACGCAGGGGCAGCTGGTGATGAATTTCGTCAAGAATACCTGCGATGCGGTACAGGAAGACCTTACCGATTTTTTTACGGATACAGGATTTCTGAGACCTATCAATTCCATGATTACCGATTATTACAACGGACAGCTCACCATTACCCAGAGCATGATTGACGGAGTAAAAAACTATGTGGTTTCAAAAGGGTATGCCAAGCCGGTTTCTCCTGTGATCAACTATATTTCAGCCAATAGTGTTAATACATATAAAAACAAGCTTCCGGTTTCAGGAACTACGGGGATTGGGGCACAGGTAATAACCAACAGCGAAGGCCGCTTTCTGCAGACCGATAATTCCAAATGGAACAATGCCGTTGCTTTTGAAACCTATACTGCCTCGAATCAACTGATCAGTGTTTCAATCGTGGGAACAGGAGATCCTACGCTCGCAAAAACATTTGTTGATTTTCCGGTAAGTGCAGAAAAGGTATTTGCTGTAGGGTATAACGGGCAGAAAATCCTGGTATATCCGGCTACTGTCTTAGCTGTTACTGATCCGGTCCCGGAGGCTATCCATTTCAGTGTCTATCCGAATCCTGTTAAAAACGGGGAAAAGATAAATCTTGTTCTGAAAAGCAGCGATACAATCAGCGCCAGTCTTCATGATGCCACAGGTAAACTTCTTTTCTCAGAAGAAAATTCTGCAGATAGCGTCAGTAATATGTTCAGTTCCTGTATGCAGCACCTGAAATCAGGCATCTATATTCTTTCCGTAAAAGAAAACAGCCACCATCATCAGGTAAAAATTATAAAAGAATAGAATTTCCTGAAAATCCGGATGCCTTTCAACATAAGTGAAAACCGGGTTACATAAGCGGGCCACCCGTATTTTGTTTAATAGAAAACACTCTTGAAATGTAACGGTATAAAATCCAAAGTTGATTACCTGAAAATCAAAAGGCATTAATATCTTCCGGTAATGGATAAATCCTGCAGGGATCCGTTCTTTAAAAACGGAATCCGTGCAGGATTTTTATATGGAATACCGGCCTGTACTGCCGGCCGGCGCATGTTATGCCACTTCTCCTGTCGGAAATTTCAGGATAAAGGTACTTCCTTCTCCTTCAATACTTTCCACATGAATAGAAGCTCCGTGGCGGGTCATGATTTTTTTTACGGTAGCCAGTCCAACGCCGTTCCCTTCAAATTCCTCGCTTTTGCCGACCCTGTTGAACAGCCCGAAAATCTTGGACTGCTGTTCGGCGTTGATGCCTATTCCGTTGTCTTTTATTTTGTAGACCACTTCATTGTTTTCTACAAAACCTTCTACTGAAACCACAGGTGATGCAACCTTGTGGGAGTATTTCACTGCATTCTCGATAATATTGAGGAAAACCTGGAAAATCAGGATAGGGTCGCCTTCCACATCAGGAGCAGACTGAATATTAACCTGCAGGTTATCATTAATTTTCCCTACCATCAGCTGTTCCCTGATCTCATGCAGGAGGGAGCCCATTTCTACTTTTTCTTTATTGATGTATTGCTGCCCTACCTTTGAGTACTCCAGAACGGTCTGGATCATACGGTACAGCCTTTCGGAATTGTCCACGATCCGGGCGGACATCATTCTGACATCATTTTCCGCCGTCTTTCTCTGGATGAGCTCAGCAAAAGCTTTGATGGCGGTCAGCGGAGTCTTCAGGTCGTGGGACACCGTATGGGCAAAAGAGTCCAGCTCTGCATAGGCATCGCGCAGCTTTTCGTTCAGGATGCGGAGTTCCGTCGTCTTGCGGCCAATAGCAAAATTGATTTCATCCCGGATTTCAAGCAGTGTCTTTATTTCCGTAGAAGACCACTTTTCCGAACTGTTCTTTACTTCCTGGGTCCACTGTTCAAAAGAATTTCTGGGAGAAATGAAAGGTTGGCCGTTCTCATCGAAATTAACAATTTTTGAAGGATCTCCGGCCCAGCGTACAGTCAGGGAAAGCTCAGGTCTGAAGAGGATCAGGCAGTCTTTCAGATCCTGCGTCAGCCTGCATCCCAGTATTCCGGCGAAGCGGCTGCTGCACACGGAAAGGGAAGGAAAGCTCTGGGCGCAATTGTCTGAAGAGATAAAGCCCTGTTCGTTCTTTCCGATTTCCATGGCAATCTCAAGAATCTGTTCATGATCAGGCACCTCCCCGAAACTGTAAATCTCCCCTTCGAAAAGAAAAGAAACCCCGGTGGCGCGGTAGGAGCTGAGGATGGTTTCAGCACAGTCGCTGATGAACGCTGCAGTCCGGTCACTGTTCAGCAGGCTCCGGGTGATTTCCATGACTACTGTCTGGAGACTGATGCTGTCCTGCTGCAGCTTTTCCTGGTTTCTTAATCCGATGCATGAGCTGAGAACCTGTCCGATCAGCTTGGCGGTTTCGCGCTGTTTAAAATTAATGAACCGCGGGCTGTAATTATGACAGGCAATAAGTCCCCACAACTGGTTATCAACAATAATAGAGACACTGAAACTGGAATTGACGCCCATATTTTTCAGGTACCTGATGTGTATGGGGGAAACGGCTCTTACCGAGCTGTTGGTAAGATCTGCCGGGGCTCCGGTACTACCCAGTATCGCAACAGGCGTATCGGCTACGTTGGCAATCAGACGGGTAAAATTACGCATATACAGCTCCCGTGCCTGCTGTGGGATATCGGCAGCAGGGTAGTGCAGCCCCAGCCAGGTTTCCAGATGGTCTTCCCGGTCTTCGGCAACCACTTCGCCGTGTCCGTCACCATGGAATTTATAGATCATGATCCGGTCATAATGAATAATGTTCCTGATCTGTACTGCAGCATTGTCCAGAATGGTCTGCAAATCCCGGTCAGCAAGCATCTGGGACAGGCTGGCTCCTACCGTATTCTGCGGATCAGTAAAGAGGTCTGATGCTTCCGGCTCAAAATCAAGGATGTAGTTGACACCCGACATAGAGAGGATCATATTGTACGGCTGGCGCTCAATTTCAACGACATAAGGGTTCAGAGGCTTGAATTCCCGGCCCTGCCAGGAAAGGCGGATGAGGTCTTCAATAAACCGTTGGTTTTCCGGCTTCCCGAAGAATCCGTTAAGAAGGGTTACCGGTTTTCCCAATACCCCGGAAGGTACAAGGCCGGTGAGCTGCAGAACATTTTCGCTGCAATACAAAATATCACCTTTCTGATCGATGATAATGAGCAGGCCGTGAGCCTGTATGTAGCCTGGAATGTGAATTGGTTCCTGGCTGCATAAATCCAGAGCGTCTTTTTTCATAAATAATGACGGGCAATTTAGTTTAAAGCAATACAATTCTAAAACATAAAAGTATTCAGAACCTATTGCCTATGGTACAAATGTACATTGTTTTTTTTCCGGTTTATTAGTTGGGCTGTAAAAAATATCTATCACGCTGATAAGTGTAATCTTGTCAGTTGTTCAGATTCAATATCATGATAAGTCCGGACGGCCTTTGACAGCCGGAAGGCTGAAATGGAAAACGGAACCTCTGTTTACCATACTGTTTACCATAAGTTTGGTACGGTGAAGTTTCAGGATTTCATTGCTCAGGTAAAGTCCGAGCCCAAAGCCGGAAACTCCGGTGACCGGGTTATTGTTTACCCTGAAGAATTTCTTGAAAATATGTTCACGGGCAGTCTCATCAATCCCTATTCCCTGATCTTCAATACTGGTTTTTACTTCATCTCCGGATATTCTGCAGGATACGGAGATCACCGTATTCCTTTCAGAATATTTAACGGCGTTTGAGATAAGGTGCTGAATGACCTGTGCCAGTTTTTCCTGATCACCGGAAATAAAGGCGGGGCCATCCGTATGAATGGCAAAATGATGATTGCTGTACTGCAGACCGGCTTCTTTAACGCATGTCTCTGCAAGAGCTGCAATATCAAAGGCATCTTCATGAAGCGATGCCGAAGATCCTTCCAGCCTGGAAAGCTCCAGAAAGCTGTTAATGATAGACGTCATTTTTACCAGATGGTTTCCTGCCTTTTCCATTAACAGGGAAGCCTTTTCATATTTTCGGGCATTGTTCATCCGCTGGGCCAGCTGAAAGTAGGTATAAATGGAAGTTAACGGAGTTTTCAGTTCATGACTGGTAAGACTCAGGAAATTATTTTTCATTTCAATTTCCCGTTTCTTATCCGTAATATCCCGGAAAACCACCACCACCTGACCGGGGCATTCCTTTACAGGCGACGCAAATACTTCGTAGTATCTTTGGGTTCCTTCGTTATATTGTTCAAACTGGATAGGCTTGCCTTGGATGGATACGGCACCATACGTCCGGATCCACGCATCCTCAATACCGGGCATAATTTCCAGAATGGTTTTTCCCACCACATCTTTAAGTCCGCTCTGGGTCTCGAATGCAGGATTGGTATTGATAAAAGTATAATTAACGGGCTTTCCTTCTGTATCGTAAATAAAATCAATCACCATAAAAGCGTCATCAATGCTTTCGAACAGGGCACGGTAACGGTATTCAGAGACTGCCGTCTGCTGCTGTATTGCTGCTGCCGAAGCTATTTCTCCGGTTTTCCGGACGGCTTCAGCGAGTGCCGAGCGCCGGTGATCGTCCCACATTAACTTTTTTTCATGACAGATGAAAAAAAAGCAGTTCTTCGTTGGAGTTTCCGAAACCAGTACGCAGAAGACGGTATATCTTCCGGAGATGCAGGGCTCCTGAAAAGGCAGTTTTGATTCTTTGATGATGCCGGAGAGAAAATGCTGTTCACCGGCCGGAGCGTCTTTTTTTTGTTTTGAAACTTCTACGCGGATACTTACTGATCCGGATTCAATATCCAGCTCTGCAAAGCCAGCCTCATCAGCCTGAAAGTACTCCATGATTTCACAGGCTGCGGAATGCTCAATCTCTTCTGTTCCCGGAAGCTTACGCAGTTTATCCGCCAGGGTCAGCAGGAAGCTTTTTTCTTCCCTCTCGCGCCGGAGTTCCCTGTTTGCCGCTGTTGTTTCTTTGAATATGACAAGGGTTCCCGAATCATGGCCTTCAGAATTCTGCAGCCTGCTGTAACTGAAGGTCCAGTACATTTCCTCCAGGAAACCGTTGTTGTAAAGGGGGATTGGCTTATCTTCCTCAAAAACGCCGTGCGGGTCAGTTTCCAGTAGGGCTAATTTTTTTTGTATGGTTTCCCAGGCTTCAGGCCAGCAGTCCTGTGCCCTGGCACCAAGTGCAGCAGGATGCCGGTTGCCGTACCGGGAACTGATAAGTTTTTTGCAGGCGTCATTGTACACCTGTATATTTTCATTTCCCCACCAGATGATCATCGGAAACGGACAGGCAAGTATCATATTGACATGGGCGATGAAATGATCGTCCCATCCGGAGCTGTCTCCCAGGCTTGTATTTTGCCACGGAAATTCCCTGATGGCATCAGCCATCTCGCATTTTCCGTTTATTTTTTGAGCATAATGAGTCATCGGTCCTTTTGATTCAATATTCAATAAAGATAATTGAGGTATCAAAATTTCTGCCATTGAAACAGGAATCAGCAATAAAAATTGAAAATGAACAGGTAGAAGGGGGATCATCAGCGCATCGGATAGTCTGTCATCATAGAATTCAGGTGACAAACAACATCCGGGATAGGATCAAATGCGCCGAAAAAAGAAGTGACTACTTCACTGAGGCCGTAAAAAGCCTGTTACCGAAATGAAGCTGTGTGCTAAACTGCGATTTTTGTAGTGTAATACATCAGTGAATAATATTCTGGATCCTTGTAAGGACATTGTCTATATCAAACGGTTTTGCAATAAAATCATCAGGCTGGCACATGTTTTCCATCTGCACAAGATGAGCATGGGCGCTCATAATGATGACCGGAATGCCGTTATTTTCTTTATCCTGCTTTACCTGCCTGCAAAGATCGATTCCTGAACCGTCAGGAAGCATTACGTCAAACAGATAAAGATCGGGTGTAACGTGGATATCCCTTTCTGAAAATTCGCCTACGGTAGCAAATGATTTTACGTCATAGTTCTCGGAAACAAGAAAAAGCTCCAGAATTTCTCTAATATCTTCATTATCTTCTACCAAAAAGATTTTTCTCATCCCTTTGCCAATCAAGAATTACACCAATCCGGGTTTTTTCCGGCTAAAAATTATATCTGCTTTACCAAAATATTAAGATGAAGCCTGTGTTTAAACGGTTTCATCAATTTTCCGGTAATTTATATTTTAAAAATAAGACCGTAAAAAAAGCTGAATTTTTTAAGCATTCACAAGAATGGCTGATTTTCAAGACAACAGCATCATGCAGTAAAAAAGATTTGAGAGCATGAGATTGCCGATCGGGCATTACCTTATCCCTGAAATAAAAACGTAGTAAGATAAAGCGTCTGACAGGGTAGTTGTTCCGCATATCCGGGCACACGCCGGAGATGGCCGGCATCTCTTTCGCAGACAGGTTCTGCGGATGATTTTTATAAACCATAGAAGCAGAAAGGCCGACCGCCTATCCGTGGTACCGCAAGTCATATATCCGGCTTATCGGATGCTGCTGTTCTTTACATAGGAATCACTGAGGTATTTGGCAATCAGCTTCTCCAGTTCATAAAGATCGAAAGGCTTACGCAGGAAATCATCTGCCTTTGAGGCGTTTTTCAGAGCTACGATATTACTGCTGGCGCTGATGAAAATAACAGGGATGTGGTTGAACTGATCGTAAGTACGCAGAAGCTTTATGGCTTCGGTTCCGCCGATCTCAGGGATGTAATTATCCATAAGGATCAGGTCCGGACTGAACTTGGAGACCCTTTCAATAATATCATGACAGGTTTCCGAAATTTCCACTTCGTAACCATCCTCGGAAAAGACAATGCTCAGGACATCCAAAAGAGCATGGTCGTCATCGAAAATCAATATCTTCTTCTTATGCATCACTTTAATATTTCCGGATTATTGGCGATCAATCTGCTCCCGCTGCAACCTTACACAGCCGGAACAGCATACAAAGATATAAAGAATATTTGTAAACCTGCAGTAAGTATCACGTAATATGCAGAAGAAAATGGCAAATGCATACTTGTGCAAATCAAAAGGGGATACATACTTCCATTTGAACGGCTCTCCTCATGTATTCCGAAAGCTTCCGGCTCCTGCATAAATGTTCTCTTTTTTCCCTGCTGCAGAATCCGTAAACGGAAACTTCGGGCCTGGCCGTGTCATTCAGGGCTTCCATTGCTTTCATCAGGCAAAAAGGATCTTCCCTTGATTATTTCAATGTTTTTCAGCGGATCCCCGGCTTTTTGTTTTCAGGTGCTTCTCACGGGCCGGAAAGACTGACTGCCGCCTGAGGATACAATAAGAAATATTTTTTAAAAGATGATAAAGTTTTATGTTTAGCCTAAATCTAAAAATAGCAAATGAATTCCTGTAGGTTATGATTCAGATAATAAATGCTGTTTTGCTTTATGTACCACATGTGCCGGTAACTGTAAGTGCTTTAAATATTTGAATTTCAATTAATTATTTGATATATTTTAATGGGATGCCACCCATCAGATATCCTGCATGGCATAAACTTTGTGAAGTAAAGTCAATATGACACCAATCACAAACAGACAAAATCCCGATCAGGTACTGATCGCGGAAGATGCTTTCAGAGCATTTGTAGACGACGCCTCATTTCCATGTGTGGCCGCGAAAGCTGCTTTGAGCAGAGACCAGATGAAACTGTTCGTAGCAGGTCATATCGCCTGTCCGAAAGATGACCGGGAAATCCTGGAGTTTATTTATGGCTTTGTTGAAGAATACAGAAGCGCTGAAAACCATTTTCATACAGCATGCGTTATTTTTCCGGAATCCGAAGGGCTTAATGAAACCATGTTCGAACGTTTTCTCTGGATGCGCCTGCAGGCGTTGTCTGATCTTGATTCCGCACAATACCCATATGATCAGCGGGTAAGTCCGGATCCTCATTCCGATCAGTTCAGTTTCAGCCTGAAGGAGGAAGCTTTTTTTGTCATCGGACTGAATCCTGACAGCAGCCGTGAAGCCCGCCGGTTCAAGTATCCTACACTTGTATTCAACCCGCACGCCCAGTTTGAGGAGCTCCGTACGCTGAAACGTTACGATAAGATGAAAAATATTGTCCGTAAAAGGGATGTGGCCCTCAGCGGATCAATCAATCCGATGCTGCAGGATTTCGGTGCTGCATCAGAAGTATACCAGTACAGTGGCATGCAATATGATAGTAACTGGCAATGCCCTTTTAAAGCAATCAACCGATGAACACCATACCCCCACGCAGCGGAGCTGCCTTTATCCTGAAAAAAGGAGAACGACTTACCATAACCGATATCCAAGGAGAACAGGTCTCCGATTTTATCTGCTTCAATGAACATGATCCCAAAGAATATCTTTCGTCAGGAAGGACCATTGATTATGCAGAAACCATTTTCCTGACCAAGGGAAATCCCTTTTATTCCAACCGCAGCAATATCATGTTCGAAATCGTGGAAGATACCGTAGGCCGTCATGATTTTCTGCTGACTCCGTGCAGCGCCGATACTTTCAGAATCATTTATGGCGATACCCATCCGCACAGAGGTTGTTTCGGAAATTTATGCGAGGCACTTGAGCCGTATGGTATCACTCCTGATGAAATCCCGATCTGCTTTAATGTTTTCATGCATGTTGCCGTTGACGGGGAAAGCGGCAAGATAAGCGTCCTGCCTCCCAAAAGCGGTGCCGGAGACCATATTGTTATTGAAGCCAAAATGGACCTGATCGTAGGAATGACGGCCTGTTCTGCGGAAATGTCAAATAATTATTCATTCAAGCCCATCGGTTATTCTGTGAATGCCGATCTGTAAATTATGATAAAAAATGAGGAAAGCGGAGCCGGCGTATCCGTAGCAGAGGTTTCAGGTTTCAGTGCAGAACATCTTTTTGCTTCGCCTTTCACAAACGGGAATAATGATGCTTTGGCTACCGCTATTGCCGGAGCCGTACAGCAAATCAATCATCTTAAGCCTTCCCAGGCAAACAGCGCCGCTTTTCTTGGTCATGATGCCAGCCTTGCTCTTACCAGGGATTCTTTTCACCAGGCAAAACTGCAGGACAGAGGGAAACCGCTGGATGAGGTGATCGGTGAGGTCACTGCCATGTTTGAAGGATTGCCTAACTGGGGCCATCCTCTGAATATGAGCAACATCTGTCCTCAGGAAAATACGGCGGCCATCATTGCATCTATGCTTACCCAGGTCTTTTCTCCGAATATCCTGGAAGCGGAATATGCCTGGAATACAGCCAAAGCAGAACTGGAATCCGCAGCCATCCTGGCAGATCTTGCCGGATGGGATGCACGGAAGGCAGGGGGCCTGTACACCTACGGAGGGTCAGGATGCTGGATGTACCAGCTGAAATATGCACTAAGCCGGGTGCTTCCGGATTCCAGGAACAAAGGGATCCGTACGGATGCAAAGATCATCTGTTCCGAACAGGCACATTATGCCATGCTCAACAGCACAGACTGGACGGGGTTGGGAATGGATCATATCATCACGGTCAGAACCCTTCCGGACTCCAACATGATGGACCCGGATCATCTTGAAGAAATCCTTAAAACATGCACCGCCCGCAATATTCCTGTGGTTTCTGTCATCTGTACGATGGCCACCACCGATGCCTGCGCCTTCGATCCTGTTAAAAAAGTCAGGGAACTGTTGGATCAGTATCCCAACAGTCCTGAATACGGGAAAACATTATTGTATTGTGATGCGGTAATCGGCTGGGCCTGGATGGCCTTTAGGGATTATGATTTTATAAATAATCCTATGGGTCTTTCAGCATCTGTACTGGAAGCGGCTGGCAAAAACCTCAGGGCTGTTGAGGAGATCCGTTATGCCGATGCCTTCGGAGTAGATTTCCATAAAAGCTTTGCACCCCTGGCAAGCAGTATGTTTGTGTATCGGGATGCCGAAGAATTTGAACAGCTGCTCAGACGTAAAGAGGCAGCCTACCTGCAGGAACGCGGTGATTATAACCCTCACAATTATACGCTTGAAGTCTCAAGATCGGCATCGGGATCTATGGCTGGCTGGGCCACCCTCAGATATATGGGTTCGGAAGGCATCAGGGCTGTCCTGGCACGCGGGCTGGAAAATAAGTGCTATTTGCTGCAGAAAATGGATGCATACACGGATATGGTTTGTGCCAACCGCGCCGATAACGGCAGTGTAGTGCTGCTGAGGATTTATCCCCCGGATACCTGTGCATCTTCTCAATTTGAGCACGAACTTTGCGATGCTGCCTACCAGGATGCGCTTACCCGCCACAATAAGCTCACAGAATCTATCGGTGAACTCTTATGGCAATGGTTCAGGGAAGGTAGAAAAATCAACGGGCTCTTTACTCCTTATCTGAGCCTTACCAAAGGATTCAGACCTGCTGCCTATACAAATTGTGATGACAGTAATGCCGTGGTCTATGCCCTTAAGGTCTATCCGGTAAATGTATTTGTTACTGAAGAAATCATAGATCATGCCCTGACCTGTATACGCATAGCACGGGATGAAGTGATGCCGTATTTCAATTCGAATTAAAAAATCTGCCGCACGGTCTTCTCCGGGAATGGTAACTGTACATCTTCATACCGGATTTTATCCCTCATTTACAAAATATCCGGCATTTTCGGAAGAGGCAGGGTATAGTAAAAATTTACAGCCGCCATATACTGACAGAGCTTATCAGATAAGCCAACAGTGAAAGAATTGTTGTTGCAAACGGAATCTGTCCACCATGCAGTAAGTATTTTCAGAGAATCCTGAAAAGAAATATTATCTTATTAACCATCCTTTTTCAGGAATTATTGTTTTTAACGGGCTTTTCATCAGATGTGGTATTTATAAAATTGTCAGATTTTCAGGGTTTTATTAATTTTAGCATCTTAATAACATACAATGGTGATATCTGAGGATATATTGTTTTCTCATGGAGCTAAAATACAGACATATAGTGCAGGGGATTATATTTTTCATGAAGGGACTGCAGCAAAAAATTATCTGCAGATTCTTTCCGGAACTGTAAAACTGAATAATTTTATGGAAGACGGGAAAGAATTCGTACATGGTTTTCCTTTCAAAGGGCATTGCATAGGCGAAAGTTACCTGTTTACCGAGAATCTGTACGGTATCAATGCCGTTGCTGTAACAGCCTGTGAAATCATCAGGCTGGAAAAGGAAATTTTCATGAAACTCATCCGTACCGAACCCGATTTTATGCTGAAAGTGAGCCGGTATACGGCAGACCGGCTGCATTTCAGGTATCTGATTTCCACATTTCTTTCTATCACGGATCCGCTGATCAAACTTCAGAAACTGCTGGACCATATTAAAGGGTATTTTGGTTTTGATACGAAGTTCAGCTTTGAAGTACAGTACACCCGTTCCCAGCTGGCGACGCTTGCCGGGCTCAGGGTAGAAACCGTGATCCGGACCATCAAAAAAATGGAAGCCCAGAATCTGGTGAAAATCCACAACAGCAAAATTTTTTACTGAAGTAATCCCAGGAAGATATTTGTACTGACCGGTCGGCCGGGAGGAGAATGAACATTTTACAAGGGATCTGAACGGTGGGAAATCCAGGAAATTCAGCGTATTCTTTCAGTCTATTATAAATGAAATATTACCTTATAGAATATAAAATATTGCTTTATCGGGTTTTTATTTCCTCATGAGCCTTATCTTTGTGAAGAACTTCCGTTTCATCCGTCAGATTATTCATTATGCAGGGCAGCGAACTTACGTATTCCATTTATTCACCGGCAGCCGTTATCGGACTGTTCAACAATGCTTTAAAACTGAATGCCACCGTTAATCTTATTTACCTGAAAGGGCGGTATTCCTACGGCGGCGGAAAAGCATACGTCAACTATTATTATGACCTGCTGTATTCTGAAAGTGATAGTACGTCCATCGGTGTCAAAATGCCCGGGCTGCTCAGGAGCAGGATCGTAAACAACGAAATCTATACCCTGCGCGGATTTATAGAAAAACGGATTAAGAATTCAAGTATTGAGCTCGTTTTTGTAGTGGATGAAATTATTGCCCAGGAAGAAAAATCGGTTTCCGAAGAAGATCTGAAACGTTATGAACTGATTCAGAAAAAACTGGAAAAAGGTTCGCGCGATCTTGAAACCTTTGTCAGAAACAAGGTGCTGAGGTCTGAAAAAGTGAAAGTCGCCAACATCTATGGCCATCAGGCCATCGTCCATAAAGATTTCTATGAAGGAATTGATGTTTCCTCCAGGGAATTTGAAATTGATGAATTCACCTGTAATATTACCTCGGCTACTTCCGTTTCTGAACTGCTGCAACGGATTCTGCCCGCCGGATACGATATTATTGCCCTGGTCCGGGGGGGCGGCGACCGCCAGAGCTTTGACGTTTTCAACAACCTTTCCCTGGCGGAAAAATTCATTGATCTCCCCTGTATTACCATCACTGCGCTGGGGCACACGGTAGATGAGACCCTGTTAGATAAACTGGCGGACAGAAGGTTCCACCTTCCGCATGATTACGGCGCCGGCCTTCACGCGGTGATCAGTAAACTTTCTGAGGAAAAATCAAATTCCCGGGCCCTGCTCATTGAAGAGGTGAAAAAAGATGTTTCCGGACAGTTTGCCGAGCAGGTGACTACACTTACCCAGCAACTGAGGAAGAAGAATGAAGAATTTACCGAAGCCCAGAAAACCTTTAAAGAGCAGATGGAACAGCAGACCAGGACTTTCAATGATCAGCTGAAAGTCCGTAATGAAGAGATGGAAAAGCTGAAAGGGCAGATGACAGAAACCTACGGTAAGCAGGTGGAGACCTTAACCGGGCAGCTGGCCGGAAGAAATGAAGAATTCAAGAAGCTGCAGAAAGACGCCTCAGAGCAGTTGCAGGACCTTTATAAAAACTTTTCCGCTCAGCAGAAACAGTACCAGGATGAATCAGAAGCGGCAAAAAAAGAGCTGGCTGCCCTGTATGAAAAGAACATACAGGCGGCAGTAAATGAAAAAACAGCCGTTTTAAAAGCTGCCCTTGAAACCGCTGCCCATGAAAATGCCAGGCTGCAGCAAAAATCGGAAGCAAACAAAACCGGTTATATCAAAATAATTATTGTGGCCATCATGGCGCTGATTATCGGATATGTACTGGCAGGAATACGATAAACCATACCACAAAATATTTTTTTTCATCATAATGGCGTAATTTTAGATAGGACTGATCTACTGTTGAATTTCTCTCTTGTTAAGTGTCTTTCAGGATGTTGGATAGAGAGCCGGGAATTTCTCAGAAGAAAAAATGGCTTAGCAAAATTATCTCCTATGATTTTAAAACCTTCAAAAATTGAATTGACCATTGAGCAGCTCAATGCAAAATCATTTATCCATTTTCTGGTGGAATTACAGAATCTGCTGGAATTCATAGGTGAGGAGCTGGCTGCTGTTCATGAGACGGTATCTGTTGCGGAGACTGTAACATCAGGGTTTTTACAGTTTTCATTTTCGCAGGTAAAAGACGCCTCGCGTTTTTTCAAAGGAGGAATTACTGAACAGGAAATCAACGGCGAACTGGATTTTTTTAATATCGATCAGGATGAAGCTTCCTATTGCCATGGAGTATCTCCCAATATTGCTGAAGAAATGGCTCTGCAGGTAGCGGCAAAGTTCAGAACCGACTGGTCAATTGCCGTTACCGGATATGCTGCTGCCGTAAAGGAATCGCAACACAAGCTCTATGCGTTTTTTTCCATCTCCCGTCATGGGAAGATCATTCTTTCTGAAAAACTGGATCTCCATTCACGTACGCTGCCGCTGAAGGCCCAGCTTTATTACAGTGAATTTATCCTGGGCTGCTTTAAGCTGGAACTGGATAAGATCAGGATGGAGAGACAGGCGATCTCATGAGGGTACTGATTTTATGACTGCTGCTTTCATCCACCAAATTCTGACTGCAGGTGAGGTGATGACGTGCTAAAGCGGTAATGTGAACCAAAATCTGCTTCCTTTTGAAATCTCACTTTCCACACCGATCTGCCCGCCGTGGTTCTTGATGATTTCCGCGCTGATGTACAGTCCCAGTCCCAGCCCGGTAAACTTCTGTCCCCGGTAATCCGTACGGTAATACCGTTTGAAAAGGTGGGCGAGTTTGTCCTGGGGAATACCGGGGCCCTGATCGATCACGCTTATTTTTAACTCATTATATTCAGTTGTTTCCGCATTGATGATAATTCCTGAACCCGGTGCATATTTGATGGCATTGGTCACAAAATTAATGATGACCTGCCCGATCTGCTGCGGATCCGCCTCAATGGTTTTTAAAACATCACCTTCAAAGACAATAGATGCATCCGCCTGCTGAATGAGGTCTGAACAGCAGTCTTCAAGCAGCTGACGAAAAGTAAATGCTTTTTTCTCCGGCTTTACATATCCCTGTTCCATCCTGCTGGTATCCAGAAGGTCGGCGATCAGCTGTGAGAGTTTTTCCAGGCTCTTCATCGCCTGGGTTAAAAGCTTGGTACGGGCTTCGTCCGGCAATTTATGGTGGGAGCGCTGCAAAAGCTGAAGCGAGGCCTTCAGTGCGGTAACAGGGGTTTTCAGCTCATGGCTTGCAATGCTGATGAAATCATCTTTGCCCTGCAGGATCATCCGCCTGGCCGTTACGTCTGTAAAGGTGGCGATACCGCCGGCAAAATGGCCGTCTTTATTAAAGATAGGGGCGGCATTGATGGAGATATAAAAAACATCCCTGTCCGGTGGCTGGACCCCGATTTCATGATCATAAACAGGTTTGCCGGTCCTTTTCATAATGGACATGGGGTGCTCTTCGGAAGGTAAAGGGGTTCCGTCCAGCCTGAGGTTCTGCCACCGCGGATCATCAAAGGTCCTGTCCTTGATATCGCTTTCGCAAAGCCCCAGGATCTGCTGCGCCATAGGATTGGCATAGACCATCTGTCCTTTTATATCGGTAATGCCCATTCCTTCCGCCATTGTTTCCAGGATGTCCTGCATCCTTTTTTCGCTGCTCCTTAATATTTCTTCCAGTTCCTTTTTCTGGTTGATGCTTTTGATCAGTCGGTTATTGGTTTCATTCAGTTCTTCATTGGTTACATGGTATTCTTCATTGGCAGCCATAAGCTCCTCATTGATCTGCTGCTCGCGGTCTTCTTTTTCCCGGACGAGTTTCCAGGCATGCATCCGCTCGGTAACATTCACTGCCGTATGGAGGATGCTGAAGACTTCACCTGCTGCATTTAAGATAGGCTTGAAGATAAAATCAAAATAAGAAGTAACCAGGGTTCCGCTGATCTTCAGGGTGGCAGCCATATCCCTGGCTTCGAATATTTTTCCCGTATTCAAGACCTCATTCAGGATATCGGAGAACGGCTGGCCGTCCATTTCAGGAAGTGCTTCTCTAAAGGTAAGGCCGTGAACGGACCGGTCTTTTCCCCAGATGGTCAGCATGGCATCATTTACAAACTGAATCCGGAATTCAGGACCTGTATAAATAGCAGTGGCATCACCTGACTGTCTGAGGATCTCAAGAAGGGTATCGCTGTCTGAATCTGAAAAAAATCTATGCATGTATTACAATGAATATTAATTATTTTGCGTGCTGCAATACCCTGTTGCTGTATTGCCGGCAGGCTGGTTGTGTTGCTTGCTTACGCTCCTGTTATGCCTCTTTTTATCCGCTGCTTTGTCTCTGTCCATGGAAAAGGATCTACAGACCGGATCCATGGGAACCGCCGACACTCTTCTGCTGCACGGTACTGCTGCACGGAAGATTTCCTGATAAAAAATGTTCTGAATGATTTTGAATATCAGCAGGTAAGCAATATATTGCAAAGATAGGTGAATATTTCAGAATACGGAGAAAAGCGTGAAGCAATTATTTTTGGCAGGCATTAGAAGAAGGGTTTATATCGCCTCAACATAGGCATTCTGCCGTCAGAAGATTGCTGCGAGCTTTTCTGCCATCAGCTTTACCTGGAGCGGCCTTTGCTTCTTATCGACATCAAGCCGGTTGTAGAAGCCGGTTTTTACCACAACCATGTCCCGTTCAGGAATCATAATGATGAACTGGCCCAGGAATCCGTAGAAAAAGCGGTACTGTACTTCACTTTCATCATCAGCCCACACGGTATAGCAGAAAGCATCATTTACGGAAGTAGGGGCCAGCAGTCTTTTACAAAACTCCTCGCTGATGAGCTGTCTCCCGTTCCATTTACCATTTTGCATAATCAATTGTCCCAGTTTTGCGAAATCCCGTGCGGTGGCATGGATGCAGCAGAACGCTTTTTCCACCCCTTTCTCGTCGGTACTCCATCTGGCAGGAAATTCCGCTCCGAGAGGCTTCCACAGTTTTTCCGAAAGGTATTCTGCGAGGCTTCTGCCCGTAACTTTCCTGAGAGCGAGGCCCAGCAGCTGGGCAGCGGCACTCTGGTATTCGTACTGCTGTCCCGGCATTTTATTCACTTCGATATCAAAAACCTGGGATGCCAGGTCATCAATAAAATATTGTTTTGAGTTTTCGGCAAACGGATGGTGGTATTCTTCTTTCCAGTCGAGCCCGGCCTGCATCGTCATCAGGTGCCGGAAAGTCAGAAATTTTCCGTAAGTACTGTCCTTGTACCTGGGGAAAACGGATGAGATCAGCTGGTCTTCGGATTCCAGGTAGCCGTCATCAATGGCACAGCCCGTAAGTACCGAAAGGATACCTTTGGCCATGGAAAAGGAATTCATCAGGGAAGAGGGATCATGATCTTTCCAGTATTGCTCAAAAACCAGTTCGTTATTCCGGATGACCACCAAAGAGGATGCCCTTGTTTTTCTGAGTTCTTTGAGAACGTCTTCCGGAAGGCGGACGGCATTGCAGGCGCTGCTTTTTTTCCATGGGGCCGGCCGGGAATTAGGAATAGGCCGGGAAGGGAATTTTTCTTCGTCATCTATGGAAGGTGTCAGCGGCCCTCTTTTCAGATTCATGGCAATAGCCTTAAAAATATATCCGTATCCTGAAATCAGGATGAGGGCAACGGCTCCGGAGATTCCTGTGGCAAATGCAGTCAGTAGTTTTTTCATATCGGTAACAGAAGGCTTGATCTTTTTTGGGTCAGTAGGAAGATCAGAAAATATCGGGCCGGGATTTTTCCGTCCTGTACCGTTGCGGTGAAATTCCTTTTGCCGATTTAAAATAGGTACCGAAATGGGAATTGTCATGAAAGCCCAGCTCATAGGAGATTTCAGAAACGGAAGCGGCGGTATGCATCAGAAGACGCTCCGCTTCAAGGATTACCCTGTTTTTGATCAGCTGCCCTGCTGTAAAACCTGAGTATGCCTTGGTTAAGGCATTAAGGTAATTCGGGGTAATGTTAAGCATCTTTGCATAAGGAGCGGTAGTCCTGAATTCTTTATAATGCTTGTCTACAAGTTCTGAAAACTGCTCAGCCAGCTGTTTTTTATGATGGACAGCCCGGCCCGGCGCTTCAATGGCGCCTGCACTCCGAAGATACTGAAGGATCAGAATTTTCAGTTCGAGGCAGAGGATCTCCCTGGAAAGCGGGTGGTTTTTGGAGAACTCCCGCTGCAGCAGCCTGAATCGTTGCCACAGGTCTTTCCCGCCGGATCCTTCCATATCGGAATAAGGAGGGACATTGGTGAGAATGCTGTCGCTCCTGATCAGCCGGTTGCCGGTATACACATGGTTGTAGAATGATTTGGTGAACATGCATACGAAACCCTCTGCGGAAACTTCCCGGAAATGGTAGATCTGGTGGTAATTGATAAAAAAGAAACGGTCTGCACAGATCCGGAATTCCTGGTTATCGATACTCAGGGAACCGCAGCCGTTTCTGAAAAGGAAGACGGCATAAAACCGGTTCTTATATTGATGATGCGGGCTGTTCTTGTTAAAAAATTCTGCAACAGGCTGGATCATCATTTCATTACGGAGGTGATGGGACCTGTTAAGGTGCTGGAGATGAAGGGTTTTTATTTTGTGATCCAAGATAGAGTTTTAGAGTCTGCGTATAAAGATAGAAAAATACCGCAGAAAAGCTACGGTAGGGTGGAGTGGTCAGGCCGGCACTGCAGGCCAATGGCAGGGTTCCGGGATATTCATCCCGGTAACGGAGGCATGCTCCACCTTTTTATCTACATATTCGGAGTTCATTGTCCTGAGCACCGCCATATAATTCATTCCGAAATCGAGGGTGTCTCCGACTTTCAGATCCGGGCTGCCCTCACCGATATTCAGGATCATCATGTCGGAGCTTGCTCCTATGATCTCCAGGCCTTCCTGCAGCGGAAAAATATCGGAGGGGTCTATATCCAGCAGTCCGAGATCAACGATAGCCCTTACAGAGGTTTTGTTCCGGTTGTTTTCATCAAATACCGGGCGTTCTCCGGTAAGGTTGGTACCGGACAGGCCGTTCGGGACCATAGGTTTTTCAGTAATCTCCAGTATTTCTGCGGTCACTTTGAACACGTCCTGGTACATGCCGCTGATGTTCCGGTCATGGAAGACATCCGTACCGAAGAAAAGGGTTTCCCCGATCCTGAAATGATTGATTTCATGAGGAACTTCCCCCGAAAAAAGCAGCGGAACGGTTACCGATGATCCGGCGGTAATTGTAGGAATGGGCCGGTGATAACTGTGTTCAAGGTCTTTTGTGTGGGATATGAGCTGAGACAGCTTCTCCCGGTCGGGCAAAATACCATTCAGGCAATTCAGGTTCATCCCGATGCCGGCCACTTCAATAGCCGGAAGCCGGATGATTTTTCCGTAAAGCTTTTTCAGATTATCTGACATCACGCCTTCCCGCAGTTCGCCCATTTCCACCATAATGACGATCTGATGGAGCTTTTGCTGCTGTACCGCCTGTTCAGAAAGGGCCTTTATCGTATCCAGCTCAGAATTGAAGCTTACATCTGCATACTTCACAATACTTGCTGCAAGTCTCTTAGCCGGAGGCTTGATGTAGATGGTGCGGGTAGCCGGAGCAATTTTTTTGATCTTTTTCAGATTGCTCAGCCGTGAATCGCAGACATCCCGGTCGGTAATTTCCAGGAGGCATTCCAGGAACAGCTCATTTCCGCAGAGAAGTTTGGCCACGACGGCCCATTCAATGGAATGTTCTTTAAACAGGGCGTTGAGGAAGCGGTAATTATGGATCAGTTTTTCTTTATCTAAAGTAATGTACGACATCTTATTTTTTTAACCGCATTTCTATGTATTTGCTGCTGAATCCCAGCTTCTCATACAGATGCCTTGCCGGATTCTCCGGTTCGCAGTGGAGTGCGATATCGCCATCTGCGGAATCGATGGCTTTCTGCATCAGCAATCTGCCTGTTCCCTGTCCACGCATCGCTTTATCAGTAGCAATATAGACAAGGATATATTCCGGGATATAGCCGCTCATACCGGTCCTGTTGACCACAACGGCTCCTACGGTTTTCCCGGCCGGATTTCTTGCGGTGATCAGCAAACCGCCGGGTTTATCCTGCTCGCCCATTGAATAATTGATGGCTTCCAGGATATCGTGCTGAGGATCTCCGTATTGTTCCAGGTGGCGGAAGAGAAAGCTTGCCACTTCATTTTTCTCATCATCATGTAGGGTGTTCTTTTCAGTGTAAATATCAAGTGTTATCATATTTTGTTTTATCATTATCCCGGATTGGGCAGGGTAATATCAAATCCTGCATTGTTGTTAACCTTATTTTCTCCGGCAATTGTGTTTTTGATACCTGCCGTATCTTTCATGAAAAACAGGGGGATATCGGTTAGATTGATGACCTGTTTGAAAAAATTTTCTGAAAACAGCGACTTCCAGTTATTCTCATCATGATAATTCAGGATGATGATATCGGCATGGTCTATCTTTGAAAACCTTGAAATCTGCAGGGCTTTGTCTTTTGTCAACAGAAACGAGGTTGAGTATTCGATGATCCCTTTGGACAGCGTTTCCCATAACGCGTCATAAGCTGCCTTGATGCGGTCCGCGTCTTCTTCTTTACAGACTCCCAGCAGACTGATTTTGGCATTGTTCTTCCGGGCAATGGTTTGCGAAAGCACCATTTTATCATGCAGATGCTCTGTTACGCGTACCGGGACAAGAATCTTTTCAAAGTCGTAGGTATGGCAGTTTTCCGGCACCAGCAGCACCGAGCAGTGTGCCCCGGTGAGGATCTCATAGGAAGCTGAGCCCAGGAAAAATTCCCTGATTCTCTGCTTGCCCGAAGTTCCTGCTACCACCAGGTCTACGTTTTCCGAAACAATACATTCGTTCAGGCTGTCTATCATGGTGCTGTTGCCGATGACGCTGTCCACCTTAAGGAGAGGATTCTGTTTTTCTGCAGAATGTTTCATCTCCCTGAGTCCTTTTTCGGCCAGGGCAAAGTTTTCCTGAACGGTATCGGTACCTACGGCCTGCTTGCCCGTCCTGTCAATAATATAATAATTGCTGAAATGGTGGAAGAGGATGATCCGGGCTTCATGCCTTCCGGCCATATGGACCGCCATGGTAACGGCATTATTTGATTTTTCTGTAAAATCTACAGGAACAAGTAAGGTTTTAATTTCAGTTTTCATATAAAAATGATTGTGTGGTGATATAAAAATGCAAAGTTATGACGACTAAACCGGTCAGTATGTTAGATTTGAATCCGGTTATGGTATATTTTACCGTTATGGGGTAGGGAACAGATGATCTGATTATTCAAGCTGAATCCATACCGGTGCATGGTCGCTGCTTTTCTCCCAGCCGCGGACGTGCTTATCGACGCCACCGCCTTTCAGGTAACCGGTCAGGTAAGGACTTATTAAAATATGATCGATTCTCAGCCCTGCATTTCTCGAATAGGATTTATACAGGTAGTCCCAGAAGGTGTACACTTTTTCTTCAGGATAAAGTGTTCTGACGGAATCCAGCCAGCCTTTCTCCAGAAGTTCACGGAATGCTTCACGCACCTCAGGCCTGTACAATGCATCATTGTCCCAACGCTCAGGCCTGTATGCATCCGAAGGAGTGGGAATGATATTAAAATCGCCTATAAGTACAGCAGGAAGATCCATTTCAATCAGTTCATCCGTTCTTTTCCTAAACCGTTTCAGCCATGAAAGCTTATAGTCGAATTTAGGTCCGGGATAAGGATTGCCATTCGGCAGGTACAGGCAGCAGATGACTTTCTGGTCGATGATCGCTTCAAGGTACCGGCTCTGTACATCATCGGCATCTCCCGGCAGCGATCGCTGCACCTCGGTAATTTCATGTTCCCGCGAAAGGATAGCCACGCCGTTCCAGCTTTTCTGTCCATGCCAGACCGCCTTATAGCCTGCCCTGTGAATTTCTTCGATGGGGAATTTTTCCTGAGGAGCCTTCAGTTCCTGCAGGCAGACCACATCCGGCTGTGCCTCTTCAAGCCACCGGAGCAGTACCGGAAGCCTGGCATTGATGCCGTTTACATTATAGGTTGCTATTTTCATGACCGGAAGATTAGGTGTACTGTAAAGCCAACAAAAAATATGCTGATTTTAACATCAGGCTTGCCCGTTCTCCGTTAATCGTTCCAAATAAAGGCATTTTGTTTTTCTTAAAGGCAGGGAAGTGGTATGTACCAGGGGTTCTGTCAGGATGGTACGCTTAGAATTCCTGAAAGGGAATATTGTTTTTACCGGCAATAATCCTAATTTTGTTCAAACATTATCTTTATGAAAACTGTGCTGAGCTGGATGTTGCTCGCTTTTTTATCGATTTCCTTCTTACAGAACTGCCTGGGCAATACGGTAAACAGGGAAATCCGCGAAAGAGCGGACTTTATTGCCCGGCTCCGGAAATTATACGCTTCCGGTGATCCGGCAACATGGCCGAAGCCCATGCTGGATGCCGAAGCGGAGCCTTACTTTTCAGAAATCGGACATTTGCCGGAACTACAATTCCCGGAGGATAATCCTTATTCCGAAGAGAAAGTCGTGCTGGGAAAAACGCTTTTTTTTGATCCGCGGCTTTCCGCGTCTGACCAGATTGCCTGTGCTTCTTGCCATGATCCGGAACTGGCATGGGGAGACGGCCGTACTTTTTCTTTCGGCCACAACCGCCAGCTCGGAACCCGGAATGCCATGACGATACTGAATTCGGCGTATGCAGGTACGCTGTTCTGGGACGGCCGTGCCGCTTCGCTGGAAAACCAGTCGCAGATGCCCATACAGGATGCGCGGGAAATGAGCGGGCATATCGATATCGCGGCAGGAAAAATTGCAAAGATCAAAGGATACGAAGTCTTATTTCAAAAAGCATTCGGCAGTAAAAAGGTTACGAAAGATAACATTTCAAAGGCTCTGGCTGCATTTGAACGGACCATCGTGAGTCCACCCAGTAAGTTTGATCAGTTTATTGACGGAAAAGCCGATGCTTTTACGGATAATGAAGTGATGGGCCTGCATCTGTTCCGTACCAAGGCACAATGCATCAACTGCCATAATTCGGGGTACTTTTCCAATCACCGTTTTGAAAATATCGGGACCTCGCTTTTAGGATCGGAGCAGGAAGACCTGGGAAGATTTATCGTCACTCAAAAGCCGGAAGATGCCGGAAAATTCCGGGTGCCTTCATTACGTGAAGTCAACCGTACCGGCCCCTGGATGCATAACGGATTGTTTACAACCCTCACAGAAGTCATCCAGTTTTACAGCAAGGGAAATCCTGAAAAGCCTGGCCATCCTTCAACTTTATATAAAGGCACTGCATTGAATTCAGAGAAGTCCGGAATGATGCGGCTGCTGGATCTTTCCGATGAGGAAATTGCCCAGCTGGAAGCTTTTCTGGGAACATTAAATACGAAAAACCGCAGAATGGCACCGCCGGTGCTGCCGGAGTAACGATCAGGATTACGTCAGCCTTTTTGTGTTCAGGGCCTCCACCCATTCCTTTCTTTTGCAGTTGGGACAATGGGATATTCCCTGTTGCAGTTCTTCCGTATGGCCGCAATACGTACAGGCATACATACCGGCCTCCGGAACCTGCTCCGATTTTTTTTCATAGACTTTAGGCTGTATCGGCAAACCGTATCTTACGTCTTTATCCTCAAAATAATAAAAACTGATCTTTCCGTTGGTTTCCAGGATAGCGGTTTTGATCTGGCCGAGATGCTCAATGCTGACCTGCCGCATCTCGGCAAAAAATTCATCTTTGGCAAAAGTATGGCTGAGGTTATCCAATAATATGAATTCTCCGTTTTCAATTACATACAGCGGATCGCCTTCAATAATCCTTTCGAACTTTTCGCTTTTGCTCGCCCATAAAGTAATCAGCCGGTAGAGGATGATAATGGCCGCAAATACCACTACGGAAGTGAGAATGGAAGATTCTTTGTTGAACATCGGATCTCCGGCTGCTGAGCCCAGCGCAATGATAATGGCGACCTCAAACAGGGAAAGCTGCCGTACCCCTTTCTTCCCGGACATCCTCAG